>CATJBQ010000107.1 GCA_949738465.1 uncultured Lachnospiraceae bacterium
ATTCTTCTATTAGCGAATTTTGCGAATCTGGATTTAAGTAACCCCCAACAACGGGAGCGCGGCCATACTCGTACCCCGATGTCGGCAGCCATTCCGTTACGATGCGCCGCTCCAGCTCCTGAATCGACTGGTTTGTGCCCTCCCCCGGAAAAATTGCCCAGGTTGCCGCCGGCACTATATATTCTTCAAGGTCATTTACAGCCTGTGAAGAAGATACCGCAATATAATACCTCCATTGCTCCACATCATTACAGGTACTGATGCCAAGCACTCCCATGGGCGGCGTGTCCATCATGCCAATCAATCGCTGCAAGGTTCCGTTGGTGGATATTTCCTGCCATTTGGAAGGGATGACCGCAAAATTTTTTTCAATGTCCTTATGCAGCGGTACAGATACGCCTACAATGCGGAAGGCGTCTTTTGTTTCAATACGATAGTTCATTTCCTCCACTCCTTTTACTGTAATTTTAAACGTGATCGGCGGGAAGGATTTTATGGAAACGCCCTCGTTTTTTACGGCAGACGGCGCGACACCGTGAACAGACTGAAACGCCCTGTTAAAGGCGGTAGGGGAATGATAACCGTATTTTCCCGCCACATCAATGATTTTCATGTTTTTGCCCTGCAGGTCCACAGCGGCAAGGGACATTTTTCTCCTGCGGATGTATTCGGAAAAGGGAACCCCCGCTATATAGGTGAACATCCTCTGGAAATGATACGAGGAGCAGCAGGCAATCTGCCCAAGCCGGCCATAATCGATTTCCTCTGTCAAATGTTCCTCGATATAACTGATGGCATCATTGAGCCGTTCGATCCATTCCATAATAAAAATCCTCCTGACAGTTTTAGTATATACGAGCGTTCTGGTTTTTTCCTCTCAATCTCTGCACCAAAAAGAGAGCTTTTGTCTCTGCAGACGCATGGAAACGGAAAAGGGTGGGGGTTTTATAATTAGTAAGTATAACTGATTTTTGGGGAAAAAGAAAGGGAAAAGTATGATAGGATTAAAAAGAGGAAGGGTGCAGTTGCTATCCCATCAGGAGGAATGGACAAAAAATGCGGAAGCTGTAATCCTAAGATCGAAACAGATTCTAGGAAATGCCGCTGTTGATATTCAGCATATTGGAAGCACTGCCATTCACTCAATTTATGCAAAACCGATTATTGATATTGTTGTTGGTGTCCGTGAGTTGAATGATATTTTGCCTTACATGGAACGGTTAAAACAGCAGGAGTTCGTTTTTCGCGGAGAAGATCTTGCAGGACAATTGTTATTTGTAATGGGTGATTTTGAAAAGGATACGCGTACGCATCACATCCATGTAGTAAAATGGAATGGAGCAGAATGGAATCACTATATCAATTTCCGGGATTATCTCAATTGCCATCCGGAGAAAGCTTTGCAATATGATGATTGTAAGAAAAAGCTGGCAATGCAATTTTCGGATGACCGAGGGAGTTATACCTCTGGCAAGCAGGAAATCATAGCGCTTTTGCTGAAGGAAGCACATGAGTGGAGGTGTGGGAAAGACATTCCCGAATCCGTTCCCGAATTTTTTCCGAAGCCGCAGCAGAGTTTACATTTTCCTTGATGGAGATCAGGGATCCTGTCTGCAACCAGATGCGATACATTTTCCGATAGAAGGGATACAGCTTATCGTAGGCGTCCCCAAGGGCTCTATGACAGAGCTGGATTGTAACCTGATCCATTACAACAACATCTGGATCAAGGAACATTTTGCTGCTGGATCAGATCAATGAAGGAATATCAAGCTGACCAGGAGCGGGGAGACCGTTAAGGTTGTGCTGCATCCCTGGGAGCAATATACGCCTGTCATGCTTCGGCTGGACATGGATGTGAGGTTCGCGTGTGCAGGGCCTTATATGGAAAGGTTTTTATAAGCCACCCGGCATCCCTTGCGAAAGCATGCGATCCCGTAAGCGTGGATTGTTTGCATTCCGTCCAATTGAAGTGTTGACGTGTAATTCTGTTTCTCAATTTGTGCCAGGGCTTCTGTGCATTTGGCATCGAAGGTTCCGTTTTCTGCATATTTTACTTCAATGACGCATCCAATCTTTTCAGCCGGTATTTCTACCGGAATATCGCTGTAGACGTTTCCCGATTCGACATTGGACTTCACGATCCAGGAGCTCTCACTGCTAAGAAGTCCCACCAGGATGCCATGAAAATAGTTTTCTTTCATATCCTTCTTTGCGAATGTATCGCGTATGCTGATGGAGCTTAGAAGAAAGGCATTGAAGTGCGCTTCTACCTCCGAAGCATTTCCGTTTTTCAGAGCGGAGCAGAAGCTTCCGAGCTTACCAGTATCGCTCATAATGAGCCGGTTGAACCATACCCGGATCTGCTTTTCGAATATCAGCCGGATCTCCTGATTGGGGATCACCAGGCGGTGCAGGCGGTTGGAGGGCTGGGCCGCATCTGTGAGATAGCCTGTCGTGTATAAGATACTCCACAGGTAGGACAGCCGTTCGTCTGCGTCCTCGGAATCAAGGTCGTTATAGGTGAGCTCATAGACAAGCTCTTTTTCCACAGAACCGCCTAAGATCAATGTTTCAATCTGATCCCTGGTGGTCCCGGAGGCCCCGTCAATGATATGTCTGATGATTCCATTCCCGCTGCTGTTGGCCCAATACATCTGGGGTTCTGCCGCAGGATCGGCCAGATGATCCTTCACATAGCAGAGAACATCCCACGGGCAATAGATATTTTCGCGGCCAAACTGGTATCCATCATACCATTCCTTCACAGTCCGGTATTGGCCGGATATATGATAATCGGTCAGGAGATTTTGTACCTCGCTGTCTGTAAAACCAAAATATTCATCGTAGGCGGCGTCTGATATGGTGTGTACATTAAAATTGTTAAGACTAGTGAAAATGCTTTCCCTGGAAATCCGCAGACATCCCGTCAATACTGCAAAATACAGGAATTCGTTGGTTTTTAGGGCCATCTCAAAGGTGGAGCGGATATGATCTGCCATTTCATCATAGTAACCGTTCTCATATGCCTTGTCCAATGGAACATCGTATTCATCAATCAGAATGATCACTTTTTTATTAAAATGCTTACAGAGCATTTCAGAAAAAAGAGCCAGGCTTTCCTGCTGGGTTTCCTGGGGTATATTGGGCTGATAAAGGGGCAGCAGGGACTGCTTTTCGATGTCGGTGAGCCTGTCGCTTTCCAGCAGAAATTGGAAACGCCGGGCTTCTTTGCGAATGAGTGCTCCCATTTTTTGCAGGGCACTGGAAAAGGTCAGCACATTGACGCTTTTTAAACTGAGGAAAATGACAGGAAATTGTCCCATATATTGCCGGCATAATTCGGCCTGATGCGAGACGGACAGCCCATCGAACAGGGAAGGGTCGGTTCCAATCTCAAAAAAGGCCTTCAACATGCCCATAGTCAGCGTTTTCCCAAAACGCCTTGGCCGGGTGAAATGGTTCACTTTTGCCCAATTTTGCAGCAGATCGATAATGAGGTTGGTTTTATCAATGTAGTAAAAAATTTCTTTTCGGATATCCTCAAAGCATTCAAGCCCAATGGGGAGTTTTTTACTTTCGGCTGCCATAGAATGACCCCTTTCCCATACTTCGTTTTCCCTTGCATTTTAGCATAAGGCGGGGGAAAAGGCAAGCGGATAGAAAACGGACGGTTGTTTTCGCTATATATTCATGTTAAACTATAAATAGTATATTGTGGCGATTTCGTTTGGCGGGATTTGTTATGTGGAATATTAGGGGGATTGATTTCAGAAAAGATTGTTGCGAATCTAGAAAATCAATAAAAAAGTTAACCCCAGGGGCAAAGGAATTCTTGGTTTACACCTACTCCCGTTCGAGAACCCAGCCATTATCCTTCACGAGTTAACCTGTATATATAATAGCATATGTGATTCCATTGTCAAATATTTATTTTGAAATGAAGAGATTTTGAAGAAGTATTAAGGTTACAAGTGCAGTTCGCAGAGGAGACAAGGCCTGAATCTATAGAGTATAAAGGACATGATAGAGAACGGGAACGTTGGTGGAAATCAAAAAAGAATCTCTTTGATGAAATTATGGACGTATTAAGGAGAAAGAAAACCGGCTGTTCCAAAGAAGCTAATATTCAGAAAACCATTGCAGAGCCGATCATTCGGTGGTATGATATGTGGGTCACCGCATAACGAATCTATTTAAAACCACCAGCGTCAATCCAACGTGGTATGACCAATATGAATGCCCCACCCCGGAAAGGAAAGAAAATGACCAAAAAAGAGATCCGCAACTTTTTGCACAACCATCCCCTCAAGGAGTTTTCAGCCGCAAGGCTGGAATATAGCATCTACTTAACGCCAGGAATGGAAGAAGCCGTAAACCAATACGTAGCAGAGCATTTAGTGCCGACAGACAAGGACATCAAAAGGGAACAGGAAATTATTGCAGCAGAAACTATGGACGAACTCATCCGCCTTATGAGGAAACCTTTGTCAGGTGCGAACCGGGTGCTTCTTCGCAAAAAAATCCTTCAATATGAAAATGAGATTCTGCCATTGATCCAAAGCAGGGCCATGACCAACATGCAGGATATATTTATTGAAAATACACTTCACTTTTTCCTGCATTCCCAGAAGAACTACTGTGACTGGATCCTGCAGAACTATAAGACGTTTCTAAGTGAATACCTGAAATCCATGCTCTGCCTGGTTCTGGGATTCCGGGGAGAAGTATCTCTGATCCCATTTCTGATGGCAGAAACAGAACGGCTGGAGCGAGAGTATCCCTTCGAGAGCTTTGGGCAGGGGCCGCTCCTGGCGGTGGAGGAGCTTGCTACCCGGCATATGGGATATTCGCAGTAGCGTCAGCATAACCGTGGAGGGGATAATGAATACAGCGTCTAAAATACAGCCGTCAAGAGATCTGGCGGCAGAAAAAAAGCTGCCCGGCAGAGTGTATGATTTATGTGCCGGAGCAAATATACATAAAAAAGATATTTTATACTGGGCAGGCTGTGACGAGACTGCCGATTTTCATTTTACAGAAGGCTATATTATTTTGACTTCCAAACAATTAGCCGTCATCCTGTATCCGCCTCTGCACGATCAGGTGTATTCCTTCGGCGGCTACCGCAGGGAAGCCCTCAATCAGCAGATGGATGCCACCGTTCAGGTATACGGGCTTGACCAGATGACCGGCGTAAAGATCCAGCAGGAAATCGGACGCATCTGCCTGGTGGTGAAAAAGAAGGACGGGGATATCCGCGCGGCCTTTCCAGCAATTCCCAGCTTGGCTTCTGGCTGCCGTTGGAAAAACAGGTGGAAAAGCTTTTGAAAGGCGAAGCCTTGACAGAGAAAGAGCTTCAGCCAGAGAAAAAGGAAGCCTTTTGCCCACACTGCGGCACTCTTTATCCAGATCCGGAGCGGAAGCTCTGTCCCAGATGCATGGACCGCAAATCCGTATTTGGGCGGATTATGAAGATGTATCTGGTTCACAAGGGAAAGCTGGCGGTAATGGTATTATGCTTTCTTGCTACCTCCTTTCTCAATCTGGTGTGGCCGTATCTGAGCGGTACGATTCTTTACGACCGGATACTTGCCCGGGACGAAAGCTTCGCAAGGCTTCTGGGAATGCCTGGCACAAGCTTTCTGGTCATTCTGGGATGGACAGCTCTGGTCATGGTTCTGTCAAAGCTTTTTATTCAGCTATTTGGTATTGTACAGAACCTGATGAGCAGCCTGATTGTTCCAAGGATTGTGGCCAGCCTGAGGAATCAGGCTTTTACCTCCATGGGCAGGCTGTCGGTGAGCTTTTACAATAAGAAGCAGACGGGAAGCCTCATGACCCGGATTATGAGCGATGCCAACGAAGTGACGGGTTTCTTCATCGACGGCGTTCCCTTTTTCATCGTGTATGTTTTGACGCTGCTTCTGACGGCGGCGGTGATGTTTTCCCTGAACCCGTTCATGGCAGTACTCTCTCTTGCGCTGCTTCTGCCCCTGGCCTGGTTCAGTTTCCAGATGATGCCCCGGATCTGGAGCGCCTATGGCCGGCGTCATCGGGCCAGACGGAATCTGAACAGCCAGATCAACGACAACGTAAAGGGGGCCCGGGTGGTCAAGGCCTTCGGCCAGGAGGAGCGGGAGCTGAAACGCTTCAGCAAGAGCAACCAGAACGTCCGTCGGACGGAATTAAACGTGACGAGATATGATAACCGCTACGACGGCGCTTATCTGGTGGTGGAAAACCTCGTCCAGCTATTGGCCTGGAGCCTTGGAGCCTGGCTGATCCTTGAGGGCGGTCATATGGAGCTTGGTATGCTTTTGACCTTCACCGGATATATCGCACAGCTCAACGGTCCGCTGGACTTTTTCTCCTTTTGCTTCCGCTGGTGGACCCAGAGCATGAATTCCGCCCAGCGTATATTTGAGATCATAGATTCCATTCCGGAGATCGCAGAGAAGGAGAACGCTGTTTCGCTGGACAACATACAGGGAAAAATTGAGTTTCGCAATGTGTCCTTCGCCTACGAAACCGGGAAGCCGGTGCTTAAAACATCAGCTTCACGGTACAGCCCGGGGAAATGCTGGGGATCGTGGGCCGCTCCGGGGCAGGAAAAACGACTCTCATGAATCTGCTCCTGCGGCTTTATGATACCACCGGGGGAAATGTGCTGATCGACGATGTCAACGTAAAAGACCTGAGCTTTTCCTCTCTTCACGGAACGATCGCCATGGTATCCCAGGAAACCTATATTTTCATGGGAACTGTGGCAGAAAATATCGCCTACGCCAGACCGAATGCCACACATGAGGAGATTTTAAGGGCTTCCATGCAAGCCGGTGCCCATGACTTTATCTGTAAAATGCCGGACGGTTACGATACGGTAATCGGTTCCTCCGGGCGGGAGCTGTCCGGCGGTGAAAAGCAGCGTATTTCCATTGCCAGAGCCATTCTTGCTGATCCTAAGATTCTGATCTTAGATGAGGCGACGGCTTCTGTGGATACCGAGACGGAGCTTGCGATCCAGGCTTCCTTAGACCGACTTACCCGTGGAAGGACCATCCTGTCCATTGCCCACCGGCTGTCCACATTACGGAATGCCAACCGCCTGGTGGTATTGGATGACGGCAGGCTGACAGAGGAAGGATCCCACCGAAGTCTGATCGAGCAGAAAGGAACCTATTATAAGCTGATGCAGTTGCAGACAAAAGCGCTGGCCATGCGTGGATTAGAATAACAGCGGGAGGATATCTTATGGATTGGAATAATATAGAAGAGATTGACGAAGAACAATTGCTAAAGGAATCGGAGGAGCTGCAGACGATCCGGTATCTTACGAAAGACAACGCAAGCTTTACCCCCACGCCGGGCGGATTCCTCTCTCTGGATTATCAGGATAAGCATTACGACCGTGTTTTTATATACCGGACCTTTCCCGATTCGGAGCCGGAGCGTTTTCTGTCCGTGCGCGAGGCCGACGAGAAGGCAAAGGAGATCGGGCTGATTGAGGATTTAAAGCAGTTCGAACCAGAGCAGATGCAGATGATCCGTGAGCAGCTTGACATGCGTTATTACACGCCGGTGATTCAAAAGGTACTGGAAGTAAAGGACGAATACGGCTATGCCTATTTTCAGGTGGAAACCAATTATGGCCGTTGCCGTTTTGCCGTCCAGATGGGCGGCAGCAACGTGCTTCACATGGGAGGCTGGCGTTATCAGATTACCGACCTGGACGGAAACCGTTATATTTTAGAGGATTTGTCGAAGCTTTCGGCTTCGGAACAAAAGAAGCTGGATTTATATCTCTGAGATCTGCTTTTGCCCGGAAACGACAGCAGAGATATACAAGGAGAAACTATCATGAAGGTTTTATTTGATTTACCCCCGGATGAGCTGGCGCTTCTTAAGCTGGAGAAGGGGGAAGAAATCCATTACTGCGTGCCCTATGACCTTTATGGGAACCGGCGGATCAAGGATGGGTGGATTGCCGTGACGGACAAACGGCTTTTCGTGCTGTTGTCCGGACAACTACAAAAGGAGTTTTTGCTTTCCAAGGTAGAAAAGGTACGCTGCGAGCCCTGCGCCGGAAGCGGCCTCTTAACGGGAGGCCGACCGGCTGGTAGTCATCGACCGGCATGGCATTGCGGAGGCGGGAACCCATAATGAGCTGCTGGAGAAGAAAGGGATTTATTACGGGCTGGTAACTGCCCAGTTGGAGCTGGCCGGGGAGGCGTAAATAGCCGCCCCCAGCATTACCGCCAGAAATACTACATTGATTCCCGTAAAATAAATCAGATACCGGCCTTTCTCCTTCGGCTCAGCAGCCGCAACCAGCCGATAGGAGATCAGGCTGGCCATAGAGGCGATCAGCGTGCCCAGCCCTCCGATATTCGTACCAATGATCAAAGCCTCCCACTTCCCGGTGAAGCCGGATAAGAGCAGGGCCGCCGGCACATTGCTGATCACCTGGGAGGACAGGACTGCAGTAAGGATCTCATGCCCGTCGATGATATTTTGCAGGAAGCTGCGGAAAGTCTCGATCCGTCCCATATTTCCGATAAAAATGAAAAATCCCACAAAGGTCAGAAGCAGACTGTAATCCACATGCTTTAAGGTCTTTCGATCCACTGCCAAAACAGCCGTCAGAACCAGGAGCACCATCAACCACACCGGCAGAATACGGGCCACACAGCACAGACACAGAAGAAATAAAACGCCGTACATCACAGCCCGTTTCCCGCTTTCCCGAGGTATCGTTTCCGGCAGGTTCAGATCTTTTAAAGGTGTCTTTTTCCGCACAAACAGGAAAATCAGGAGCAGTACCGCTGCCAGAACTGTCAGAGGCAGCATCAGCAGGAGAAACTGCCCCACCCCCATACCGGATCCGGAGTACAGGTAGAGATTCTGGGGGTTCCCGATGGGGGTGAGCATACTGCCAAGATTCGCGGCCACCGTCTGCAGGACCACCACAAGGACCAGGGTTTGTTTGCGGTCCGCCAGATTCAGTACCTGGATGGCAAAGGGCACAAAGGTGATCAGAGCCACGTCATTAGTGATGAACATACTGGAAAAAAAGCAAAGCAGCACTAAGATCAGCTCCAACTGCCGGCTGTTTTTCACCGATGAGAGCATTTTTTGGGCAGCCTGGGCGAACAGCCCCAGCCGGTTCAGTCCTGCCATCACGGTCATCAGGCAGAACAGAAGCCCCAGCGTATGAAAGTCAATATAGCCGATATAGGCGGCGTCCGGGTGGATGAACAGAGTGGAAACAATAGCAAGCAGCCATGCGGCGATCAATACAATATTCATTGGTAACTCTCCTGGTCGTGTGTGTAATTTGAATTGCTGGAAGGATTATATCATACTGGCGGGGATTTCGCTATTGTTTCTGCTACAAAAATATTTGCGCTTCAGAAAATTTCTTGACATAATCTTTGCGATTTCATATAATACTATCAGAGACGGAGCAATCCGCCATTGAAAATATTGTTTGCACGCCGTTTGCGACTAATAAGTGTACGGCTCGAAAATATTGTTCGCTTACCGGAAGCGTCTAATAAATGTCCAGCTTGAAAATTTCAGCCTTATCGCTTAGGTGATAAGGCTGTCTTTACGGAGATTCTATTATGGACCATTAAGAAAGAGGGGAGTATTGAATGAAAAATTACTATAGTACAGTAGATAATATTATACTTACTTTTTCAGATATAGAAGAAAAAAACGGATTCGACGAAATAACGGTACATTTTGAACGCCCGAACAAGAATGGATTTGATTTTGCCGAGGGCAAACTGCCTAATAATATGTTTTATAAAACATATGGATTTTCAGAGGATGAATTATTGGAACTGGAGCGATACTTAAGGAATAATAATTTCCTGATATGGGAAATCGCCAGAGAAAAGGAAGGTGTTGTAGTTGCCTAAACCATTACTGGATTTTATGGGATACGCTTTTTATTTTTGGTCCAATGAAAATGGAGAGCCAGTTCATATCCATGTTTCAAAGGGAAATCAAACAGAAAATGCAACAAAATTTTGGATAAAAAGAGATGAAATAGAGTTAGTTCACAATAAAAGTAATATCCCAAGCAACGATTTAAAAAAGATTCAAAAGTATTTATGGGCTAATCGTGATACGATTATTGCCAGATGGTATCAATATTTTAATCTGTAAGAGACGTTTGCGATCAATTGGAAGAAGCCACATCTAACAGCTAAAGTCAGATATGGCTTCTTCCCTTCATCAAAATGTGATCAACGTCGTCAAAGTCTTCCGCTGCCCCTGCCCAGGATCCTTCAGCTTCACTCCCTCCCATAATACGCCATTACATCCTCCTTCGTCCGCAGCAGCCGGATGGCCTCCGCATCGTAGCGGGTTGTATAGAAGCTGCGGATCAGGGCGAACACCAGTGTGGCGTCTTCCGGTGTAAAAGAGGCCATAACAATCAGCCGGATCTTGTAACGGTTCCAGATCATCCGATGGTTCAGCACAGCCACAGACAGCCTTGTCTCATCAGCCGGCACCAGGGAATGGAGGAACAGGATGCCGGGGCAGCGGGCAAAGGAGCAGATAGACTCCCGCCGCAGGATGTCGGCGGTGAAGTTGTCCCCCACAATTCCTTCCCGGATAAAATTCTGGGCCAGATGCTCGATGGCCGCAAAACGGGAAGGGAAGCCGCCCCGCTCATGCCAGAAAGCATCTTTTAGGAGCCGTGGAAGCGTTGTGGAAGGATTCGGATACAGATGATCCATCCGCTTACTGGAGATATAATCCTGGATCCGTAAAAGATCCGTGGAATCCATAAAAGTGGAGATCCGAAGGACGTCCGCGTGTTCCGCCGTGGGAAATTCCTTCCGGGTAGTGGTAAGGATCAGCTCTATGTCGGAAAAATCATATGCACTCCGGCTGTTGATGGGGAACAGGGCCACCGTATCGATGTAATTGGAAAAAGCCCCCAGCACCTTCCGCTTCAGGGACCATACCCCCGCCAGGTTTAAATGGCCGCATAGCACAGTGCGGATCTTGTACTGCGGATGATGGTGGTAGTAATACTCCAGAGCTCCGCTGACGCAGTAGGCCAGATACAAAAGCTCGGCGCTGTGGAGGTAGTAACCTAAATATTTCTGGGCGGTGAGCTGGAACAGATGGGCAAACTCAAACTCTACCGCCAGCTTCCCCTTGGTAATATCCAGATTTCCCTGGGCGTTCCAGGTCTGGATGGGCGCCTGCAGGCTGCGGATGTACTGCAGCAGCGTAATGTAAAAATCCTCATCATTAAAAAAATCAAGATGAAACACGTCGCGGATATTTTTCAGGTAGTCATTGGCCATGTGAATGGTCAGATCTGTAAAATACCGGTAAACCGTCTCAAAGGTCAGAAGGCTGGAGTCCAGTAAATGGGAGGAGGCCACTAACTGGTAGATATCATCCCGCTCCTCCTGGCAAAAGGAGCATTTCAGCCGGGCTTCCAGCGCATCCATCATATCCTGCACGGCGCTGTTGGCGGCGGTATCCGGCTTGGCAGCAGGCGCGGCAGCCGGGAGAAGATGGCCGGAACGGATCCGGTGGTACATAATAGCCAGGGCCAGATTCAACGTCACCAGGCTGGAATCCTCCATAGCCAGGTTGTGGCGCCGAAGATGCAGGGGGACCTCCTTCATAATAATTTCCAGAATATCTTCATCCAGAAACTCGTAGCCGTAGTAAGCATTTCCCTTGCTGTCATAATCCCAGTCCTCCCGGAGCAGACGGTTTAAGATTTCCCTCCGCTTCTGCTCATTTTCTTCAAAGTAAATCTCCTCCTTCTGCTGATGGAGACAGATATAAGGGACAGACTGCACGAAACGGAACTTTAAGTGCCGAAGATCATGGTCCAGGGTCGTATGGCTGACCGCCATCTCCTCCTCCAGATCATAAAGGGAAATGGGACAATCGCTTAAGCAGAGCTGGAAGGCCAGATAACGCACCCGGTCCTCCCGGGTCAAAAAGGCCGAATCCTCCCGCACCCAGTTTACCAGAAGCTCCATATCGGCAGCGGATAAAAGATATCCCTTGCTTTTGACGGAAAGCACCTGGGCGTTCAGGGAAGCCAGGCTCTGGTTCAGCTCCGTGATATCCGTGCGGATGGTCCGGGAAGAAACGCCAAGCTGGCGGCCCAGCTCTGTGCCGGTGACATAGCTTGTCCTGCTCTGAAGGATCTGTAAGATTTTCTGCTGCCTCAAAGGAAGAGATAGCATGGTGCACCTCCTGAATTTTGTATATGGGGCGGAAGGGAGAACAGCAAAAAATTCCTCCGTAATTGCCTGCCCCTCCTAAGTATACCAGAAAGTTTTTCCACTTTGAAGAGGAAAAAGTAAATTTGAGGAAAATCGTTCCACTGGGTAAGATAAATTTAGGAAAAAAGAAAACAACCTAATTTAAATTCACAAGGAGGTATTTGTAATGAAATACGAAAACATCAGAAAGATCGTACTGGACGCAATCTTAGAGGCAGTGGAGGATGGTCTGATCCATGGCACATCCGGCAATATCGCGCTGCGCGACGACAATGACGATGTGGTGGCTATTACCCCCAGCGGAATTTCCTATAAGGGAATGACGGCAGACCAGATCGCCATTGTAGACATGCATGGAAAATGGTTAGACGGCCCCTTCAAGCCCTCCTCCGAGGTACCGATGCATACTGCGGCCATGAGAGCCAGAAGCGACGTCCGCGCAACCGTACATACGCATGGTATGTTTGCAACCATCGCGGCCATGTCCGACGAGCTGCTGCCCACCACCCCACCTCAGTGTGAATTTTATCCGGTAGGGATCGTTCCCTTCGTTATGCCGGGAAGCAACGAGGTTGCGGACAAGGTTGTAGAAGCTCTTGGCGAGACCGGAAGGACCGTCCTCATCAAGAACCACGGCATGTTCAGCGTTGGCAAGAACATGAAGGCTGCCATGGCCGCAGCCGTATATACCGAGGAGATGGCGCAGATCGCATACTACGCCAAGGTTGCAGGCGTTTATCAGCCTATGCCCAAGGAAGCCATCGACAAGATGCTGGCACTGATCGCGGCAGACCAGGCAGTTTAATCCGGAGGGAAGAAAATGTTTAACTTTTTTGTAAAGAGCAATATCGTATTTGGCCGCGGCGCGGTGGAGCAGCTTCCGGAGATGATCCGAAGCTACGGCATGAAGCATGTGATGGTGGTTTATGACGCAGGTGTGAAGGCGGCCGGCATTGCCCAGCAGGTCATGGCCCAGGTGGAGAAGGCCGGCGTGGCCTCCGCTGTATTTGACGGTGTGATCCCCAACCCCACCAACGAGGTGGTAGAGGAAGCGGCGGCTATCGCCAAGGAGCAGAGAATCGATGGCTTCGTGGCAGTAGGCGGCGGAAGCAGCATCGACCTGGCCAAGGCCATCAATGTGCTGATGACCAACCCCGGCAAGATCGGTGCGTACGGCGGTATGAATATGGTAAAAAATGACTGCCTGCCCCTGATCGCCATTCCCACCACGGCGGGAACCTCCAGCGAGATCACCAACGTAAGCGCCTTGATCGATACCGAGAAGGTGATCAAGTACGTGGTGATCGACAATAAGATCGTAGCCTCCGACGTGATCTGCGATCCGGATTTCACCAGGACCATGCCGGCAGGCGTGACGGCAGCTACCGGTATGGATGCCATCACCCATGCGGTGGAGAGCTATATTTCCAATATGGCAACGCCGCTTACGGGCTATAATTCCCTGGAAGCGTTAAAGATCTTCCGCCAGTACCTTCCCAGAGCCGTGAAGGACGGTTCCGATATGGAGGCCAGGGAACAGATGATGCTGGGCTGCATTATCGCAGGATTCGCCTTCTCCAATGCAAATCTGGGTCTGGTACATGGGATTGCCCATACCTTAAGCGCCCATTTCGGATTGGCCCACGGCATGGCAAACGCCACCGTCCTGCCTTACGTCATGGAGTATAATGCCGTAAGCTGTCCGGAGAAGATGGCAGATATGGCCAAAGCCATCGGCCTTCCGGTTACCGGCAATCAGCAGGAGGATATGTATCTTCTGTCCAGGGACCTTCTGGCAATGACCAAGGAGCTTGGCATCAAGACATTGTCCGAGCAGGGCATTGAGAAGAAGGATTTTGACATGCTGGCCGACGACGTATTGAAGGAGCCGGTACTTGGCTTCAACCCCCGCCAGAATATCACCAAAGAGGATGTTCTGGCCATCCTGGAAAAAGCATATTAAATTCATGAGGTGAAGGATATGAAGAAAAAAATGGCACTCTGCACTCCTATTCCGGAGGGGCAGATGGAATATATCAAAGAGCAGTGTGACGTTGTGATCTGTGGCGAATTAAAGCACGGAAAAGGAAACGTGACCGAGGATATGACGAGAGAAGAGTGTATGGGCGCAGAGCTGGTGGTTCTGGGCGACGAGGTTGCAGGCGCCGACACTATCAAGGCGTGGGCAGAGTCCGGCATGAAGTTTTTAGGAGTTGCCAAGGGAACACCCGCAACCGTAGACTACGACGCCATCGCAGACGCAGGGCTGGAGCTGTCCTACACGCCGGGCCGTAACCGCGTGGCAGTGGCAGAGTTCAATATGGGGCTAATGATCGCGGTAGCCAGAAACCTTGCCTTAAGCGCAACCGGCTTACAGAAGGGCGAGCATCTTGGCGCGCCGGTGGAGGATGTGTTCCGGGTACCGGATGTGAAGAACGTGATCTGGGGCCCCTTAGACGAGAATCATCCCTTTACGGATTATGGTATTGGCTTTGAACTGTACGGGAAGAAGCTGGGTATCGCAGGCTATGGCGCCATCGGCCGTGAGGTAGCGGTGAGGGCCAAGGCCTTTGGTATGGAGATTCTGGCATACGATCCCTATCTGCCGGCAGAGAAGATTGAGGCGGACGGGGCAAGAGCCGTAGATCTTGATACCATGCTTTCCGAGAGTGATATGGTCAGCATTCACCTTCCTGTAGTTCCTGCTACGAAGAATATTGTAAATAAAGACTGGTTCTCCAAGATGAAGCCCACGGCTTATGTGATCAATACCGCACGGGCGGCAGTCATCGACCAGAGGGATCTGGTGGAGGCCCTGCAGAATAAGACCATTGCAGGGGCGGCCATCGACGTGTACTGGCAGGAGCCCATTCCGGCCAACCACCCGCTGTTGTCCATGAGAAACGTACTGTGCACTCCTCACATGGCTGGTCTGACCACCGATGTGGACGGCTGGTCCGGTACCATGATGGGACAGGAGATTACCGCATATCTGAAGGGTGAGCCGAGAAAATATCTCTGGAAATTAAGAAGATAGGAGGGGGCCATGGGAGCAAAAAGCTGTCCGGGAAAAGAGCTGTATCCGCATCTGTTTTCCCCCATTCGGATCGGAAATATCCGATTAAAAAATAGAATTATCGCTGCGCCGACAAGTCCCAGTATGATTACCACCGAAGGATTTTTCACGCCGGAGATGCGGGCTTATCTGGAAGAAAAGGCCATGGGCGGCGCGGCGGTTGTAACCTACGGTGAGGCCATTGTGCACTCGAAAACAGGCAAGAGCCATAACAAGCAGGTGGAGCTGGACCGTTTCGGGGTACGCCAGGAGATGGCGCCGGTGGCCCATGCTGTCCACAACGCGGGGGCTTATGCCAACATCCAGCTTTCCCATGGCGGCAAATACGGCGGTCTTGCCAGCGTAGGCGGCGATCATCCTGCCTGTGAGATAGCCTACGGCCCAAGCCATGAGCTTCTGCCGGAGGGCGAAGTGTTTGAGATGCCCAGGGAGATAATTTATGAGATTATCGAGTCCTACGGAAAAGCGGCGAAGCTCTGCAAGGACTGCCGGTTTGACATGGTACAGGTACATGCGGCCCACGGCTGGCTGTTTTCCCAGTTCCTGTCCCCGGTGATGAACCGGCGTACCGATGAGTTTGGCGGTTCCCTGGAAAACCGGGCAAGGTTTTTGATGCTGTCCTTAGATGCGGTCCGCAAGGCGGTGGGTCCCATGTTCCCGGTGGAGCTTCGGATCTCCGGCGACGATATGACCGATGCGGGACTGAACATGGAGCAGTGCATCGAGGTTGCAAAGCTGGTGGAGGATAAGGTGGACCTGTTCAACGTATCCTGTGGAAACCATGAGGATCCCGACATGTTCTGCCGGACCCACCCTTACGCATTTTACCCCAGAGGCGTCAATGTCTATCTGGCGGCGGAGTTTAAGAAGCATGTGAAAAAGCCGGTGGCCTGCGTAGGCTCCCTCAACGATCCGGCCCAGATGGAGGAGATCATTGCCTCCGGCCAGGCGGATATTGTGGAGATCGCCCGGGGGCTTCTGGCAGATCCCTACCTGCCCAAGAAGGCCTTAGAGGGTCATGCGGACGATATCACCCCCTGCTTAAGATGCTATGAGTGCTTTGGCGAAGGGACGAAAAACGAGACGGTAAAATGTGCGGTGAATCCTACTATGGGCCAGCAGTTGGCAGAGAAGTACGGCCATAAGGCGCCGGAGAAGAAGAAACGGGTACTGGTGGCCGGAGGTGGCCCCGGCGGTATGGAGGCAGCCATTGTCTGCGCACAGAGGGGCCATGATGTGACGCTGGTGGAGAAAAACGATAAGCTGGGCGGCAATCTGCATCCGGCGGGAGCGGCCTATTTTAAGGAAGATATCGCAAAGCTCTGCAAGGTGCTCTGCGGCCGCGTGGAGCGGGCTGGTGTAAAGGTGGTCTTAAATACCGAGGTGACGCCGGAGTATGTGAAGGAATTTGATCCGGACGCATTTTTCATCGCCATCGGAGCGGGTGAGCTGCGGCCTCCCATCAAGGGCATTGATTCTGACAAGGTGGTGATGGCCTGCGACGCGGAGCTGAATCCGGAGCAACTGGGTCAGAGAGTCGCCATCATGGGCGGCGGCTTTGTGGGCGGCGAGGCAGCCATTTCCTTTAAGAGCCATGGCAGGGACTGCACCATCATCGAAATGAAGGACGTTCTGGTGGAGGAGGTCAACAACTTCTACCGGGGCGCGCTGACCCACAAGATCGAGGATTCTGCCCAGATCTATCTGAGCACCAAGGTAAAGGAGATCACCGAGGCGGGCGTGCTCTGTGAGCGGGACGGCCAGGAGCTTCTGATCGAGGCGGATTCCGTGGTCTGCGCACTGGGCTTCCGCGCTCCCTATGCCAAGGTAGATGAGCTGGCGGAGCTGGTGGATGAGTATTACATCATTGGCGACTGCAATAACGTGGGGCAGATTTACAACGCCATGAACGGAGCCTATTTCGCGGCGCTGCGGGTATAAGAATAGCTCCCTGGGCGCGCCTTTTTTGCGCGGCAGCGTAGAGAAGGCAGCGCCCAAGGGCTGTCGTACAAGCAGGAAAGGAGTGATAACGTGAGCGAGAAAAAGAGAATCGGCGTCCTGGGCGCCGGAAAGATGGGCCTTGGCATCGCACAGCTTTTTGCCACAAAGGGCTATCAGGTGCGGGTGATCTATGTATATGACGACAAGACCCGTTACGATGCCAGGGAGGTGATCCGGGAAAACCTCCAGGTGCTGGTGGACAACGACGCTCTGGACGGGGCGCAGATCCCGGCGATCTTAGACCGGATCGGATTTGTGGATGAGCCGGAGGAAATCGCGGATTTTGCAGATATCATTTTTGAGTGTATCGTAGAAAAGCTGGAGGTAAAGCAGGAGTATTTTGCACGGATGGATCGGATCTTTCCGCCGCAGACGATCCTGGCCTCCAATACCTCCGCCATCAGCATTACGGAGATTGCGGAGAAGTCGGAGCATAAGGAGCGGATCATCGGAACCCACTACTGGAATCCGGCATACCTGATTCCGTTGGTGGAGGTGATACGTACCAGATACGTATCCGACGAGATTGCCCAGGCCACCTACGACCTGCTGGAGGAAGCCGGAAAGTGCCCGGTATTTGTAAAAAAGGATGTGCCGGGATTTCTGGCAAACCGTCTGCAGCACGCACTGTTCCGTGAGGCCCTTAAGATCATTGAGGACGAGATCGCGGAGCCCCAGGATGTGGATAAGGCCATCAAGTATGGCTTTGGTATGCGCCTTGGCATCTGTGCGCCGGTGGAGGTTATGGATATGGGCGGCCTGGATCTGACCTACAATATCCACAGCTACCTGTTCCCCCATCTGGAAAACTCTACGGAGCCTTCCCGTCTGCTGACGGAGAATATTGCGGCAGGCAACCTGGGCTTTAAGACAGGCAAGGGTCTTCTGGAGTATACGCCGGAGGAGATCAAGCGGCTGAACGAGGAGCTGACGGAGGGGCTGATTAAGGTGGCCCGGGCGCTTGGCAGGCTGTAGGAGGGAAATCCCCTCCGGGGATCCCTGTATGCCAGAGAGCATGGCAGTAAGGAGGAAATATGAGAAATATTGTGATCGTAGCAGGCTGCCGGACACCCATCGGCGCCATCAACGGGCAGTTTAAGACGGTAAATCCTTCTGACCTCTCCATTCCGGTGATGCAGAGCCTGGTGGAGCGGGCGGGAATCGATCCGGCCATCATTGAGGATGTGATCTGGGGCTGCAACTACCAGAGAACCTATAAGGAGAATAACCTGGCCAGGGTTTCCCTGGTACGTGCAGGGCTTCCGGTGACGATTCCGGGTATTACCATTCACCGGAACTGTACCTCATCCATGTCGGCGATCCAGATGGGATTTTATCAGATCAAGGCCGGGGAGGCGGACTGCATTATGGCCGGAGGGGCCGACAGTATGAGTACGGCGCCCCACATGGTGTTTGGCCTTAGGAACGGTCAGAAGTTCGGCGATATGCAGCTTCATGATTCCATGTGGGATTCCCTGACCAACCTGGGAGTTGGCCCCAAGATGGGGATTACCGCAGAAAATGTGGCGGATCGGTATGACGTCACCAGAGAGCAGATGGACGCTTATGCGCTGCGTTCCCAGCAGCGGGCGGATGCGGCCATCAAGGCAGGCCGTTTTAAGGAGGAGATCATTCCTGTCACGGTGACCACAAAAAAGAGCAGTGAGGAGATCTGGACCGACGAGTATCCCAAGCCGGATACCACCATGGAAAAGCTGGCAAAGCTGCGTCCTTCTTTTAAGGAAGACGGCAAAGTGACGGCAGGAAATGCCTCCGGCATGAATGATGCGGCTTCCGGCGTGCTTCTGATGGAGGAAGAAAAGGCCAGGGAGCTTGGAGTTCCGGTCCTGGCCCGCATTGTCAGCACCGCCACCACCGGCGTGGAGCCGGAGCTTATGGGTATTGGCCCCATCAGCGCCACCAGGAAGGCTTTAGAGAAGGCAGGGCTGTCTATCGAGGATATCGATCTGTTTGAGATCAACGAAGCCTTTGCGGCCCAGACGCTGGCCTGCCAGAAGGAACTGGGAATTCCGGACGACAAATTAAATGTCAACGGCGGTGGGATTTCTCTGGGCCATCCGGTGGGAGCTACCGGATCCCGGATCGTGATCTCACTGATGTATGAAATGAAACGCAGGAACAGCCGTTACGGCGTGGCGACATTGTGCGCCGGGGGCGGAATGGGAACTGCGGTGATAATTGAAAACCTATAAGGAAGGAGAAATACCCTCCGGGTATCCCTGTATGCCCTAAAAGCGGGGCAGGAAAGGAGAAATACCCTTCGGGTATCCCTGTATGCCCAAAAGCGGGGCAGGAAAGGAGAAATGAAATGTCAGAAATAGCTGTCAGACACACACGCGAGGAATGTTTTGCACACACGAACGATTGGAAGAAGCCCTACGATGGAAGTATCTTTGATATGTTCAAGGATGGCTCCTTTGAACTGGTGGATCTCTCCAACCCCTTCGGCAGAGGCAACCCACTCTGGCCCTCCAACGGAGATTTCCATATTGACAGAGTGCAGCATATGCCCATGCATTACCGTTTACTGCAGACCTTCAATGATTTCCATATGCATAACTCCACCCATGCGGATTCCCCGGCCCATGTAATTCCGGAAAGCCCCTTTACCCATGAGCTTCCGATCCAGAATTATTTTGGCGAGGCTGTCTGCCTGGATATCCCCAAGGGGAAATGGGAGCTGATCACGGTGGAAGAGATTGAGGAAGCAGCCAAGAAGGTTCCCGGCGGAATCAAGGAAGGAGACTGGGTGCTTCTGAACACCGGTACCCACAGACGCTGGGGCGAGAATGACGATTATTTTGCATATAGCCCGGGCTTGTCCATCGAGGGTGCGAAATGGTTTGTGGAGCATCATGTGAGAGGGGTTGGCTTTGATATGCAGGCCATTGACCATATCCTTTATACCTATGCGGCAGATCACGGCCCCGGCCCTTATGTTCCGCGTATTACCGAGGAGTATGAGGAAATGTACGGCCATCCGGCAAAGGATGATTTTCCGGAGTGGGAGCCCTGCCATGATATCCTGATGGCCAATAACGTTATGGGGATCGAGAACCTGGGCGGAGATCTGGATAAGGTGACGAACCAGAGATTCCTGTTCTGTGCCTTCCCCCTTCGCTGGTATATGGGAGACGGTACCATTGTCCGCGCGGTTGCTTTTGTTCCCTCAGACAGAATTGACAGAAGCGTACCGGACAAAGAGTATCCCTACGGCGTATACTAAGATTTCCAAAAAGTATCCGGTTTTCCGAAGGAAAGCGTGGATTTGAAAAAATGGAGGATAAATAAATGGCGAAAAAATCACTGGTAGCAATTGCAAAAGGTACGGATATCCAGGAAAATGTCACCAGAGTATTTGACCTGATGGGAGGCGTCACCAATGTGGTACGCAAGAATTCCATCGTGGTATTAAAGCCCAATGCGGGCCATGCGGAGCCCCCCGAGACTTCCGTATGTACCAATCCCGAGGTCGTGCGCGCCGTGATCCGCGAGGTGAAAAAGGCGGAGCCGAAGAAAATCATCATCGCTGAAGCCGCAGCCATTGGCTGTGATACCATGGAGTGCTTTAAGGTCAGCGGAATCGCTGCCGTGGCAGAGGAAGAAGGAGTGGAGCTTAAGGATATCAAGAGAGATCCGAATCTGGTAAATGTGGCGGTTCGGGATTTCCGTTCCAACATCGACCATCTGAAGCTGCCCCAGTTCCTGTTAGAGGCGGATCACCTGATCAACCTGCCCATTTTAAAGGCCCATGCCAGTATGGTATTTTCCGGCGCCTTGAAGAACATCAAGGGCGTGGTACAGGATAAGGTACATATGCAGATGCATCAGCAGAATCTGACCATGGCCATGATGGACGTATGGAGCGCCTGTCGGGCAGATATCAACATTATGGACGCCATGCGGGCAGCCAGCGGCTACAGCCCTCATATGCCGGTACCCATTGAGACCAACCTGGTGCTTGGCTCCAAGGATCCCGTGGCCTTAGACCGGGTAGCCTGCGAGGTGACAGGAATCGACACCACCTGCGTGGATTACTTCAGAGTGGCGGCTGAGACCGGACTGGGCAACTACGATATGGAAAATATCGAGGTGGTGGGAACCTCTCTCAAGGATGCCTACAAGAAGATGTGGATTCCCTACATCGGCGACATGAGTACCCGCTGGCCGGAGTACGATGTAAAATGCGAGGGCGCATGTTCAAGCTGCCAGGCGCTTCTGGCTATCAATATGGAGGAACTGAAGGCTGTAGATGAGTATGAGAAGAACAAGGGCATGACCATCGTCATCGGCGGAAAGAACGAGATCCCCAAGGATATTCCCGATGAGCGGATCGTCCTTCACGGAAACTGCACCAAGAAATATTTGAAGGATCATCCAAACGCATACTGGATCCTGGGATGCCCGCCCAACGAGCCGGCTTTGTATCTGACCGTACAGCGCAAGGAAGTCATCAACGGCATGGGAGACCAGGAGGAGGAGATCATCCGGCCCTGTATGGCGAGAGACGCCGCCGTATGGCGTGATTATGTATTCAAAGCGGCGGATAAGTATTATGCAGATCATCCGGAGGAAAAATAATGGACGGTTACGTTAGTGTGAAAATGGATCAGGAGCTTCGGGATCTTCTTGAAACCATTTTTACGGACCAGTTCATGCAGGAGAATACGAATTTTGAAAATTTTGAAGCGTTCCAGTATTCCAGCGCAGTGATCGCAAACTGGAAGGCTGAAACCATGGTCTACGCCCAGCTTCTGATGGATGGCTTCGTCAAAGAGAGCACCCGGTTTGAAACCTGGGAGGAAATGGTCCAGGCGGCGGCGGACGCAAGATTTTCATAACGGCAGGATGATTGAAAAAAGCCAGAATTTCCGGAATGCACGTGGGATGCGCGGCGTCGGGAGATTCTGGTTTTTTAGCTAAAAATTTTGTTCCTTATTTCATGGATTTAGTGTATACTATCAGATGAAGGAGGTACAAAAGGATGCAGAATATATCCGAAATTCGAGCGGTTCTTACACCCGTTTTTGATAGTTATAGAATTTCCAGGGCAGTTCTTTTTGGCTCTGTAGCAAAAGGGTGCGCGACAGAAAAAAGTGATCTTGACCTGGTTGTGGACAGCCAATTGCGGGGATTACGTTTTGTCGGTTTCATGGAAGCAGTCAGACAGGCAGTTGGAATGACAGTAGATGTGTTTGATAGATCTCATATAGAGAAGGGATCAAGGATCGATCAAGAGATACATGACACCGGGGTGATTATATATGAAAAGTGAAATTGTCCTGCAAAAAATGCTCGTATATGTTGTGAAAGTGATGGATTATTGTGCTGGTTACGATTATGACCGATTTATAGCTGACACAAAACTGGTTGATGCCTGTGTGTTTAATCTCAGCCAGATCGGCGAATTGTGCCGTATTGTGGACAATATATTTGCAGAAGCCCATCCAGAAGTTCCTTGGCGTGAGATGAATGGATTAAGAAACCGTATTGTACATGATTATGAAGGAGTAAATCTCCGACTTGTTTGGGAGATTATTAGTGAGGACATTCCGGAATTACAGAGGCTTTTACAAGAAATAATAGAATTTATTTTTGATAAGAAACCAGAGATTCAGTGAAGGGGCAGGAGGAAGAAATACCATGGACTTACATACCCATTGCCATAGTGATGGAATACAGCATAAACATAGCGGGGGCCATGGGCATATCCATCCCAACGCCAAGGCAGTGTCCAACCGTTTGGCCAAAGCAATCGGCCATCTGGAAAAGGTAAAGCAGATGGTGGATCAGGAGGAGGATTGCGCCCAGATTCTGATACAACTGACGGCGGTCCGGTCCGCGATCAACAATGCCGGGAAGATTATTTTATTGGATCACCTGAACCATTGCGTGGTGGAGGCGGCCGAGAAGGGAGATTACCAGAAGATAGAAGAATTTAATGAAGCGGTAAAACAATTCGTGAAGTGAGGAGCGATAGAAATGGGAAAGAAAGTATTGTATCTGGAATGTAAGACCGGGGCAGCCGGCGATATGCTGATGGGAGCGTTGTACGGGCTGTTGACGGAAGATAATAAGAAGATTTTTCTGGAAAAAATGAACAGCCTCTGGGAGGGCGTAACGGTGACTGCGGAGGAGAAGACCCAGAAGGGGATTGGCGGGATCCAGATGCGCGTGCGGGTGCAGGGAACGGAAGAAGACGAACTGGTGTGCGAGCATACCCATGAGGATGGGCATAGCTGCGGGAAGCATGAGCATCCTCATGAGCATGGACACGATCATGAGCATCACCATGAGCATGGACACAATCATGAACACCATCATGATCATGAGCATCACCATGAGCATGGACACGATCATGAGCACCATCATGATCATGAGCACCGTCATGAGCATAGCCATCACCATCACACAAGCTACCCCGAGATCCTTAAGCGGATCGGCGCGCTTCCCATGAGTGAGCAGGTACGGCAGGATGCGGCGGAGATTTACCGGCAGATCGGGGAGGCGGAGAGCAAGGTGCATCAGACGACCATGGAGCAGATCCATTTTCATGAGGTTGGCTCTCTGGATGCGCTGGTGGATGTGACGGGAAGCTGCCTTGCCATTGAGATGCTGGGGGCAGACGAGATTCTGGCTTCTCCGGTCTGCGTGGGGAACGGAACGGTGCGCTGCGCTCATGGGGTGCTTCCGGTTCCGGCTCCGGCCACGGCAGAGATCATCAAGGGCATGCCGGTTTATTTTTCGGAAAGTGACGGGGAGCTATTGACGCCTACCGGAGCTGCGGTGCTGAAGTACTTTGTGAAGGAATTTACCCGGGAGCTGGCGCTAAAGATCGAGAATATCGGATATGGCATGGGAACCCGGGAATTTGAGAATCCCAGCTTTGTGCGGGCGTTTTTGGGGATTGTGGAAGGGGATTGATGAACCGGATGCCAGTTTGCTGGCTTTGTATGAAGTGGAGGTATCGGACTATATGAGAAATGATATTACAATACGACCGGAAACAAAGAAGGATTATAAGGATATTATTTCATTAATTCTGCGCTCGTTTCGGGAAGGGACCGATTATTCGGATGGAACTGATGTTCTTGCATTGGTGGAGGAAATACGGGAATCGGAGTACTATATTCCGGAATTATCCTTTGTGGCCCAATGGGAGGGAAGGGTAGTAGGGCATTTTCTGTTTTCACGGTTTCCGTTATCGAAGACGGCGGAGGGCGGACATTTTGAAAATGAGGATATTGCCATGCTGGCGCCTGTTGCAGTTCATGCGGATTTTTTTCATCAGCAGATCGGCTCTACCATGCTGACCCTGGGAATCCAAAGGGTGAAGGAGCGCGGGTTTAAGGGAATTACAGTGGAAGGGGATTATCATTTTTACAACCGCATTGGCTTTCGGACATCTTCTGAATTTGGAATATATCCCACCAGCGGGCGTCCCATGAATGAGCCAAGATACATGATGTGCCAGGAAACATCGAAGGGCTCCTTAGAGGGAGTCCATGGGTATGTTGTGTATGATATGTATGAGAATGCGTAGGTGGTAAGAATGTGATCTGTCTGAGAAGATGTCTGTGAAAAATGTGAAGGGGAGATTGATGCCTTGTTCCATGGATCGGATCATGTGGACGAGAGAGTGCTGGCATGGTAGGGAGATTCGTAAAGCAGGAGCGTAATTTTTATTTGATAGGCTTTGGGAGACATAAGGATGAACATAACGGTTATAAACGGAACAGAAAAACACGGTGTAACCTTTCGGTTAAAAGAAATATTTTTAGCCGCTTTTAGAGATAATGCCAACATTACGGAATACGATCTTCCAAAAGATTGTCCCAATTTCTGCAATGGTTGTATAAATTGTATGATAAAAGGCGAAAGCACCTGCAAGGATGCAGAATATATCGGAAAAATTGAAAAATCGCTCCTGGAAGCGGATCTCATTGTAATGACCTCTCCCGCATATGTGTTTCACACTACGGGAGCGATGAAGGCGCTTCTCGACCATTTTGCTTACCGCTGGATGCCCCACCGTCCGGCGCCCGGAATGTTTGGTAAACGGGCAGTGATTATAACGCAGTGTTTAGGCGCAGGAGCCAGATCCGCGGCAAAGGATATCAAGCACAGCTTATCCTGGTGGGGAATTTCTAAAATCAGAATATTTACCGGTGCATTGATGAGCGATATTGTCTGGGAAAGACTTTCCGAAAAAAAGCGGGCTGAACTGACCAAAAAAGTGAAAAAGCTATCCCAAAAGTTCGTACAAATCGATTATACAAAACCCGCGTACACAAATTTAATTACAAAAGCGAAATTTTCCGCTTGCCGTTTGATGCAGAAAAAATTACATGAAAATGATCCCGAATATCTTGATGGGAAGTACTGGGAGGAGCAGGGCTGGCTTGGCAAAACCAGACCATGGGACACTATGAAACAATCTTATGAAAGATAACGGTTTGTTCTTTTGGAAATTAAATGATGGTTTTTCATGAAGCCTCTACAAAAGGTTCTCTTTCCAATAATACATCAATAATTACGTTCGTATCAAACATTATTTTCATATTTTAATAGATGCTCCTCCCGTAAAGAATCCATATCAACACCAGAGGAAATACCGTTAAGCATTCCACGCAGGGAATCCACAGTGGAAACTTGCGGATTTACAACTTTAGCAACCGTTTTCCATTACGGGTAATAAAGACATCTTTCTTGGCAATAAATTCAAGATACTTTCCGAAATTAGCTTTAAATTCTGTTGCCGTAACAACCATGGTTAAATCCTCCTCCATTTGAATTATCTTTTATATGCGATTTTAGAAATAAAATCATGCAAAACAAGATGTACACAAATTTGAAAAGAATCCTGCCTGTCTATTGGCAAATCCAGCGATGATTCCAATTTTGAATGATAGGAATCAAGCACTAACATATTTTCAATATTCAAGCTGTATTCATGAAATTTCGGAAGCACATGAAACACGTTCCGGATCTGTTGTGACAAAGACCACGCTGCATTTGACAACGACATAAAATCACCCGCGCCAAGTACACCTACATAATCTGATGAGCAATGTAAAGCCACATAAATACATCTGAAATGTTCAATGGAGATTCGAATATAATATTTAAAATTGCATATTTTTTCCATATTTTTTTCGATGTCAATTCATAACATTTAATCCTGTATTTCCGGTTTGCAATGTCGTCTTCCTCGGAGGAACAGATCCAGCCAAAGTGTTCATAGCTGTTGAAGTCCGCATAATAATCCTCCAACAGCCGTAACACATTGTGCATGCGGAATCCATTAAATGTACGGATGCTCTCTTTATGAAATCTTCATGAATCTTTTCCATAGTCTCCGGCTCCCCTCTCCCAACCATACCTTTTTGTAAGCCAGGCCTCCTGCCCTTCTCCCCGGTTTGCTGATATTTTAACACCATATGCAGCCATTTCTCTGCAGTACCACAGCATCTGCAATAATCCTGATAACAGCTTCGCCCTTGATCGCTTATGGCATCCGCCCACTTTTCAACAAGATACCCCATTGTGCGCCGCAGCATCCTTTGGTGCTCATGGATCTTCTTCGCCCCGCTTGCCATTCCCCGGAACCATTCCTCAAAGGGTTGTCCCTCCACCTCCTGCTGGAGCATTTTCATAAATCCATATAAGCAGTTGATTCCCCGGTATATTGTCTCATTTTCCCGGTAATCATCAAACCCGAACATCGTCTGCCTGGTAAAAGCATCCCCTTTCAATTCATTTTCAAGCTTCACGTAAGCTTCAAAGGGACAATTTGCGGCCTCATAATCCTTCCTGAGCCGCAATGCGGTAAGCGGATACTGAAAGTGAAAGGAAAGGTTCGCGCCCTGCTGAATATCATCCATAAAATACTGTTTCAGGTCTGCCAGGGTATCGCGGAGATAAGCATAAGGAACAGCAAATTCCTGGAACGTATAGCCTTTCAATCCGGCAACAAGAATCTTCTCCCTCCCATCATCAAATCCATAGATCAAAACCTCATGATAATGATCCTGCACCATAAAATCCTTCATATAGAAGATCAGATACCACCCCCGCAGCAGCTCCTCCCGTATCGCCCCAAGGATTGTCTCCTCCGTCATGGCAAACAGACGCAGCTGCCTCCGCTCCAGAATCGCGTCGTGATACCCCGGCGGTGTCAGGGATGTCTCCCCAAAGTAAAAATTATACCCAGCGGCAGTGTACAGCTCATAGTGAGAGGCCACCCAGTCCTCATAATAAGGAGATGCGGCAATAATAGCCAGCCGGTTATAAATCCAGCAGTTGAATTGGCAGTTCCCAATGTCTTGATGTACTTTCCATAATTTTCCCTCCTGCTATCTACTATTTCAAAATTGTAACGGATTCTCCGACTGCAAGCCATGGAAAATCCAATCAAATAATATGCCTTTTAGCAGAATTGTCTATTCTTTTGCAGAATTGTCTATTCTTTTAATGATCCCTCACCGGCAAATAAGAATCATATCCCCATCGCGAAAAAGCATCAGAAAAAGGATTCCGAAAATTGCAAAACATCCACAATTTCCAGAATCCTTACACTTAGAATCCACATATGTTCAGCCAATTAATACCCGCTTCCCCTCAAAGGCAAAGCCGTAATGATGGATCTGCTCCATGGGGATCCCCCGGCCAAGCAGCTCCTGATCGTACTGCTTTTCCTCAATCTGTTTCTGTGCCGCCTCCAGAGTCTTTTCCAGGGTGTCCTCCCTTCTGGGATTCCGTACCTTGAACTCCAGGACATAGGCAGGCTCTGTAGAGTCCAACGGCTCCAGCATCACGTCATACCGGCCAAAGCCGCTTTCCCGGTTGGAGGAAACCTTGTATTTTCCTGCCAGCTCCACGATTAAGCCCAGCACAAAGCCATGGTAGAAGCGTTCCGGCTCTGTTCTGTCCGACGGCTTGTTTCTGGTATCAAAGAAGCTGAAGATCTGCTCCGACACCTGGTTCATGTAGTCGTTCATATAGTCCACATCATTTAATAAAAGCGCCTTCACAAAGTCGTTGTATTTCACCGATGGCTTCTGAAACCATCCCCGGATCATGCGCCGGAACATCTGGGCGACCTCATAATTGGTCAAGCTCAGGCCGTAAATCCCCCCATCTTC
The DNA here is from genome assembly GCA_949738465.1 of uncultured Lachnospiraceae bacterium. Lineage (GTDB taxonomy): Bacteria > Bacillota > Clostridia > Lachnospirales > Lachnospiraceae > 14-2. The sequence continues at coordinate 28,521 of CATJBQ010000107.1, forward strand.
CTCTGGTGCGTCCTCTACCTTCAAATACCCGCTGGCCAGAAGCAGGCTCCAGACTGCCGTTTCATCCTCGTCCAACTGGCTGAACACAATTTCCTCATCGATTGCCTTCTCAATGATCTTATGATCCAGCAATGCCTCCATATCCATCTTTATCTCCGCCGATCCCTCCCGGATCAGCTTTCCCGCCAGAGCGTTCGAACTGGAGTTCGACCAATAAGATTTGAATTTCTTTTCATCCAGAAGGTTGATGATCGACCAGGGATTATAGATATCCTTCTGACTCCCAAAGGTGAATCCGTCATACCACCGTTTGACCTCCTCCTTCTGCACCGACATGCCAAAAAGCTCCAGCGCCCGGAATACCTCCTCCTCCGTGAAGCCGAACTGCGTCCGGTATTTTTCCGAAGTTGTGGTCACTACCGTCAGGTTGTTGAGATCTGAAAAAATGGACTCCCTGCTGACCCTGGTAATGCCCGTCATGATCGCCCGCTCCATATTGGGATTTGTCTTAAAAGTAGAATTAAACATGCGCCTTATGAAACTTACCAGTTCCCTCCAGTATCCGTATACATAGGCTTCCTGCAACGGCGTGTCATACTCATCCAGAAGAATCAGAACCTTTTGCCCATAATAGCCTGCCAGGTAATCCGACAGATATTTCAATGCCAACACCGCCACATCATCCGACATTCCAGACGAAACAGAATCAAAAAATTCCTGCTCTCTTTTCCCCATATTTTTCCCGTTCTTCACATATTCGTGATTTTCATACAGCTTCGCCAGGGTATACTTTATCGCCTGCTTCGTTTCCTCAAAGGTCTCCCCCTTGATATCGGCAAAGCTTAAGAAGATTACCGGATAACTTCCCTGGAGCTTCCGGTACTTTTCCTCCTCCCAGATGGACAGGCCCTCAAAAAGCGCTCCCCGGCCCTTATATTTTTTCGAAAAAAAGCAGTTCATCATATCCAGGTTCAGAGTTTTGCCAAAACGCCGGGGACGGGCAATTAACGTGACCACGTCCTTATTCTCCCACCATTCTCTGATAAAACCTGTTTTATCCACAAAAAAGCAATCATTCATCCGTATAAATTCAAAGCTCTGTGCCCCGATTGAAATTGTTTTTCCCATAGATCCGTCTCCTTACCGTCCAACATGTTTTATACTCTATCGCTATCGTAACACACCAGGCCGTAAAATTCTATACTTTTTAAAAATTATCCCGGTGGATTGCAGATATCCAGCTTTAGGAATGACGCTGATCCACGTAATACGACGCCTGTGCCGTCCACAGCTCATGATATACCCCGTTCCTGTCCGTCAGCAGCCTTTCGTGCGGGCCTCTCTGGACAAGCTGCCCGTTGTCAAAGACCAGGATATCATCGCAAAAACGGCAGGACGACAGCCGGTGGCTGATATAAATCGCCGATCTGTTTTTTACAAGCTCATTGAAATGAGAGTAGATTTCATATTCGGCAACCGGATCCGGGGCAGATGTGGGCTCGTCGAGGATAATAAAAGGCGCGTCCTTGTAGATTGCCCGGGCAAGGGCGATTTTCTGGGTTTCGCCCCCTGAAATTTCAACGCCGTTTCTGTCAAAGTCTCTGTATAAAGGCGTCCGGATGCCATCCGGCATTTTCTCAAGCCGCCCGCCAAATCCTGCCCGGTCCAGGGCCAGGATCACATCTTCCTCCGTAAAATCTGCACCTGCGGCAACATTTTCACCCAGGGAAAAGGAAAACAGCTTGAAATCCTGGAATACAACCGAGAAAAGAGATAAATATTCCTCGTAATCATACTCCCGGATATTAACGCCGTTGAGCAGTATCTCACCTTCCGTCGGGTCATACAGGCGGCACATCAGCTTTATCAATGTAGTTTTTCCGGAACCGTTTCTGCCGACAACTGCGAAACGCCCGCCGGCTCGGAAGCTTACATTGACATGGCGCAAGGCATAG
>CATJBQ010000108.1 GCA_949738465.1 uncultured Lachnospiraceae bacterium
ATAAATGAGCTTCCGGTATTGTTTGTCAGCCTGGGCAATCCTTACCATCTGCTGGATGTGCCGATGATTCAGACCTATGTCAATGGCTACTGCAATTCGGAGTTTGTCATGGATGCGGTGATGGATAAGCTGCTGGGAAGGAGCAGCTTCCAGGGAAAGAACCCCATCGATCCCTTCTGCGGAAGATGGGATACCAGATGGTGATGAAATTTGGCTGAAATGTGTAATAATTATAAAATTAATTTGGAAAAAGGTTGTTTTTTTGAGATTCCAGTGTTATGATAATCCAAAGCATATTTTTCGTTTCTTTGTGGTATATAAGGACCGCGTTTTGTAAATGGCCCGGCCATTGTCAATATTGTCTTTTTTCAGAAAATTCATGCTTTTATTCCACTTATCAAAAGCAGGGGGTTGAAGAAGGAGGATTATGATTTGCTACAACTGATTCTGATACGTCTGGGAGATAGTGCATATGAGAGCGAAGAGGCGGATATACTGGAATTTTTAGCAATGCTGTTTTATCCGCATAAAAGAGGATTTCGAAAGAAAATTTCGAAGTATATTGATGTGGAAAGCGCATTGGCATGGTAGGAGGCGGATCGCATGAGCGGATTGGGAGAAAGCATTTACCGGGAAGGGATCGAGCAGGGGATTGAGCAAGGAATCCAGCAGGGGATCGAGATGTTCATTCTGGATAATCTGGAAGAAAACGTTCCGGTTTCCCGTATTCTGGAGAAGCTGCAGCGGCGTTTTCACCTGGAGGAAGGGATGGCAAGGGAATACTTTGAGAAGTATGCTTCTATGGAGGCATAATAAATGTTCTGAGGAGTTGCGTGAGGAACGGATGCAGCCCTATTTGCCCCAACATCATCAAATAACAGGAGCTGACCCGTCTGCCGGGCAGCTCCTGTTATAAAATTACAGAGACGAGGAATTCAAATATTCCACCTGTGCATCCGTCAGCATATCGATCTTCTTGCCCAGGAAGGAGAGCTTTCTCCTGGCAACCTCCAGATCCACCTCCCGGGGGACATTGATGAGCTTCTCGGTGAGCTGTCCCTTGTGCTCCACCAGATACTTGGCGCTTAAGGCCTGGATGGCAAAGCTCATGTCCATGATCTCGGCGGGATGTCCGTCCCCGGCGGCCAGATTCACCAGGCGGCCTTCTGCCAGCACATAGATCCACTGCTCCTCGGCGATCTTGTAGCCGACGATATTCTTCCTCTGATCAATGGTGTCAAGGGCAATCTCGCGAAGACGCTTCATATCGATCTCCACATCGAAATGCCCGGCGTTGCAGAGGATGGCGCCGTTCTTCATCACCTTGAAATCCTCCTCGTCGATGACGCCGGCGCAGCCGGTAACGGTGATAAAGAAATCGCCCACCTTGGCGGCCTCGTTCATGGGCATCACATCGAAGCCGTCCATCACTGCCTCAATGGCCTTGATGGGGTCAATCTCGGTGACGATGACCCGGGCGCCTAAGCCCTTGGCCCGCATAGCCACACCCTTGCCGCACCAGCCGTAGCCGGCCACTACCACGTATTTTCCGGCAACGATCAGGTTGGTGGTGCGGTTGATGCCGTCGAAGACGGACTGGCCGGTGCCGTAACGGTTATCGAACAAATGTTTGCAATCGGCGTTGTTCACCAGAACCATGGGGAATTGAAGCTCGCCCTTGTTGGCCATGGCGATCAGACGGATGATACCGGTGGTGGTCTCCTCGCAGCCGCCGATCACATGGGCGATCTTTTCCGGATATCTGGTGTGGAGGGTGTTGACCAGATCCCCGCCGTCGTCGATGATGATATTGCAGTCATTTTCCAGCACCCGGCTGATATGGTGCTCGTACTCCTCTGGTGTGGAGTCATACCAGGCAAATACGTTCAGGCCCGCGGCCACCAGTGCGGCAGCCACATCGTCCTGGGTGGAGAGGGGGTTGCTTCCGGTGATGAACATCTCGGCGCCGCCGGCAGCTAATACCTTGCACAGATAGGCGGTCTTGGCCTCTAAGTGGATGGAGAGGGCGATACGGATCCCCGAGAAGGGCTTTGTCTGGGAGAATTCATCTTCTAAGCTGCGCAGCAGCGGGCAGTTCTTTTTCACCCAGTCTATTTTATGTTCGCCGGATTCTGCAAGGTTGATATCTCTGATTTCACTTGTCATAAAAAAACCTCCTGTAGGGTTATACTATAATTATGTAACAGCCGCCTTGGCTGTCCATATGTATTATAAACAAAAAGAAACCTGTTGACAAGGGAAATCGGACTTGATAAGATAAAACTTGACAAGACGGAGCAGGAACCGGGGCGGAGGGAGAAGAAGAACCTGTATGGAGGGAAATCAGAAAATATTGAAACTGGCAGTTTCCATCGGGGAACTGATGCTAAAGAGCGGCGGGGAGATTTACCGGGTGCAGGACACCATGGAACTGATCCTTAAGGCCTACGGTATTGCGGATTACAATGTATTTGTGGTATCCAACGGGATTTTTGCCACCGTCCATGAAGAACGGGAGGACCGGGGAAGCATGGTGCGTTATGTCCCACTGGGCAGTGTACATCTTGAGCGGATCACGGAGCTGAACCAGCTTTCCAGGGAGATCTGCGAGGGGAATCTGTCCCTTGAGGAGGCTTACCGCCGCCTGGAATACTGCAAAAAGCTGCCCTCTGCCAGGAACTGGACTTTGCTTTTGGCCAGCGGCATGGGCTGCGCGGGCTTTGGCTATACCTACGGCTGCCGCTGGCAGGAATGCGCCCTGGCCTTTGTGCTGGGAATTCTTCTGCAGGGCTTTCTGATCGCGTCCCGGAGAGTGAAGCTGTCAAGATTTGTAGTAAATATCATCGGAAGCGGGCTGGTGTCCATCGTAAGCTTTGGCCTGGCGGCGCTGGGGCTTGTGTTTTTGCAGGATAAGGTCATTATCGGGACGATTTTCCTGCTGGTGCCGGGGGTGGCCCTAACCACCTCTATCAGGGAACTGTTTAACGGCGATTACCTGTCTGGCAGCATTCATCTGGCGGACGCTCTGATGACGGCTGCCTGTATTGCGGTGGGCGTTGGCGCGGCGGTGCGGATTTTTCAGATGTTTGGAGGTGCGGGCTTATGATTCTGCAGGTAGTATCGTCTATGGCGGGAACCCTGGCCTTTGCTATTTTGTTCAACGCTCCCAGGAAGGAATACGTCTTCTGTGCCTTAAACGGCGGTCTGGCCTGGCTGGCGTATCTGCTGTTTACCAGGGCAGGGACGGGGGTGGCCATTGCCTCCCTGGGGGCAACGGTGATTCTGACCTTGGCGGCACGGGGATTTTCGGCGCTGCGCAGATGTCCGGTGACGGTGTTTCTGATCACCGGGATTTTTGTGCTGGTGCCGGGAGCCGGGATCTACTATACAGCCTATTATCTGTTGATGAACGACCTGGCGCAGTTTTCGGCCAAGGGTCTGGAGACCTTTAAGATTGCGGGCGCAATTGCTCTGGGAATTGTCTTTGGATTTGCGGTTCCCCAGAGTGTGTTTAATAAATTAGGAAAGAGGAAAAATTATGTGGGCGAATGAGAGTGTGTTTTATCAGATCTATCCATTGGGGTTCTGCGGGGCTCCCTTTGAAAACGACGGGGTATTGACCCATCGGATTCTGAAAGTGGCGGAGTGGATCCCCCATATCAAAAAGCTGGGGGCTGACGCGATTTATTTTTCTCCGGTGTTTGAGTCGGATACCCATGGCTACAACACCAGGGATTACAGGAAAATCGATGTGCGGCTGGGGACAAATGAGGATTTCAAGGAGGTCTGCGAGAAGCTTCACGAAGCGGGGATCCGGGTGGTTTTAGACGGCGTGTTCAACCATGTGGGCCGGGGCTTCTGGGCCTTTGAGGATGTGAAAAAGAACCGGGAAGGCTCTCCCTACAGGGACTGGTTCCATATCAATTTCGGCGGGAATTCCAACTATAACGATGGCCTGTGGTACGAGGGCTGGGAGGGAAATTACGACCTGGTGAAGCTGAACCTTAAGAATCCTCAGGTGGTGGACCATATCCTGGAAGCGGTGTCCTTCTGGGTAAAGGAATTTGATATCGACGGACTGCGGTTAGACGTGGCTTACTGCCTGGACCATGACTTTGTACGCCGGCTCAGGAGCCATTGCGATCAGCTCAAGGAGGATTTTTTCCTGCTGGGGGAGATGCTCCACGGGGATTACAAGGTGCTGGTCAACGATCAGATGCTGCATTCCGCCACCAATTACGAATGCTATAAGGGGCTGCATTCCAGCTTCAACAGCATGAACCTGTTTGAGATCAATCACTCCCTGCTTCGGCAGTTCGGCCCAGAGGACTGGACGCTCTACCGGGGCAAGCATCTTCTGTCCTTTGTGGATAACCATGACGTGAGCCGGGTGGCCAGCATCCTGCAGAATGAAAAGCACTTGCCCCTGATCTATGCATTGTGCTTTGGCATGCCGGGGATTCCCTGCGTTTATTATGGAAGCGAGTGGGGGGCGAAGGCGGATAAGAGCCAGGGGGATCCGGCCCTACGTCCCTGCTTTGACAGCCCGAAGGAGAATGAGCTGACGACGTGGATCGCCAGACTGGCCCAGGCGAAGAAGAACAGCGACGCCTTGAATTACGGGGGCTTTCGATCGGTACTGCTGACCAACCGCCAGTGCATCTTCGAGCGGCGCACCGATACGGAGCGGGTGCTGGTGGCCATCAATGCGGATGAGGAGCCTTACACGGCCCATTTTGACGCGGGCTGCGGGACAGCGGTGGATCTGATTTCCGATGAGGCGGTGGATTTTGGAGGAGGCACTAAGATGGAGCCTTACTCGGCGGCCTTCTGGAAGATGGAGCGATAAGGAACCGAACCTGCCAAAATGCATATTCTATGAATAAGACACCAGGAGGTTTTATCATGGAATATGCATTTTTCATTTTGTTGATCTATATTGCACTGACGGTCTTAGGGGTGCTGCTGTACGAATACCTGGAATACCGGCGGCTTACCAAGGTTCCGGTGCAGCTTCCGGTACTGAACGACAAGGAGAAGCAGAACCGGCTCAATGAACTGATTGCGCCCTTCGGCTTTGCCTATGACGGAAGGCAGAAGATTTTTTATTCCCGGATGGATAGCTGGCAGAGAAAGTACGGGTACGGACGAATTTATGACGAGGCCGCGGCCCCGCTGAATATGATTATCGACTGCGAGCCCATTTATTTTGAATATGACGATAAAAAATGGCTGATCGAGTTCTGGAAGGGCCAGTACGGCATCACCACCGGGGCGGAGGTGGGGGTCTACTATCTTCCCAAGGAGAGCCTGTGGGATACCATGCTGCTGCCGGAGCTTCTGTATCAGAGCGTGTCGGATGAGGACACTCTGGCGGTGCAGTTTGTGCTGTGGAAAAAGGGACGGGGGATGTTCCTTAGGCGCGGCTATCATTGGTGGCTGACGGGATTTTCCCTGGGGGAGTTTTCCAAGCCCAGGGAGCTGGCTATGGATATCGAGATTACCATGCCGGATGCCGGGATGCGGGACGCTTTTTTGCGGGGGCTTTCCGATGCCGGCTATACCAATGAGGAGATCAGTATCGTAAGAAATACGGTGTGGATCCATTTTACCAGGCCCCATACCCGCCAGCCCTTTACCAGGGGAAGGCTGTTTTCCTGGGTGAAGCAGTGGGAGAACCGCCGTAACTGCCGCCTGTTTGCCAGGATTACCGGGGATTATGTCCATGCCTACGACAAGCTGATGGTTTTAAAGGCCCGTATGCCCCTGCTTTACCATAAGCTGGAGCGCCTGGGGAAAGCCAGGTTTTCCAAGGAGGCGTCGTAATGGGGCGCTATGGGCGCAGGATGGAAAAGGCCCTGGACAGAGCGGTGTGCGTTCCTTTTTCTCCCTGCCGGTCCTATGTGCTGATGAGCGACTGCCACCGGGGCTGCGGCGGCTGGAACGATAATTTTGCCCACAACAAGACCATTTACCTGGCGGCCCTGGAGGAGTATTATAACCGGGGCTTCACCTATCTGGAGCTGGGAGATGGGGATGAGCTGTGGGAGAATAAGCGGATGCGGGGGATCGTGGAGATCCATGGGGATGTATTTGAACTTCTGAAAAAATTTTACAGGCAGAACCGTCTGTATCTGCTCTATGGAAACCATGACCGGAAAAAAAGCTGCGGGCTGAAGCTTTTGGATTTTCCACTGATTCCTGTTCACGAGAGCGTATTGTTAAAAGATTGTCAAAGTGGGGAAGGCCTGCTTCTGGTCCATGGGCACCAGGGGGATCTTCTGAACGACCGGCTCTGGTATCTCACACGGTTTCTGGTGCGCTATCTGTGGCGTCCTTTAGAGCAGCTTGGGATCCACGACCCCACCAGCGCCGCCAAGAATTACCGGAAAAAGGACCGCGTGGAGAAGCGGATGGCGGACTGGGCCAGGGAGCATCGCCAGATGCTGGCAGCCGGCCATACCCACCGGCCTCATTTTCCCCAGGGGGAGGAACGGTGGTACTTCAATTCCGGCAGCGGCGTACATCCTTACAGCGTCACGGCCATTGAGATCGTGCAGGGGCAGATTTCCCTGGTGAACTGGTACCAGGCGCCGGACGAGCGGCGGTATGTGCGGGTGGAGCGCCAGGTGCTGGGCGGGCCGATAGCGTTGTTTGGGGAGGCTGGCGGTGGGGTGAACCGGGAGGATGGTTGAGGAGAAAGGCATTTCTTGTAATTTGCCGTAAGGCTGTATATAATATATGCTTCGAAAGGTCAGACTATGATAAAAAACATAATTTTTGATATGGGAAATGTACTTACCGTATATAACGCCAGAGAGTACATTTACGGATATGTGGATAATGAGGCGGATTACAGGTGGATCAGGGATCACCTCTGCGCATCGGTAGAGTGGCTGCAGATGGATCGGGGAACGATGACAGATGAGGAGGCAGCTACTTCTATATGTAGAAGATTACCAGTGCATCTGCATGATACCGTGAGGAGGTTCATAGGTGAGTACCGTATGGTACAGCCGCCCAATCCGCCCATGGAAAAGCTGGTGGAGGAGTTGTTCCGGAATGGATATGATCTGTATCTGCTGTCGAATACCTCGCACCGTTTTCGCATTTTCAGCAAAAATATCAAGTCTGTTTCGTATATGAAGGGCATCTGGATTTCCTGTGAGCACGGGCTGCTGAAACCGGAACCAGAGGCATATCTTGATTTTTTTCGGGAGTATTCTCTGGATCCGGCGGAGTGCTTTTTCATCGACGATACGCCGGCGAATATAGAGGCGGCCGGGAATCTGGGCATGGACGGCTGTGTGTATTATGGAGATATGAAGGAGCTTAGGTATTTTATGCGGGAAAAGGGGATCAGGGTCGAGGAATTTTGATCTGATCAATGAAACGGTACAGGCCTTTTTGATCGTACCTCTGTTTGCATTGCTCAATAAATGTATGCGGAATAAAGGGAAATGGAAAGAACGCATTTTTCAATCGTTTTGCATTGTGAATGTGATCTATATCCTATTTGCAGTCGTAGTTCTTATCTACTGTGATCATATTGTATCGACAATGGTCTTAGGCGATATCCGGGAGGTGACAAGATATCTCAGGCTGGAGACAGTGGGGTTTATTATCGGAAATATTGTCAGCTTCATAAATGTGTTGTTTGTTGTTCTGGAAAAACCATTATACATCTATACAATGGTAGTTCTGAGAACGGTATTTACCGTGATCGGCGATCTGTTTTTGATCCCGGGATTTGGGGTGGATGGCGTTGCATATTCCAACATTGCGGTAAATGTGGTATGTGTCGTTTTATGTCTGGTCGCTGTTTTCAGAGAAAATCTGGTAACCGTTTCCTTTCGCTTTGACAGAGACTTTGGAAAGGATTATTTGTGTATTGGTCTGTTCAGCGGCGCTCAGATCCTGTTGGACAATATCATTTATTCAGCCGTTGTATGTAAAATGGTGAATGAGGTGGAAGAACAGGGAAATTACTGGATCGCAAATAACATCATATGGGGCTTGCTGCTGATTCCGATCTTGGCATTGGCAGAAATCATAAAAAAGGATTGCAGGGACGAATTGAATGTGGCAAAGATGAAGAATTATAACAAAGTTATAATTGCCACCTTTCTCCTATGGCTGTGCTTTATACCGGTGTTAAATCCATTTTTAAAATATGTTATGGGAATTGAGGATTTCAGGGCCATCAAACATATCGTAGTGGTATTGATCCCATTTTATCTGGCTTATAATTACACGGTTTTGTTTGATCATATCTTGATCGGTTATGGTAAGACGCATTATTGCTTTGCAATATCAGTGATTGTAAATCTGATCTATTATCCGGTGGTGTATGGTCTTCTGTCAAAGGGCATCTTCAAGCCAGATATTACCTTTATCTGTATGATGTTTGGCTTTGGCATGGTAATGCATTTGGCGTGCAGCATCGTCTGTTTTATGATTTTTGTTGTAAGGGGTCGGAAAAGAGTTTTTAAGCCAACGGATGATATGTGAACCAAAAAAGCGGCCAAACAGGGATGTGATCCTAAATGTTTGAAAAAACCAGAAACCACTGATCGAATCGTCTCCGGTTCTTGTAATTTGCCAGAAGGCTGTGTATAATAAAACAGGAAGATACCAATGGAAGAAGCGGTAGATTACGGATATACTTTGGCAAAATAAATGCTGTTGCCAGAAGGGAGGCTCTGCATGTTGTTTAAGGTTGGTGTAGGAAAATCGGACCTTGCAGCATTGTGCAGATCGAACAAAGGAGATATAGGGAAGGGCTCTATGGATATACCAGGATTTTTTGTTATGGGCTGGTGTTTTTTTCGGAAACAGGCGGGGTGAAGAAATGCGGAGATGGTGGGAACAGCAGAGGATATTCCGAATCTTAACGATCCTATGGATGATCGTCATTTTTTCTTTTTCCGCAAAAAATGCCCAGGAGTCCACCAAGGACAGCAGCGCCGTGGGGATG
>CATJBQ010000109.1 GCA_949738465.1 uncultured Lachnospiraceae bacterium
ATACATGATCTGTCTCCTTTCCACAGCAGATTCCCTATCACTATATTATAAATTTTCCCATCAATCGTCAATCAAAACCTTTATTTTTCCCGTTCCCGCCGCCGGTACTGGCTGGGAGTCAATCCCGTTTGCGCTTTAAACTGCCGCATAAAATGAATGTCGCTGTGATAACCGCACATTTCCGCAATCTGATAAACAGGAAGGGCTGTGGAATCCAGAAACCCCATAGCATAGCCTGTTCTGGCCTGGATCCGGTCCCGATTGACGCTGATTCCGAAAATCTCTTTGTAAATATGTTGAAATGCTGACCGGCTCAAACCGGCCTCCCCTGCCATCGTATCGATTCTGTATTCCCGGCCCGGTTCATTGTACATCATGCCCCGGATCCGGTTCAGCACGGAAAAATGAGGGTTTGGGTGAGCCGTATGGAAATGCTCCCCAATCCGGTTGAACAGGAGCCTGAGGTACAGGGACAGATTGGCGCATCTAAGGCTCCGGGCAGCATGAAATTCATAGGTAATAAAGCGGACAAGCTCAGAAAGTTCATCTAAGTCAGGCACAGATACTGGTAGGTCAAAGGGGATCTGAAGCTCCTGGAGCATCAGAAGATCCCGCCTGCTCAAGGATAAATGAATCCAGTCATCCATATATTCTCCGCCATATGCTCCGTATTTCTGGAGTGTTCCCTGCCGGTAAAAAATAAAAAATGGCGAGGTCATAATAACCCTCTGTCCTCCGAGAAGCATCTGGGACGGATTGCACAATATGTTAGTTTTAGAACAGAATCCCATATCGACAAAAGAAGAAAAAATGCTAAAATAAACCTATCAAACAGGAAAGAAGGAAAGAATCCATGAAAGCAAAGATCAAAGCAGACAAAGCAAAAATCATCAGTAAGATCGATGAGCGCATTTACAGCTCCTTCCTGGAGCATCTGGGCCGGGCCGTGTACGGAGGCATTTATGAGCCGGAGCATGAGACGGCGGACGATATGGGATTCCGCCAGGATGTGCTGAACACGGTAAAGGAATTGAACCCGCCCCTGATCCGTTACCCGGGAGGTAATTTTGTATCCGGGTACAACTGGGAGGACACCGTGGGGGACAAGGCCAAAAGGCCCCGGCGGATGGAGCTGGCCTGGTTTTCGGTGGAGACCAACCAGGTGGGACTGGATGAATTCCAGGAATGGGCCAGACGCGCAGGCAGCCAGGTGATGATGGCAGTAAACCTGGGAACCCGGGGGCCTGCAGAAGCAGGCAATGTGGTGGAATACTGTAATTCCAGAACAGACACCTATTATGCCAACATGCGTCGGGAAAATGGATTCGAGGAGCCCTTCGGCATCCATACCTGGTGCCTGGGCAATGAGATGGACGGCCCCTGGCAGATCGGCCATAAAACCGCTTACGAATACGCCCGCACTGCCTGCGAGGCGGCAAAGATTATGAAATGGACAGACCCCACCATCGAGCTGGTTGCCTGCGGAAGCTCCAACAGCGGGATGCCCACCTTTGGGGAATGGGAGGAGACGGTGCTGCGGGAATGCTACGAGCATGTGGATTATATTTCACTGCACAATTACTATGGAAACCGCGAGAACAATACGCCGGACTATCTGGGCTGTTCCCTGGAAATGGGGCGGTTTATCGAGACGGTTGCGGCCATCTGTGATAAGATCAAAGGGGAGAAAAAGGGGGATAAGGATATCTATCTGTCCTTTGACGAGTGGAATGTGTGGTTCCATTCCAACGAGGCGGATGAAAAAATCGAAAAATGGCAGGTTGCGCCGCCTTTGCTGGAGGATATTTACAATCTGGAGGACGCACTTGTGGTGGGCTGCCTGCTCAATACTCTGATCAACCATTCAGACCGGGTGAAAATCGCCTGTCTGGCCCAACTGGTCAATGTGATTGCTCCCATTATGACGGTAAACGGAGGGGATTTATGGCTGCAGACCACCTTTTATCCCTATCTGTACGCAGCCCGTTTTGGCAGAGGAACCGCGCTGGATGCGGAGGTGGAATGCGATACTTATGCCGGGAGTAAGGAGGCGGCGATTCCCTATGTGGATTGTTCTGTTGTTTATTCTAAGGAGCGTGGAGAAGTGGTTTTGTTTGTGGTCAACCGGCATTTGACCGAGGCGATAGAGGTGGCTCTGGAGCTTAAGGGCTTTTGGGCGGAGCAGGTGTTGGAGCATAAGGTACTGAACCATACGGACCTGAAGGCGGTTAATTCTCCCAAGGCGCCTCGGAATGTGACGCCCTATGACGGCGAGGCGGCGGTGGATTCCGTTACCTTAGAGCCCCATTCCTATCATATGATCCGCATTAAAGTAAAATCAGAGTAATATAAAAGGATCCCTTGCTTGCCTTTTTTTCGTGGAAATGGTAAGATACAGACAGAAAAGAATGTTGGGGGGAAAAGACCTCTTTTTCTCCCCGGCATCGTCAAAACACACGAAGGGAAATGACGCTTATGCTGCCGCATTTACAGCCACAACTGGAAAAAATGACACTGGAACAATATGAAAATCTTCCGGAAGAGAACAGGGCAGAGGTTTATGACGGGGTAATTTTTTATATGGCCAGTCCTTCGCAGATTCACCAGTCAATACTTTTGGAGCTTGGTACATTGCTGAATGCCTATGTAAAGGGAAAAAAAGGCGGATGCAGGGTGTTCCTCGCCCCATTTGACGTATTGCTTTCTGATACGCCTCTTACGATCGTGCAGCCAGATCTCATGATTGTCTGTGACAACAACAAATTAGATGGAAAGCGTTGTAACGGCGCCCCTGATTTTATTGTAGAGGTTGTTTCTCCAGGCAATGCCGCGGATGATTATATTCGTAAGCTTTACTATTACAAATATGCCGGAGTGCGTGAATATTGGATTGTGGATCCCCGCCGTAAGACAGTGACGGTCAACTACTTTGAGGGAGGGCTGCTGAATGTACAGTATTCCTTCGAATCTGCCATCAAGGTGAATATTTATGACGATCTGCTGATTCATTTTTCAGAGATTGCTGATTTGTTAAATATTTAACGAAAAAAGCTGAGGAAGGAGTTCTTATGAAAAGTATATTTGACGATTTTATCAAACAGGCAGACAGCCGGAAGCTTGGGATCGAAGGCTTCTATGTCCTTAAAAATGGAAAGGCGGTCTGTGAACACCGGTGGACTCCCGACCGGGCCAGAAACATCTATTCCAATACGAAAAGCTTCGTGTCAACCGCCATCGGTATTGCCATGGACGAAGGTGTTCTTTCCTTGGAAGACCGTCTTGTGGATATTTTTCCGGAAAAGGCGCCCCAGGGTGGAAATCCGGGGCTGGAGAAGATTACGCTCCGGCATCTTCTGACCATGTCCTCCGGCTTTGGAAAAGCATTGCTGATGAATCAGGACAGAAGTGCAGGGGTGGGATTTCCGGATTATGTGGAATATATGATGTCACAGCCGGTAATCTGTGAGCCGGGAAGCGCTTTCTGCTACTCTACAGGGGACAGCATCCTGGCCGCCCGTATGCTGGAGGAGCGGCTGGGCAAAAATCTCCAGGAATATATGTATGAGCGGCTGCTTCGGCCCATGTCCATTCCCCTTCCCATCTGGCAGAGCTGCCCGAAGGGACACCCGGTGGGAGGCGGCGGCATGTTCCTGCGGCTTACCGACATGGCAAAGCTGGGACAACTATATCTGGACGGAGGGATCTGGGAAGGACAGCAGCTGGTTCCCGAAGCATGGATCCGGGAAGCTTCCTCCAGGCAGATTGACAATTCCCTGCCGGAGGATAAGAAAGAGGACGGTACGCCCCGAAGTCCCTGGCATGGATGGGGCTACGGCTATCAGTTCTGGCTAAGCCAGTATCCCGGTTCCTTCCGGGCAGACGGAGCCTTTGGCCAGATTACCATGGTGCTGCCGCAGCTTTCCATGGTTCTTGCGGTGCAGTGCCCGGAGGAGGGGGATTTTTCCAGGGTACAGGAGGCGCTGCATGAGCTGATCTGTTGTTTGCTAGAAAGAGAATAGAACGGCTGTATGCCCAAAGGGCAGGGCGGAAAAGGAGGAGAAATGGAACGGTATGGGAAAGTCGGCCTGTTTTGGGATGACGTCTTCCAAAAAGAGGAGATTAAGCTCCCAAAGGAGGGGGAAAGCGGTAATGAAGCTTTTGATGAAGGACTTCGCTGGCTTACGGAAAATGCTTCTTCCGTAATGGATTTTGGCTGCGCCAGCGGAACGTTGCTGCTTTTATGCAGCCAATATGGCACGGCAGAGCATATCGGGATTGACCTTTCTGCTGCCGCCGTTGCCAAGGCCAGAAAAAAGGGGGCGCTGATGCACCGGGGGCGGTTTTCGTTTTTCTGCGGCGGTGTTGAAACCCTTAAGGACATGGAAACAGCCTCCATGGATGCGGCAATCCTGTCAAATATTATCGATAACCTTTATCCGGAGGATGCTCATTGCGTTTTAAAAGAGGTTCAGAGGATTTTAAGGCCGGATGGCAGGCTGTTGGTGAAATTGAATGATTTTTTGACCGACGGACAGATTTTGGACTATGGAATCCGAAAGATCCAGGATCACCTGCTGGATGATGGGCTGCTTTTGTGGAACAATTCCACGGAGGAGTGGGATGAGATCCTGCAGTCCTATTTTATCATTGAACGGTTCCGGAAGATCTATTATGAAGAACACGGCCAGTATAATCGCTTGTATCATTTGATTCAAGGATGAGCTTGTGGAGGAAAGAATATGAAATGCTTCAATACAGAAGGGGTTTGCCACCCGGAAGAACATTATATGGTGAAGCTTGAGCATAGACTGGAGCAGATGAAAGATTCCCTGGTTGACCGGAAAAAATATTTTGTTATTAATAGAGGGAGACAGTATGGAAAGACCACAACTTTAGAGGCTCTGGAGAGGTATCTGCAGGATACGTATCTTGTAATAGCGCTGGATTTTCAATTGATCGGGACGGAAGATTTCTCTAGTGAGACGGCATTTGTAAAAGCTTTTGCAGGGGCTGTCAGTGAGGTGCTAGGTGCGGGAGAAATGAAGGAAAAGGAAGAATTGTCAGAGCTTTTGGAGGAAACCGGTAACAGAAGCCTAAAGGAGTTATTTGCCTGTCTGAGCCGGATGTGCGCAAAAGCTTCAAGGCCCATCGTCTTGATGATTGATGAGGTTGACAGTGCGTCAAACAATCAGGTATTTATTGATTTTCTGGCTCAATTGAGAGGATATTATCTGAAAAGAAATAAATTTCCAATTTTTCATTCCGTAATTCTTGCAGGAGTATATGATATTAAAAATATAAAACTGAAGTTACGCCCGGAAGCAGAGCATCGGTATAACAGTCCGTGGAATATTGCTGCAAAGTTTAATATAGATTTAAGTTTTTCTGCGATTGAAATTGCACAAATGTTGCAGGAATACGAAGCAGATCATGAAACAGGGATGAAGCCCAAGGAAGTTGCGGAAGAAATTTTTGCGTATACATCGGGCTATCCAGTGCTTGTATCATCAATATGCAAATGCCTGGATGAAGAACTGTCAGATGATAACGGAGCAGGTGAACTGGAGCAGGTGTGGTCGCAAGAGGGGGTGAAAAAAGCAGTAATGGTCATATTGAAGGAGAATCCGCCTTTATTTGAAAGTATGGCAAAGCAGCTTGATATGTATCCGGATCTCTGGCGGATCATTGAGGATATTATATACCGTGGAAAGCGAATTCCCTTCAGCCCGCAAGAGAGATCCATTCATCTTGGTATTATGTTTGGATTTCTGAAGGAAGAAAATAATCATGTGGCTGTTGCAAATCGTATGTTTGAAATGTGTCTGCTGAATATGTTTCTGGCGAAAGAAGCAGTTACTAGTGAAGTATTTTCACAGGGAGAGAGCGATAGATTACGATTTGTCAAGGATAACCGGCTGGATATGGATCTGGTCCTAAAAAAATTTGTTGAATATTTCCATGAAATCTATGGAGAAAAAGATATTAGGTTTATTGAAAACTATGGACGTAAATTTTTTCTATTATATTTAAAGCCAATTATAAATGGTACAGGAAACTATTATATTGAAGCGCAGACAAGAGACGCGAGACGCACAGATATCATTGTGGATTATCTGGGAGAGCAGTTTATTGTGGAACTAAAGATCTGGCATGGCAATGAGTATAATGAGAGAGGAGAAGAACAGCTTATCGATTATCTGGAATATTACCACAAGGATAAGGGATATATGCTTAGCTTTAATTTTAATAAAAAGAAGGAAATTGGAGTGAAGGAGATTCATATTGATAACCGGATAATTACAGAGGCAGTTGTATAAGAAACAAGAGAGGAGACAATATGGCATTAAAAAGCAGTGTAGAGCGCGCACAGCGTGCCACAGGCGGATTTGCCTGTGCAAAGAAGCATATCGTGATCCAGTATGGAGACAAGGAGCAGCCGGAGGCATTTCTTCTGGACTTAATCCGCAGGGACATCCTGGCAAGGGGCATTAAGGATGCGGATGTCATGGAGCTGGATGTGTACATTAAGCCGGAGGAGGGCGCCGTATTTTATGTGCTGAACAAGGAGATTCAGGGGCGCGTGGCCTTTTAAGGAGATATGGCGTGATTTTTCGGAAGAGAAATTCAGAAGTATTTAGGAAAATGAAGAGAAAGGAAGCGGCAGTATGGCAGTGACATTTGTAGTAGCAAATCAAAAAGGAGGCATCGGTAAGACCACGACGGCGACGACCTTGGCGGGGATTCTTGCGAAAAAGGGCAGGACGCTTCTGATTGACGCGGATCCCCAGGGGAACAGTACGGCTACCTATCAGGCTCAGGTAGAGGACTGCGCCACCCTTTACGACGTGATCGTGGATTCCGAGATCCTGCCGCTGGCGGAGGCCGTCCAGCATATGCCAAACGGCGACATTGTGGCGTCGGATCCGCTGCTGTCCAAAGCGGAGAAGCTGCTGGACGGAGACGTGGAAGGGCTGTACCGGCTGAAGGACGCGGTGGAGGAGATGGAGGGCTATGAGTACCTGGTGATCGATACGGCCCCTTCTTTGAGTGTGATCCTCTATAACTGTCTGATTGCGGCGGACCAGGTGATTATCCCGGTGATGGCGGACGCCTATTCCATGCAGGGGCTTTCACAGCTTTACGATACCATCAAGGCGGTAAAACGGCGGCAGAACCCCAAGCTTACCGTGGCCGGGCTGCTGCTGGTAAAATACTCCGGCCGCTCCAACCTGGAAAAAAGGGTGCTGCAAGAGCTTCAGGAGCTGGCCGAAGGGATGGGCAGCAGGCTGTTTTCCGTGGCCATCCGGGAGTGTGTTAAGGTGAAGGAGGCCCAGACCCAGAAAAAATTGCTGACGGAGTACGCACCGGGCTGCTCCAGCATGCAGGATTATTTTGCCTTTGCGGAGGAACTGCTGGAAGGGATCTGAAGGAGGAACGCATGAAAAAGGGATGGCTGGCTTGGATCATGATGGCGGTTATGGCAGTATTTTTGACGGCCTGCCAGGGGACACCGACGGATGAGAACCATCCGGATGACCAGAACGAGCAGGCAAAGACAGCTTCCGGGACCTTGACCCAGGTGGTTCACGAGACTTTGCGGGGAAGTATCGGACTGTATCTGCCGCAGGATTGGGCGTATCAGATCCGGGATATTCCCTGTCTGCCGGGCTCCACCAGGGACGATATTCTGACCACGCCGGAAATGGTGGCGGCCCTTTACGGAAGCGGGTTATGCCCTCAGCGGCCAGATGCTGGATTACTGGACGAATTTCATGAAAACCGGGGATCCCAATGGCGTGGGTCTGCCGGAGTGGAGGCCCTGCCGGAGGGAGGATCCTTTTGTATGGGAATTTGTCTGAGGGAGGATTTTTGTAAAAAAGGGAAATTGCCGAAGAGCGGATTTTTGTAAAAAGGGTAATTGCCGGAAACGAGACGAAGAAAGTGGAGCAGGAAAGATGGAATATTACAGGCGCCGGAGGCTGGAGGGAGCGATCACCGCTATTTTCAGCATTTCCGGGGGCTGGAGGTATTGCAGGCCAAGAAAACCGGGGAAGGGTACCGGAGACTGGAGGGGAAGGTGGGAAATGTGATTTACCGGCAGATTTATCGGGAAAACGCTCCGGCGGAGCGGGAGGAGGGATCTTCCTGCTGGTAAGGAGAGGGATCCGAAGAACCAGAACAGGAGAAGGATGATCGGATCTTTACCGTAGAAAAAGAATGAAAAGAGAGAATCCTATGGATGTAGGTGTTTGAAAAAGCGGAATCCATGGGATTCTCTTTTTTTCAATCGCTTTACATCGAGGTGGCGGAATAGTATAATGAAGGAAAGGAAGTCATCGGCGCAGGAGGCAGGATATGGGAAAGACAATTTCGATTGGGGCACAGAGCTTTGAATTTATACGGGAGAATGATTGTTTTTTTGTGGATAAAACAGGTCTGATCAAGGAATGGTGGGAGAATCGGGACGCAGTCACACTAATCGCCCGCCCCCGCCGTTTCGGGAAGACCCTGAACCTGGATATGTTAAACTGCTTTTTTTCCAACAAGTATGAGGGCCGGGACGATCTGTTTGAGGGACTGTCCATCTGGGAGGAGGAGAAGTACCGGGGGCTTCAGGGGACTTATCCGGTGATCTTTGTAAGCTTTGCCAAGGTAAAAGATACAACCTTTTCCAATGCTAGAAAAAGTATCTGCCACATGATCACCAGATTATATAACCAGTACGATTTTCTGCTGGAAAGCGGCAAACTCAACGAGAAGGAGAAGGAAGAATATGGGAAGGTATCTGCCCACATGGATGAGTATTTGGCTGCAGACTCCTTGAACATGCTGTCGGATTATCTGATGCGCTACTATGGAAGGAAGGTGATCCTGCTTCTGGATGAGTATGATACGCCGTTGCAGGAGGCATACCTTCATGGATACTGGCAGGAGTTGGTTGAATTTATACGGAAGCTGTTCAATTCTACTTTTAAGACTAATCCTTATATGGAGCGGGCGGTCATGACGGGTATTACCAGAGTCAGCAAAGAGTCGATTTTTTCGGACATGAATAACCTGACTGTGGTGACCACCACCTCAGAGAAGTACCGGCTGCAGTTTGGATTTACGGAAGAAGAGGTATTTGATTCCCTAGAGCTTATGGGGATGCCGGAGAAAAAGGAAGATGTAAAGAGATGGTACGATGGGTTCACTTTTGGAAGACAGAAGGATATTTATAATCCATGGTCGATCATCAATTTCCTGGAGGATAAGGAGTTTAAGCCTTACTGGGCAAATACCAGTTCGAATAGTTTGATAAACCTTCTGATCCGTCAGGGAAACGCCCAGACGAAAATGATCGTGGAGGATCTCTTAAAGGGGGTATTTCTGGAAACGGAGATTGACGAGGAAATTGTTTTTGACCAGTTGCAGAAAAAGAAGGGAGCCGTCTGGAGTATGCTTCTGGCCAGCGGCTATCTGAAGGTGGTGGGGAAGCAGGTTTCTTCGGAAACAGGAATTACCATGTATCGGTTGGAATTGACGAATCAGGAAGTATATGTGATGTTCCGGAGTATGATCCTTGACTGGTTTGGCGCTGAAGATGTGCCTTATAACGACTTTATTAAGGCGTTGCTCCTGGGAGATCTGAAAGCCATGAACCGGTATATGAACAGGATAGCGCTGGAGACATTCAGTTACTTTGATACCGGAAATAAGCCATCAGAGAAATCGGAGCCGGAACGATTCTATCACGGTTTCGTCCTGGGCCTGATGGTAGAGCTGCAGGGCGAGTACCGCATGACCTCCAACCGGGAAAGCGGCTTTGGGCGCTATGACGTGATGCTGGAGTCGTATAAGAAGGAAAAGCCGGCCTTTGTGCTGGAGTTCAAGGTACATGAGCCGGAGGACGGGGCGTCTCTGGAGGATACCGTGCAGGAGGCCAGAAAGCAGATCGTGGAGAAGGGGTACGACCAGGAGCTTCAGTCCCGGGGATTTTTGCAGGAGCAGATCCGTCATTATGGGTTTGTCTTTGAGGGGAAGAAGGTTCTGATTGGTTGACATAACGGCAGAACCCAGACATAAGGAGATCAATGAAAAATGAAAAGAGGAATATTGTTTGACTTAGACGGTACCTTATGGGACAGCGCCCTACAGGTGGCAGATTCCTGGGCCCTGACCCTTCAGGAGCGTTCGGATGTGACAAGAAAGCCTTCCGTTGAGGAGATCCAGTCAGTAATGGGCAAGGTTACGGAGGAGATCGCCGACCTGCTGTTTCCGGAGCTTTCCTGTGAGAAACGCCTGGAAGTGATAGAAGACTGCCTGAAGCAGGAAAATGCCTATATCCTGGAGCATGGTGGAAATCTGTTTGAAGGCGCCAGAGAGGTCCTGGAAGAATTGAAACGGCGGCAGTACCACCTCTATATCGTCAGCAACTGCCAGGTGGGCTATATCGAGGCATTTCTTACGTATTACGGGCTGGAAACATATTTTGACGATTATGAGAGCTACGGCAGGACCCGGCGGCCCAAGGGGGAAAATATTCGTCTGGTGGCGGACCGGAACCAACTGGACCTGGCCGTCTATGTGGGAGATACCCAGGGAGACTATGAGGCGGCGAAGGCCGCAGGGCTGCCCTTTATCCATGCCAGGACCGGCTATGGCAGGATCGACGGAGACATACCGGCAATCGACGGTCTTTCACAGCTTGCCGGGCTGCTGGAGGGGTTCTGGAAGGAAGCATGAGAACAGGCATGAAGTATTGTAAGGAAAATGGAGAGAAGGATGAAACGGGAGATTGACATCAACGAGATTTCCGACGGCAGGCGTTACAGCCTTAACGATATGGTAAAGGCAGACTGCCAGGACTGCGTGGGCTGCAGCGACTGCTGCCGGGGGATGGGAAGCTCCATCGTGCTGGACCCTTTGGATGTGCACCGGCTGATGGAGGGCACGGGACTTGCCATGGAGCAGCTTCTGGAAGGGTATCTGGAGCTTACGGTGGTGGACGGCGTGATCCTGCCCAGCCTGCGGCTGGATGGCCCGGGAGAGAGCTGCCGCTTTTTGACAAAGGAGGGGCGCTGCGGGATTCACGCCTTCCGGCCGGGCATCTGCCGCCTGTTCCCTCTGGGCCGTCTGTATGAAAACAGGAATGTTTCCTATTTTTTACAGGTGAAGGAATGCAGCCACAAAAACAGGGGCAAAATCAAGGTGAAAAAATGGCTGGGCGAGCCGGAGGCCGCCCGCTACGAGGCCTTTATCCTGGACTGGCATTATTTCCTGCTGGACGTGGAGGCGGCGGTGGAAAGGCGGCAGGAGGATGCGTTTCACCGGCAGATCACGGCGTATCTGCTGCGGCTTTTTTACCTGACGCCCTACCGGAAGGAGGACTTCTACGGGCAGTTTTACCGGCGGCTCAAGGAGGCAGGATCTTTTTCCGCAGCAGCCACAGGGCCAGCAGATTCGGAAGCATCATTAGGGCGTTTAACAGATCCGCAAGATCCCAGACCAGCGTCAGAGGAATGACAGCCCCCAGATAGACGAAAAGGAGATAGACGATCTGGTAGGGCTGTTTTCCTTTTTCCCCGGCCAGGAAAGCGATGCTGCATTCCCCGTAGCAGCACCAGCCCAGAATGGTGGCGAAGGCGAAAAGGATCAGGGAAACGGCCAGGATCTGGGGCCCCCACAGAGGAAGGCGTGAAAACGCCTGAAAGCATATAAAATCCATGGGAATACCATGATATGCACCCGGATCCGCCAGCATACTGCTGATGACCATCAGGCCGGTGACGGCGCAGATCACCACCGTGTCCCAGAAGGGGCCGGTCATGGAGATCAGGCTCTGCCGGGCGGGGGAATCGCTCTGGGAGGCGGCGGCCGCCATGGGGATGGAGCCCAGGCCCGCCTCGTTGGTAAAAAGTCCCCGGGAGATGCCCACCCGGAGCGCAGCCATCATGCCGGCGCCTGCCAGGCCTCCTAAGGCAGCAGAAGGGGAAAAAGCGCTCTGGACAATGAGGGACAGGGCCGGTCCTAAAAAATCCCGGTGCAGGAACAGGAGGTAGCCGCAGCCGGCCAGATAAAACAGGCTCATAAAGGGAACCAGGAAGGTACATAGGGAAGCTACCTTTTTGGAGCCGCCCAGCATCACAAGGCCCGCCAGGAGCGCGGTGCCCATTCCCACCAGATGGGGAAGGACGGCGGGGGACTGTTCCAGGAAAAATATGGCGGCGGCCTTATAGATGGAATGGGACTGGACGCTGCTTCCCATGCCGAAGGAGGCAAGGATGGCCGCCCCGGCAAAGATCTTTGCCAGACCTTTTTTTCCAAGGCCGTTCTGCAGCACATACATGGGGCCGCCCCCCCGCCGGCCATCCGGAAGGGTGCTGCGGAAGGTCATGGAAAGGAAGCATTCCCCGTAGCAGGTGGCAACCCCAAGAAGCCCGGTCAGCCAGCACCAGAAGACGGCGCCGGGCCCGCCCAGGGCGACGGCCGTGGAGATGCCGATGATGTTTCCGGTACCGATGGTGGCGGCCAGGGCGGTGGCCAGGGCCCCAAAGGGCGATACGCCATCCCGGGAGAGGGGATCCCTGGTAAAGCTCAGGCGGATGCCCCGGGGCAGATAGCGCTGGATGAAGCCCAGCCGTAGGGTAAAATACAGGTGGGCGCCCAGCAGCAGGAACAGAAGGGGGCCGCTCCATAAAAAGGAAGTACATTGGGTCAACCAGGTGAGGAAATGCATAGAAATACCACGGCGTTTTATTTTTATCAGTCTATGAGAAGCCGGAGAAAAATATGTTGACAACGGGAGCATGCAGTACTATAATACAAATAAATCATAGTAAATATATAGGAAATGTAGGAAAGGAGAATGTCATGGGAAAAATTTATCACGGAGCATTGGAGCTTGTGGGGAACACACCGCTTCTGGAGCTTCATCAGATTGAGAAGGAGCTGGGGCTTTCCGCCAGGATCCTGGCGAAGCTGGAGTATCTGAATCCGGCTGGCAGCGTGAAGGACCGGGTTGCCAGGCAGATGATCGAGGAGGCAGAGCAAAGCGGCAGCTTAAAGCCCGGCGCGACGATCATAGAGCCCACCTCGGGAAATACCGGCATCGGCCTGGCCTCCATCGCGGCGGTGAAGGGCTATCAGGTGATCCTGACCATGCCGGAGACCATGAGTGTGGAGCGGCGGAACATCCTAAGGGCTTATGGCGCACGGCTTGTGCTGACAGAGGGGAGCCGCGGCATGAGCGGGGCCATCGAGAAGGCGCAGCAGCTTGCAGAGGAGATCCCGGGAAGCTTTCTGGCGGGCCAGTTTGTGAATCCGGCTAATCCGGCGGCCCACCGGGCAGGAACCGGCCCGGAGATCTGGGAGGACACGGAGGGCCAGGTAGACATTTTTGTGGCAGGGGTAGGCACCGGCGGCACCATCACCGGAGTGGGCGAGTATCTGAAGTCCCAAAATCCCCGGATTCAGGTGGTGGCCATGGAGCCGGCCGCATCTCCGGTACTGTCCCAGGGGAAGGGCGGCCCCCATAAGATCCAGGGGATCGGCGCCGGCTTTGTGCCCGAGGTCCTGAACACCGCCATTTACGATGAGATCATTACCATCGAAAATGAGGAGGCTTTTGCCGCCGGCAGGCGGATGGCCAGGGCGGAAGGGATCCTGGTGGGCATTTCCTCCGGCGCGGCCTTAGAGGCCGCGGTAAGAGTGGCCAGGCGGCCGGAGAACCAGGGCAAAACCATTGTGGTCCTGTTTCCCGACAGCGGTGACCGGTATTATTCCACGCCGTTATTCCAGGAGTAAGTGCGGGAAGATATTCCACGTTGTCATTCCAGGAGTAAGTACAGAAAACCCCGGGTATTGCCCGGGGTTTTTTGCAGGACCGGGCGGCTTACCGGCTTTTGGTTTTGGGAAGCGGGATCCGCAGGAACCGCCGCACCAGCTCCCGGCCCCGGAAGGGAATCAGGGGATAGAGGTAGCTCTGCCCCGATAACGTGCGGTTCATTAGAAGCGCCAGCAGCGTGACGGCAACGCCGGCAATCAGGCCCCAGAGGTCAAAGAGCCCGGTGAGGATCAGCATCAGCAGCCGCAGGAATTTTAGGGCATAGCCCAGCTCATAGCTGGCCTGGGAGTAGTTGGCGATGGCCACAAAGGCCATGTACAGCATCGTTTCGGAATTGAACCAGCCGGAGCTTACCGTAAAGTCTCCCAGAACGATCCCCGCCACCACGCTAAGAGGGGTGCTTAGCATGCTGGGGGTATTGAGGGAGGCCAGCCGCAGGCCGTCGATGGCGAATTCCAGGATCAGTAGCTGGACCAGGAGGGGAACGTTGACCGGCTCGGTGATCCGGATAAAGCTAAGGCCGGCGGGGATCCACTCCGGGTGGTGCATCAGAAGCAGCCACAGAGGGGTGAAAAACAGTGCCACCAGGTTAATCAGCAGCCGGCTCAGCCGCAGGTAGGTGCCGGTGAGGGGCGGGAAATAGTAATCGTCCGCCTCCTCGGTGATCTCGAAAAGGGTGGTGGGCAGGACCATGGCGGAGGGCGAGTTGTCGATGAGAAGGATGATGCTTCCTTCTAAGATCGCCGCCGCAGCCGTATCCGGCCGCTCGGTATATTTAAATTTTGGAAACGGATTCCACCAGTGGTTATCGAACAGACATTCGGCCAGACTCTCGGTATTCATGGTGAGGGCGTCCACCTGGATTCCGGCAAGGCGGTCCTTGATTTTCCTTAGGAAAGCCTCATCCACCCGCCCCTTCATGTAGGAGAGCACGATATCGGTGTGGGAGCTTGCGCCCACCGAAGTGATTTCCATCATCAGGTCGGGATGGCGGATCCGGCGGCGGATCAGGGCCGTGTTGAACACGATGGTTTCCACAAAGCCGTCCTTGGAGCCCCTAAGTACCTTATCCTTTTCCGGTTCCTCCACGCCGCGGGCCGGGTAGGTGCGGAAATCGATGGCCAGCGCCTGGTCATAGCCGTCCACCAGAAGGGTGGGAACGCCGGACAGGAGCATGGTGGTCAGGCTCTCCAGATCGACGCACAGATCCACCTCCCCGTAGGGAATCAGCATCCGGGAAAAGTCCCCGGCACTCTCCGGCATATCCGCGTCGGAGATCCCGTAAAAAAATTCCAGAATTTTTTCCAGGATCTCGTCCTTGTTCAGACCGTCGATGACATAGAGGCCGCAGTCCCTGCCTCCCACGGTGATGACACGGCAGATAATGTCGAAATTCTCCTCTGTATGAAGCCTTTTGTTTAGAATATTTAAGTTATCCTTAACTTTTTTGGATAGCATGGTTTTCATGATTTTGGACCAGTCCTTTCCGATTTGTCTCGCCAGCTTTTCTTATGGTGTCCCCGGAAATGAGAAATATGCATTTGCTTTTTGGGGAAATTTGATTTACAATAGGGAGAATGCAGATGCGAACAATAACGGGAGAATGATACGATGATTGAATTATTGGCGCGGATTTTTATCCGGGAGCGGGACGGAAAGCAGGATCCAGAGGTGCGCAAGGCTTATGGCATCCTCTGCGGTGCAGTAGGTATTTTTCTGAATATCTGTCTGTTCGCAGGGAAATTTCTGGCGGGCGCCTTGACGAAATCCATCTCCATTACGGCGGACGCTTTCAATAATTTGTCGGATGCAGGCTCGTCGGCAGTGACGTTGATCGGCTTCCAGCTTGCGGGAGCCAAGCCCGATAAAAGCCACCCCTTCGGCCATGGCCGCATTGAGTACGTGTCGGGGCTGATTGTTTCCGGGGCCATCCTGCTGATGGCGGTGGAGCTTGTAAAGAGCTCGGTGGAAAAGATCCTGACGCCGGAGGAGGTCCGGTACAGCACGACGGCCCTGGTGATTCTGGCGGTGTCCATCGCTGTGAAGCTCTATATGTTCTACTATAACCGCAGGGTGGGAACGAGGATGGATTCGGCGGCCATGCGGGCCACGGCCACGGACAGCCTCAGCGACTGCTGTGCCACCGGCGTGGTGCTTTTTACAGCGGTTCTGGGAAAATATACCGGATGGCATATCGACGGGTACTGCGGCGTGCTGGTGGGAATTTTTATTTTTTACGCAGGGGTACAGGCGGCCAGGGAGACGCTGAATCCCCTTCTGGGGCAGCCGCCGGAGAAGGAATTTGTGGCCCAGATCGAGGAGCTGGTGATGTCCCACCCGGAGGTCTGCGGCATCCATGACTTGATTGTTCACGATTACGGCCCGGGACGCCAGATGATCTCCCTTCACGCGGAGGTGCCGGCGGACGGGGATATTCTGACGCTGCACGACGCCATCGATAATATTGAGACAAAGCTGCAGCAGGAGCTTAAGTGTGACGCGGTGATTCATATGGATCCGGTGGTGATGGAGGATGCCCACATCAATGCCTTAAAGGAGGCGGTAGCGGAAGGGATCCGTCAGGTGGATTTGGGGATTACCATGCATGATTTCCGTGTGGTGTCCGGCCCCACCCACACCAATCTGATTTTTGACGTGGTGGTGCCCTTTGGGTTCCGGCTGAAGGACGAGGAGGTCATCAGTGCCATCCAGACATATGTGGCGGAGCATCTTGGCAGGCAGCACTTTTGTGTGATCCAGGTAGATAAAGCATACGTGAATGCATGATAGTGCTGCTATCAGCGGAAGCCAGGTGAAACGATTAAATTAAGGAAAAAATGTATAGTTTTTTTACAGGAAAACGTTTTCTTTCGTGGAAAGTAACGTATTTCCAAAATGCATATTGCCAAATTGCAGATTTTGTTGTATATTTCAAGAATGTGAGGACAATACAGTTTGTCGCTACGATAGGAAAGATGAGGAAGAGGATATGAGCGAAAAACAGGTAACCGTATCAAACGTGGAAAAGCAGCATGAAAACCCAATCGCAGAGCTTGTACAGGTTGCGTGCCAGTTTAACAGCGAGATCATATTAGAGAGTGAAGAAAAGCGGATCAATGCCAAGAGCATTATGGGAATTATGGCGTTTAATCCCAGCAAAGGCATGAGTATCAATATTGTGGCAGATGGGAACGACGAGGAGGCGGCGATTTACGCCATGGAGAAGTTTCTGGTCTGTCAGTAAGTATAAGAGTCTGTAAGAAGTATCCGATAAGAACCGGACAGGGTTCTCCGCAAAAGGCAGGATTTGCGGAGAACCCTGTTTTTTCTTTATAGGATTTAAAACTCCTCCCCGTTCCGGTAACGGGATACCAGGGACTCGATCCGGTCGTAGGGATCTAAGAGATCGCTGATGGATACGTCGTGGTTCAGGGTATCGATGATGTAAGCGATATATTTGCTCATGTCGCAGCTAATGTAGTAGGGGCGGCTTAAAAGCTCGGGGCTCTGGTAGATCAGGTTGGTGGTGACCACCCTGTAAATGATGCCGCTCTCCACCGCCTTGTCAAACTTGGCCAGGCCGTTGGTAAACAGGCCGAAGGTGGACACCACGAAGATACGGCCGGCCTTGCGCTTTTTAAGCTCGGTAGCCACGTCGATCATGCTGTCGCCGGAGGAAATCATATCGTCGATGATGATCACGTCCTTGTCCTCTACGGAGGCCCCCAGGAACTCGTGGGCCACTATGGGGTTGCGGCCGTCCACGATCTTGCTGTAATCCCGGCGCTTGTAAAACATACCCATATCTAAGCCCAGCACATTGGCAAGGTAGATGGCGCGGTTGGTGCCGCCCTCATCGGGGCTTATGACCATCATATGGTCGCTGTCGATCTTCAAGTCCTTCACTGCGCCTAAAATGCCCTTAATGAACTGATAAGCGGGCTGTACGGTCTCAAAACCATGCAGGGGGATGGCGTTCTCCACCCTCGGGTCATGGGCGTCGAAGGTAATGATGTTGTCCACGCCCATGGCGGTCAGCTCCTGCAGGGCGTTGGCGCAGTCTAAGGACTCCCGTCCGGTGCGCTTGTGCTGGCGGCTTTCGTACAGGAAGGGCATAATGACAGTGATCCTGCGGGCCTTGCCGCCCACGGCGGAGATGACGCGCTTTAAGTCGGCATAATGGTCGTCCGGGGACATATGGTTTTTGTGTCCGCTGACGGTGTAGGTCAGGCTGTAGTTGGTCACATCCACCAGGATAAAAAGATCATATCCCCGTACCGACTCCTTGATGGTTCCCTTGGCTTCGCCGGTGCCGAAGCGGGGAACGGATACGCCGATGTTGTAGGTGTCCCGCTGGTAGCCCTTGAAGGCAATGTCGCCCTCATGCTCGTGCTCTCTGGTATAGCGCCATTTTACCAGGTACTTGTCCACTTGCTCCCCGATCTGCCGGCAGCTCTCCAAGGCGATCAGTCCAAGGGAGCCGGCGGGAATCGTTTCCAGGTTTCTTTCATCATGCTGCATAAAAATCCTCCATACATTCATTTGTGATTTTATTTGATTGGATAGGGTGCATCCAAAGGGTCTCAAAGCATTTTCTTCAAAATGCGGATATCGTCTCCCAAAAGCTTTACCATGTTATAGCTGCTGGTAATGCGGGAGAAGGTACGCTCCGAGTACAGCTCCACCAGTTGGGAAATGCTTAGATTGGTGGAGATCAGGACAGACCTTTGCCGGAGCAGGCGTTCGTTCAGGCATAAAAACAACTGCGAGGTCGTAAAGGAAGTGGAAAATTCCGTTCCCAGATCGTCAATGATCAGAAGATCGCAGTCAAAAAGGTTCTGGAAGCTGCTGCCGTCCGCCTCATCCCGGTGGAAGGTATTCTGCTCTAAGAGCTCAAAAAGCTGGGCGGCGGTGAAATAGATCACCGAATGGCCGCTGTCTAAGAGCTCCCTGGCGACACAGTTGGACAAAAAAGTCTTGCCCACGCCGGTGCTGCCGTAGAGAAACAGGTTCTCAAATGAGGTATCGAAGCTCTGGATAAACTTCCGGCAGGCCTCCACCGCCGCATGGGCGGCGTCAAAGGGAGAAATGCCGCCGGAGGGCGCCTCCTTGGAATAGTATGCAAAGGAGAAGGTGGAAAAATTCTCCTGCTCCAGAATTTTACGCATATTTGATTGTGTATACACCAGGTCGATGGACGCCTGGCGGAAGCAGTGGCATTTCACCCCGTCGATGTAGCCGGTGTCCTTACAGTCCGGACACTGGTACGGCATCTTCAGGTAATCCGGCGGATATCCGGCCTGGGCCAGGAGCTCCGCCTTCTGGGCGGTCAGATTCCGGATCTGTTCCTTAAGGTCCGGCAATGCCGCCTCATCGCCCTCCAGTAGCCGCCTGGCCTGGGCCAGGGAGCTCTGGGAAATAGAGGCCTCTATCGCAAGAAGCTGGGGGAGACGCTGGTATACCTCAGCCTTGCGCTGCTCCAGCAAATGGCGGTTCCTGGTCTGTACGGCCTGATACTGCCGCATGATCGCGTCATATTGGGTATTGGTCAGGGACATTGCAATTCCTCCTGCAGGGCGCGGCTTCTCTGGCCCAATAGCTGCTGCTCCAGCTTCTCGTAATCATAGCTGCGCTGGGAAAAATTATTAAACTTGTTGGCAGCGGCCTTCCGGTTGCTGTTGGCGGAAGATCGCGTCTTCTGGAACGTGCTGTCCAGGCGGACAACGTCCGTCAGGTTATGGACCTGCTGCTGGTGCCAGCTCTTCAAAATACCGTCCGCATAGTCAAAATTGGGCTGATGGGTGGCTGCAATGGTGCGTCGGCAGGCTTCCTCGATCAGCTCCTGGGAAAATCCGTAATTCCTGGCCCAGCGGTCGATCATGGTGGTCTCCGAGGGGATCAGGTTGCGCCCCTGGATCCCTAAAGCCCGTACCACGGCAAAATGCAGACGGCTGAAGGCGGAGGCGGTGCGCTTGGCCCGTTCCACGGTGGTGATGCCGGATTCCTTCCAACTGATGGCCACCCGGTTCATGTATTTCAGGCTGGTGTGGCCCCGTCCCACACAGTATTCCACCAGGTACTCCATCAGATCCACCGGAAATTGAAGCTCGTCATACCAGAAGAGGATCGTGTTAATGTCGGTGGAAGTTAAAGGACGCTTTAAGTAATGTTCGGTCACAAATAAAAGCTCCTTGACCTCCTCCTTCTTCTGGAATTCCGAAAGCTGTGCCATGGAATAGCTGCCGGGGCCCTCCGGGATGGATGGGGCGCCAACAAATGCGGTCCCGGTTTGTCCGCCGTCCGCACCGGCGCTGTCTGTGCGGGCTTGTCCATTGTCCGCATCGGCACTGTCCGCCCGGCCCTGGGCGCCGTCTGCATCGGCCCCGGCGGCGGGAGGAAGCTTCCGGTCCTCTCCGGATTCCTTAGAAGCTTCCGGGGCCAGCAGCCGGATGCCGGAAAGCTTCTTCTCCCTGTGGTATTCCAACTGCAGGAGCTTCATCTTCTCCCAGTAAAGCAGGGCGCGCTGGATGTCCTTTTCCGTATGCTCAAAAAGGTCCGCGGCGGAGGAGATGGAAAAGCTGCATTGCTCAGAGCTCATACAGCGCAGCAGGTAAAGGTATACTTTCACATATTCTCCGTTGGCAGACACCATATATTGATCGATAAACTGGTTCGAAACGTAAGTTGCCGAAAGGCTGCTGTCGTTATGTAATGTAATTCCGGACATGCCAGAGCACCTCTTTCCTTCTTGATCCTGTAGGACGCCGCGGCCCGGGGATCCACGCCTGTGACATCTACAGGCATAGTGTAGCACAGATTTGGGAAAATGAGAAGTACAAATTTTGAAAGAAAGCCCGAAAATGCGGGGCTTGGGAGGATTGTGCATAATGTGGATAATGTGGATAAGTATGTGAAAAAATAACGGGCAGAGGGGGAAGAACTTCATTTTTCCACAAAAAAACAAAAAAATAAATCGTAGGAGAAAAGATATGTTATGTAAACGAAAAATCCACATCCCAAGAGGAAAGTAATACACAATTGGAATGTGGATAATGTGGATAACTATTGCCCAAGCAGATGCTCGCCTACTTGGAAGATATCTCCGGCCCCCATAGTTATCAACAGGTCGCCGTTTATACAATTTTTTAATAAAAAATTTTCAATGTCGTCAAAACAGGGGAAATAATAGCATTCCGTACCGGATTTCTCCAGCAGATCCTTAAGGTCCCTGGAAGAAATTCCCAGGGTATCGGTCTCCCGGGCGGCGTAGATCTCTGCCAGCACCACCACGTCCGCGATGGAAAGGGCTTTGGCGAATTCCGCCAGAAATGCCTTGGTGCGGCTGTAGGTGTGGGGCTGGAATACGCAGACAATCCGCTTCGCCGGATCGCTTCTGGCTGCGGTGAGGCAGGCGGTGATCTCGGTGGGGTGGTGGGCATAATCGTCAATAATGGTAATCCCGCCTAAGGAGCCCTTGTACTCGAACCGGCGCTGTGCGCCGCCAAAGGCCTGAAGGGCCCGGGCAATCACGGGAAAGCCGATTCCCATCTCAAGTCCCAGGGCCGCTGCGGCAACGGCATTGGACACATTGTGGAGGCCGGGAACGGACAACTGGACCGTGCCCAGCTCCCTGCCCTTGTGCATCAATGAAAAAAATCCGTTTCCCTGTGCATGAAAGGACACCCCTTGCGCATAGTATTCATAAGAGGGGTCAAGCCCATAGGTAACGGCCCGCCCGGGGATCCCTTCTGTGATGGCCTCGTGGTCCGCGATGTCCCCGTTGATCAACACCATTCCGTCAGCCGGCGTCTTTAAGGCAAATTGGTGGAAGGAGCTGCGGATATCCGCAAGATCCTTGAAGAAATCCATATGGTCTTCCTCGATGTTGAGGATCAGTGCATATTTCGGGGCAAAATGCAGAAAACTGTTGGTGTATTCGCAGGCTTCCGTCAAGAAGACCTGGGAGGCGCCCACGCGGATGTTGCCGTCGATGGATTTTAAGATGCCGCCCACGGAAACGGTGGGATCTGTCCGGGCCACCAAAAGGATCTGGGTGATCATGGAGGTGGTGGTGGTCTTACCGTGGGTTCCCGCCACGCCGATGGACTCCCGGTAATTGTCCATGATCTGGCCCAGAAGCTCTGCCCGGGTCATGGTGGGGATCTTTAGCTCCATGGCGGCAGCCAGCTCCGGGTTATCAGGGTGGATCGCGGCGGTATAGACCACCAGGTCAGTACCCTCCTTAATATTAGAAGCAGACTGTCCGTAGCAGATGGCGGCGCCTAAGGCGGACAACCTCCGGGTCAGTTCAGACTCCCTGGAATCCGAGCCGGATATGGTGAAATGTTCCTTTAAGAGAATTTCTGCCAGTCCACTCATACTGATACCGCCAATGCCAATAAAGTGAATGTGGATCGGCTGCGTGAAATTAATTTTATACATAATTTTACCATCCATTCTATATTTTACAATGTTTGCATTCATTTTATACCAACTGTTTCAGATAGTCAATGGGCAACTGGGAAGGGACATAAGAAAAATATAGAAGCATTGTAAAAGGGCTGAACATACAATAGAAGGCAGTTGAAATTGTGCAACCTGCCAAAAATACTATAGAAAACAAAAAGAATTTGTGAAATATGTGTACGAGACTGGTTTTTTATGGTATAATTCACGTATAACAGAGTAAAGACGAGAGGTGATAGACTTGATTCGAAAAGAAATGATTGCCATGCTTTTAGCTGGCGGACAGGGAAGTCGTCTTGGCGTGCTGACTTCCAGCGTAGCCAAGCCTGCAGTTGCCTTTGGCGGGAAGTACCGTATTATCGATTTTCCGCTGAGTAACTGTATCAATTCCGGGATCGATACCGTAGGCGTATTGACCCAGTATCAGCCCTTGAGGCTAAACACCCATATCGGGATCGGAATCCCGTGGGACCTTGACCGGAACAAGGGCGGAGTGACGGTGCTTCCTCCTTATGAGAAGAGTGCCAACAGTGAATGGTATACCGGTACGGCCAATGCCATTTACCAGAATCTGAACTATATGGAGAGCTACAATCCGGAGTACGTTCTGATTCTTTCCGGGGACCATATATACAAGATGGACTATGAGGTGATGCTGGACTTCCACAAGGAGAACAACGCGGATGTGACCATTGCGGCCATGCCGGTTCCCCTGGAGGAGGCAAGCCGTTTCGGTATCGTCATTGCCGACGAGAACCGCCGGATCAGCGAGTTTGAGGAGAAGCCGGAGCACCCCCGCAGCAACCTTGCCTCCATGGGTATCTATATTTTTACCTGGAAGGTACTGAAGGAGGCTCTCATCGCCATGTCGGAGCAGAACGGCTGTGATTTTGGCAAGCACATCATCCCCTACTGCCATGAGAAGAACCAGCGCCTGTTTGCCTACGAGTACAACGGCTACTGGAAGGACGTGGGGACCTTAGGCTCCTACTGGGAGGCCAATATGGAGCTGATCGACCTGATTCCGGAGTTTAACCTCTACGAGGAGTTCTGGAAGATCTATACCAAGAGCGATATTATCTGCCCACAGTACATTTCTTCCGATTCCGTGGTGGAGCGCAGCATCATCGGCGAGGGAACCGAGGTGTACGGCCAGGTGTACGGCTCCGTGATCGGCGCGGGCGTCACCATCGGCAAGGGAACGGTGGTGCGCGATTCCATTGTGATGAAGGATACTGTCATCGGTGAGAATGTGGTGATCAATAAATCGATCATTGCGGAAAACAGCCGGGTGGGAGACGGCTGCGAGCTTGGCATTGGCGAGGAAGCGCCCAACAAGCTCAATGCCAGCGTATACTCCTTCGGACTGGTGACTGTAGGCGAGGACTCCGTGATACCTGCAGGCGTGAAGATTGGCAAGAATACAGCAATATCAGGCGCGACCGCGCCCGAGGACTACCCGGATGGACTGCTTGCCAGCGGGGAATATATCATTAAGGCAGGTGACAGAGTATGAAAGCGATCGGTATTATTTTAGCAGGCGGCAACAACAACAGGATGCAGGAGCTCTCCAACAAGCGCGCCATCGCGGCTATGCCTGTGGCCGGAAGCTACCGCTGCATTGATTTTGCATTGAGCAATATGACCAATTCCCATGTACAGAAGGTGGCGGTGCTGACCCAGTACAACGCCAGAAGCCTCAACGAGCACTTAAGCTCGTCCAAATGGTGGGATTTCGGAAGGAAGCAGGGGGGCTTATATGTGTTCACCCCCACGGTGACGGCCAACAATAGCTGGTGGTACCGGGGGACGGCGGACGCCATGAGCCAGAACCTGGATTTCCTGCGCCGGAGCCATGAGCCCTATGTGGTGATCGTCAGCGGCGATTGTGTATACAAGATGGATTACAACAAGGTGCTGGATTTCCATATCGCCAAAAAAGCCGATGTGACCGTGGTTTGCAAGGATATGCCTTCCACCACGGACGTCAGCCGCTTCGGGGGGGTGAAGATGAATGAGGATTCGCGGATTGTGGATTTCGAGGAGAAGCCCATGGTCGCCCAGTCCAATACCATTTCCACCGGGATTTATGTGCTGCGCAGAAGACAGTTGATTGAGATGCTGGAGCGCTGCGCCGCCGAGGAGCGGTATGATTTTGTGACGGATATCCTGATCCGTTATAAGAACTTAAAGCGGATCTATGGCTACAAGATGGAGGGCTACTGGAACAATATTTCCACGGTGGAGTCCTATTATGAGACGAATATGGATTTCCTGAAGCCGGATGTGCGCGGCTACTTCCGCAGTGAGCCGGAGATCTACTCCAAGGTATCCGATCTTCCGCCCGCGAAGTATAACGTTGGCTCCGAGGTCCGCAACAGCCTGGTAGCCAGCGGCTGTATCATCAACAGCAAGGTGGAGAATTCTGTTCTGTTCCAGAAGGTTTTTGTTGGAAAGAACTGCGTCATCAAGAATTCCATTATCTTAAATGACGTGTACATCGGCGACAATACGCATATTGAGAATTGTATTGTGGAGAGCAGGGATACGCTCCGGGCCAACACCTACTTTAGCGGCGGGGACGGCATTAAGGTTGTATACGAGCATAACGAGAGATATGTAATGTAAGAGAGCCCGGCCGGGCCTCCCCCGGCAGCGTATTTACGGCAATAAAGCATGCGAACACATGTTCTATTGCCTGGGGAGGATGGCCGGCAGGAAACGAAAATGTCTCGCGGAAGGATAAGAAAGGGGATACAGGAATGCAGATAACAGATATACGAGTACGCAGGGTGGAGAAGGAAGGTAAGATGAAAGCTGTCGTATCTATTACCATTGACAACGAATTTGTAGTCCACGACATCAAAGTAATCGATGGGGATAAGGGGTTGTTTATCGCGATGCCCAGCCGCAGGGCTTCTGACGGAGAGTACCGTGACATCGCGCATCCCATCAATTCTGCTACCAGGGACAGGCTTCAACAGCGGATCCTGGAGAAATATCTGGAGGAAGCAGGGCATTAGAGGGAGAATTGTATTGATCCGTATGAAAATACGAAAATACCGGGACCGGGCCGTTATGTGGCCTGGTTCCGGTATTTTTTGCGGCTCTTTGGCTTTTTATAAAATCCAGGTGACAAAATGAAAAAATTCTTGTATGATAGAGGAGACCTGGAAGGGAGATGCAAGGATGTTCTGGATGGACAAATTTAAGTTTAATAAAAATAATAAATATAAGAAGGAAGAGGAATCTGCACCGATGTTTGTGATTGCGGGCCTGGGGAATCCGGGGGAAAAATACGAGAAGACGCGGCATAATGTGGGTTTTGATGTCATCGACGTGCTGGCGGACCAATATAATATCAACGTAAGAGACAAGAAATGCCGGGCTCTTTGCGGGAGCGGCATCATCGGGGGCCAGAAGGTGCTGCTGGTAAAGCCCCAGACCTTTATGAACCTAAGCGGCGAGAGCATCGCGGCCATTTTGAAATTTTATAAGCTGGATCCGGCTTCGCAGCTTCTGGTGATCTTTGACGATATCAGCTTAGAGCCGGGGAAGCTCCGGATCCGCAGGAAGGGCAGCGCCGGCGGCCACAACGGCATCAAGAACATCATTGCCCTGTGCGGGGGAGAGGATTTCATGCGGATCCGGATCGGCGTGGGCGCAAAGCCTGCAGACTGGGATCTGGCGGACCATGTACTGGGCCGTTTTCCCAAAGCGGAGCGGGCGCTGGTGGAGGAGGCCATGAAGGATGCGGCCGACGCTGCGGCGCTCCTGGTAAAGGGTGAGATCGACGCTGCCATGAACCGTTACAACTGAATGTCAGGAGGCTTATAGTGAAGGAGGTCAGAATTTTGAAACTGCGAATTTTATCTGTTGTATTGGCGTTGTGCCTGTGTATATCTTCTAAGACTGTGGCATTTGCGTGGCAGGAGGATCCTGCTTTTCGGGAGGATGCAAAGATGGCGGAAGCGCTGTCCCCCCTGGCCGTGCAGGAACGTACGAGTCCGTCCCCCCAGGAAGCCTATGCGGCCATGATCGCGCTTAAGGAGCAGGCCCCCTATCAGGAGGGAGCGGCCTGGACCAACGAGACGCCTTATTCGGACGGTAATTATTATAGCTGGAAGGGCGGAATGCTGGATGGCAAAAACATCGTGGCCGTTGGCTGCGTGGCCTTTGCTTTTATCTTAAGCGATGCGGCTTTTGGCAGCCTGCAGGCCAGGATGTACGCGGCGGGGGATTTTTCGTTTGCTGATATCAAGGCTGGAGATATCCTGCGGCTGAACAATGACACCCATACTGTGATCGTGCTGGAGGTGAGTGATGTGGGCGTGGTTGTGGCCGAGGGAAACATCAGTTCGGGAGAACATCAGGGCAAGGTCCATTGGGGACGTTCCATTTCGAAGGAAACGGTGATGGCAGATGCCAGCCATTATATTACCCGCTATCCCGATGGGTATGTGGCGCCGGATGATCCGGATGCCAATCTGACGGTTGCGGAAGGAACGCTTGAGGGAGGGCTTGCCTGGCGTCTGACGAAGGCCGGTACCCTGACGGTTTCCGGCAGCGGGGCGATGCCGGATTTTGGTGATGCAACGGAGCAGCCCTGGGGCCAGAACAGCAGCCGGATCCGGAAGGTGGTGATTGGGGGCGGCGTGACCCGGATCGGTTCCCGGGCCTTTGAGGGCTGCGGGGTTCTAAGCGCAGAGCTCCCGGAAAGCCTGCAAACCATTGGCGACAGTGCGTTTCGTGGTTCCTCTCTCATTTCCCTGACGATCCCTTCCGGCGTAACAGCCATTGGCGGCAGTGCGTTTCAGGAGTGCCAGGGACTTAGTGCGGTGACGGCTTCTGAGGGATTGGAAACAATTGGGCCCAATGCCTTTCAAGCCTGCACAGGCCTTACCTCCATCGCTTTGCCGGCCAGTCTTGTGGAGGTGGGCGACGCTGCATTTTTTCAGTGTACGGAGCTGAAAAGCGCTGTGTTTGCTCCCGGCAGCAGACAGGTAAAGCTGGGGGCAAATCTGTTTACGCAATGCTACAAACTGATGGGGGTGACGCTGCCCCAAAAGATTGACAGGATCAGCGATGGGATGTTTCAGAATTGCCTGATGCTGGCCGGAGTGGAAATTCCCCAGGGGGCGACAAGCATCGGATCAAACGCATTTTCCTCCTGTGCTGCCTTTACAACGGTTCTGATTCCGGACAGCGTGACGTCGATCGGGATAGCGGCCTTCGCGTCGTGTCCGCTGAAGGATATCTACTTTACCGGCAGTGAGGAGGCGTGGAACCGGATAAGCAAGATCGGCGATACGGCGTCGGCAGTGTCCAGGGCGGTGATACATTATAATTACGTTCCGCCCGCCCCCGGCCCGGATGACGGCGATAATCCGGGAGACGGATCTGGCAGTACGGGCAGCGGCGATGACAATCCGGGAGGCGGATCTGGGAGTACGGATGACGGCGATAATCCGGGAGGCGGATCTGGGAGTACGGATGACGGCGATAATCCGGGAGGCGGATCTGGCAGTACGGGCAGCGGCGATGACAATCCAGGCGGTGTCCAGGAGGGATCCGGGGCGGATACGAAGACCTACCATATTCTGGAGGGGACGGAGGGCCTCTGGGTGGCCAATCCGGACGGGAGCGTTACCATTTCTGCCGACGGGGAGCTTACGGATTTTGTCCGGCTGGAGCTGGACGGCAGGGTGGTGGAGCCTTCGGATTATACCGTCAGGGCGGGAAGCACCATCGTGACGTTAAAGCCGGAATTTCTAAAGACCCTGGGCCGGGGAAACCATACGGTGACCTTTGTATACAAGGACGGCCAGGTCTCCATGACTCTGCCTTATGGCGGGGACGGGGCAGTGGAAAAGAAAACAGCGCCAAAAACCGGCGCCTGGGGTCCTTCCCATGCCCAGGCGGCGCTGCTTCTTGCGGCGGCGTTCCTGGCTGTCTCCTTACGGAGGCGGGGAAGGAATTAGGTGGCTGCCATGAAAGTATTTACAACTCCCTTGATTTCACTAAGGGAATTCGAAAAATTAACAGAACATTTAACAAAACAAAAAGGCATTCTGGAGGTTTCCGGCTGTATCGACGCGGTGAAGCCCCATCTGATGTATGCCGTAAATCAGGGCATATCCGGGCGGCTGATCGTGACCTACAGCGAGCAGCGGGCCAGGGAGCTGTATGAGGAATACCGGTTTTATGACCGGGATGTGGCGTACTATCCGGCACGGGATATCCTGTTTTACCAGTCGGACCTTCGGGGAAATCTGCTGACGGGCCAGCGGATGAGCGCCGTTGCGGCGATCCTGACCCGGAAGCATCCGGCGGTAGTTACCACCTTTGACGCCCTGATGGACCGTCTGGCGTCGCCGGAGCGGGTGGCAGGCAGCGTCCACACCTACCGGGTGGGGGATGGGCTGGATCTGGAGGAAGCAGCCAGAGATCTGGTCCGGCTGGGCTATGAGCGCAATTACCAGGTGGAGTCGGCCGGGCAGTTCGCGGTGCGCGGAGGGATCCTGGATATTTTCCCGCTGACGGCGGAGGTTCCCTACCGGATCGAGCTGTGGGGGGATGAGATCGATTCCCTGCGCAGCTTCGAGCTGGAAAGCCAGCGCTCCATTGAGAACCTGGAGGAAATCACCATCTATCCGGCCAGCGAACTGATCCTGGATGAGGATATCATTAAAACTGGATTAAATAAAATAGAGGCAGAATTTGAGAAAACATATGCGTCCCTGCGGGAGAAGATGCAGACCGAGGAGGCCCACCGGCTGAAAAGCATGGTGGAGCAGCTTACCGGGGAGCTGTCCCAGTTTCAGGGCGGCCTGAATGTGGAGAGCTATCTGAATTATTTCTACCCGGAGCCATCGTCCCTTTTATCCTATTTTAACTGGGAGGAGACGGTGCTGCTTCTGGATGAGCCGGTGCGCTGCTTTGAGATGGGAAAAGCGGTCCAGACGGAATTTTCCGAGAGCATGCGGCACCGGCTGGAAAAGGGGTATGTGCTGCCCGGCCAGGCGGATGCCATCTATTCCTGGCAGCAGGTGGCCGGCGCTCTTTCCGGCTGCCGGTGTGTGGCTCTTACCACCCTGGATCTGAAGGTCGGAGAGCTGGAAGTTAAATCAAGATTTCATATTGACACCAGATCGGTCAGCCCCTATAACAGCAGCTTTGAGCTGCTGCTGAAGGATCTGCGCCGGTACAAGAAGAACGGCTTTCGGGTGATTCTGCTGTCGGGCTCCCATACCAGAGCCAGGCGGCTGGCCCAGGATCTTTTGCAGGAGGGCTTAAGCTGCTTTTACACGGAGGATTATGACCACCCGGTGCAGCCGGGGGAGATCCTGGTATCCTACGGAAAGCTGAAGCAGGGGTTTGAGTATCCGCAATTGAATTTCGTGGTGATCTCCGAGAGCGATATTTTCGGGGCAGAGAAGAAAAAGAAGAAAAAACGGCGTATTTACGAGGGGGAAAAAATTGCCGGCTTCGCGGAGCTGTCCGTGGGGGACTATGTGGTCCACGAAAACCATGGCCTGGGCATTTACCGGGGCATTGAGAAGGTGGAGGTGGAGGGAACCGTCAAGGATTACATCAAGATCGAGTATGATAAGGGCGGGAATCTCTATATCCAGGCCACCCAGTTGGAGCTGATCCAGAAATATGCCGGGGCCGACGCCAAGAGGCCGAAGCTGAACCGGCTGGGCAGCCAGGAGTGGAATAAGACCAAGACCAGGGTTCGTGGGGCGGTGAAGGAGATTGCCCGGGAGCTGGTGGAGCTCTATGCGGCCCGCCAGAAGCGGGAGGGCTATGTCTATGGCCCGGACACGGTGTGGCAGCGGGAATTCGAGGAGATGTTTCCCTTTGAGGAGACGGAGGACCAGGCGCTGGCCATCGAGGCGGCCAAGCGGGACATGGAGAGCGCTAAGATTATGGACCGGCTGATCTGCGGGGACGTGGGCTACGGCAAGACGGAGATTGCCATCCGTGCGGCGTTCAAGGCGGTGCAGGAAAATAAGCAGGTGGTGTATCTGGTACCCACCACGATCCTGGCCCAGCAGCACTACAACACCTTTGCCCAGCGGATGAAGGACTTTCCGGTGCGGGTGGAGCTGATGTGCCGGTTCTGTACGCCTGCCCAGATGAAGAAGACCGTCGCCGACCTGAAAAAGGGTCAGGTGGATATTGTGATCGGCACCCACAGGGTATTGTCAAAGGACGTGGAGTTTAAGGACCTGGGGCTTCTCATCATTGACGAGGAGCAGCGCTTTGGGGTGACTCACAAGGAAAAAATCAAGCAGATGAAGCAGAACGTGGACGTGCTGACCCTCACGGCCACACCCATCCCCAGAACCCTCCATATGAGCCTCATCGGCATCCGGGATATGAGTGTGCTGGAGGAGCCGCCCATGGACCGCCTGCCCATCCAGACCTATGTGATGGAATACAATGAAGAGATCGTGCGGGAAGCCATCCGCCGGGAGATGGCCCGGGGCGGCCAGGTATATTATGTCTTCAACCGGGTGAACCAGATCGAGGACGTCACCGCTAAGATCGCCTCCCTGGCGCCGGATGCCAGCGTGGCCTATGCCCACGGCCAGATGAAGGAACGGGACCTGGAGCGGATCATGTACGATTTTATCAACGGGGAAATTGACGTGCTGGTGTCCACCACCATCATTGAAACGGGGTTAGACATATCTAACGTCAATACCATGATTATCCATGACGCCGACAACCTGGGGCTGTCCCAGCTCTACCAGCTCAGGGGCCGGGTGGGCCGGTCCAACCGGACCGCCTACGCCTTCCTCATGTACCGCCGCAACAAGCTATTGAAGGAGGTGGCGGAGAAGCGTCTGACGGCCATCCGGGAATTCACGGAGCTGGGCAGCGGCTTTAAGGTTGCCATGCGGGACTTAGAGATCCGGGGGGCCGGAAATCTCCTGGGCGCCCAGCAGCACGGCCATATGGAGGCGGTGGGCTACGACCTTTACTGCAAGATGCTCAACGAGGCGGTGAAGACCTTAAAGGGCGAGCAACAGGAGGAGCGTTTTGAAACGACCATCGACATTGACCTGGACGCCTATATTCCGCCGAAATACATTCCCAACGAGTACCACAAGCTGGATATCTACAAGCGGATCGCCGGTATTGAGACCCAGGAGGAGTGCGAGGAGATGCTGGAGGAATTGATCGACCGCTTCGGGGAGCCGCCAAGATCCGTCCAGAATCTGCTTCTGGTGGCCAGCCTCAAGGCCCGGGCCCACCGCTGCTATTTTACCGAGGTATCACAAAAGGGAGATGAAATCCGCTTTACGCTTTATGAAAAGGCAAATATCGACGTTTCCGGGATTCCCCAATTTGTGGAGGAATTTTACGGCGCGCTGAAATTTACGCCGGACGCCTCGGGTCCCTATTTTACCTTCCGGATGAACCACAGCTCCAAAACAAAAGCCGGCCGGGTGCTGGAGGTGGTGGAGACGGTGCTGGAAAAGGCGGAGAAGCGCTTATGAAGAAAAACCGTACCATTCTCATGGCGATTATTATTATTCCGACCATCATCATGATTCCGGTCAATTTGCTGCTGATCTATTATGCACAAAGGCAGGTGGAGAATGCCAGGCAGGAGCTTTTGCACGATAATGAAGCCCTGCTTCAGATGTATGCGGGAACCGTCGAGAAGGAATTGCTGCAGGTGGACAATTACATGCAGCTTCTGACTACCGAGCGGTATCCCTATCAGAAGCTGGCAGAGGAAGGGACCACGTCTAAGGATCCGGAGTTTTATGACGTACAGAACCAGCTCATACAGGAGCTCAAGGTCTATATGGCCACC
This sequence comes from uncultured Lachnospiraceae bacterium, assembly GCA_949738465.1. GTDB lineage: Bacteria > Bacillota > Clostridia > Lachnospirales > Lachnospiraceae > 14-2. The sequence continues at coordinate 32,127 of CATJBQ010000109.1, forward strand.
AATGACGTCGTGTCCAATGTGATTGCCTATTTTGAACCGTCCGGCGTGTATATCAACCGGGACAGCTTTGGCACGCAGAAGCGGGAGAAGGTAGAAGCCTTAAAAAAAGTTCTTTCCGGGATTGAGGAGGAAGAAGGTCGCGGACTGGGAGGAAACTGGCAGTATCTGGAGCTTGGCGGCGACGTGTATCTGATGAACGTATATTGCTCCCCCAGCTCCAGATGTCTGATTACGATTCTGGCAGATGATATTTTAAAGGGTTTGACCCAGGGAGAGAAGGATGCGGACTACCGGTATTACCTGTGCTTTCAGAAGGATAAGCTCAAGCAGAGCGGCCTTGGCCTGGAGCACCTGGAGGAAAAGCTTTACGAGAATGCGCCGGATTTTAAACGGGAAGGCCAGAAATGCTATCATAGACTGGTCAAGCTGTATGATCTGGACCTTTCTCTGGGCGGGTGGATTCCTCAGGAAGCTCTGAACCGGAGAATCCCAGGTATTGTAAGGATCCTGCTGATCTTTTCCATGGTTTCCCTCTGCTGTGCGCCGCTTCTTTCCGCCATCTTTCTGCATTTGGTAGAAAGGCCCCTGAAGCTGCTCAATCACGCCATGGACGAGCTGGAGCAGGGGAATACCGGTTACCGGATTCCGGTCAGGCATAAGATGTACGAAAATGAGTTCGACGCCTTGAACCTTCATTTTAATAAGATGATGGACGAGCTGGAAAATACAAAGCTGCGGCTGTACCAGGAGGAAATCGACCGTCAGAAGATACAACTGCGCTACTTAAACCAGCAGATCCGCCCCCATTTTGTTTTAAACGCCCTGAACATCATCTATATGTGGGACGACAATGAATTTCCGTCAGCCAAGAAAATGATCATCTATCTGACAAAATATTTCCGCTATCTGGTGAACCTGAAGTCGGATTACGTGCTGCTGTGGGAGGAAATGGAACATGCGGAAAATTACCTGAAGATCCAGAAGGTGCGCTATCCCAGCCGCTTTACCCATTTTGTGGAATGGGAGGAGGAGCTAAGATACGCCAGGATCCCGGCGGTGGTGATACAGACCTTTGTGGAAAACAGTATCAAGTACGGATTCCGCAAAGGAAATACCATGTTTCTTTTTGTCCTGGCAAAAAGAATCGGCAAAGACCGGATCCAGCTACTGATTGCGGATACCGGAAAAGGATTTGAACCGGATACCTTACAAAAGATCCAGGAATTTCTGAAAACGAAAAAATATGACGAAAACATGGGGGTCGGGATCCAGAATGTAATCAACCGCCTGACCATTTTATATGGTGGAAACTTTGAAATTTCTATTTATAATGCCGTAGACGGCGGGGCGCGGATTGAAATTGAGATCCCATGGATCGTGGAAACGGAGGGGGAGACAGATGATCAAGGTACTGCTTGTGGATGATGAGGAATGGGTGTTGGAGGCGCTGGAAAAAAATATCCGCTGGAAGGAATGCGGCGTAGATTACCTGTTCAAGGCCTGGACCATGGACGACGCCTTGCAGTACTTTTCCGCCTATGTACCGGATATTGTGGTGACAGACATAGAGATGCCAGACGGAAGCGGCTTAGAGCTGATGGAGCGGATCAAGGAAAAGCAGGCGGATACGGCCTGCCTGTGCCTTACCTGCCACCCGGAATTCGATTATATGCGCAAAGCCATGCAGCTAGGAAGCATCGACTATCTCTTAAAGCCGGTGGAATACGAGGAGGTAGAGCGGGTCTTAAAAAAGCTGGTAGGCCAGGTGAAGGCCCGCAGGGCGGCCAGAGCGGGCGGGACGGAGACAGAAGAAGGCGGCAGGGAGGGAGCCGCAATCGGCGAGGAAGAAAGGCTTTTGCACAGCGCCAAAGAGTATATCCGGATGCATCTGATCGAAAATATCAATGTACAGGATATGGCCGGAAGTCTTCACTGCAGCGCCTCCCATCTGATGCACAGCTTTAAAAAGAGTACGGGAAAGACGGTGATCGAATACGTGACGGCCCAGCGCATGGAAAAGGCAAAACAGCTCCTTCGGGATTCCGCTCTGCAGGTGAACATGGTGGCCGAACTGGTCGGATATGAGGATTACTCCTATTTTTCCAGGGTGTTCAAGAAGGAGACCGGCGAAACGCCCCGGGAATACCGCTTAAGATACCGGACGGAATATGGAAAAGAATAGTGGAAAAAGTCAGCATGATTGTCCTATATGCTGGCTTTTTTGTCCTATTTTTTCGGGCGGTAAGACGGTATATTAGAAAAAAAGAAAAAGGAGACGGTGCATCTATGAAACGTAAAAAACGCCTGCGAAAATGGCTGCCCTTTTACCTTATGGCCCTCCCCTGCGTGGTATATCTGTTCATCAATAATTATATGCCCATGGCGGGCCTTCAGATTGCCTTCCGGGATTACAAGGCCTCCGACGGGATCTGGAACAGCCGCTTTATTGGTCTGAAAAATTTTGAGTACCTCTTTACCAGCAAGGAGGCATGGATCATGACCAGGAATACCATCGGGTATAACCTGTTCTGGATTGTCCTGAATGTGGTATTGGGAATTGCGGTGGCCCTGTTTTTAAATGAGGTCCGCAAAAAAAGCTCCAAAAAGTTTTACCAGACGGTAATCCTGCTTCCCTACCTGATCTCCATGGTGGTGGTATCCTATCTGGCCTACGCCTTCCTAAGCGAGCAGACAGGGCTTATAAACGGCGTGCTGCGCGCTTTTGGAAAAGAAGGGATCGCCTGGTACCAGAAGGCCGGCTACTGGCCTGTGATCCTGACAATCGTCTATGAATGGAAAAATATCGGTTTTAACACCATTATTTTTCTGGCAAGCCTGGTGGGAATCGGGAAGGAGTATTACGAGGCGGCGGATCTGGACGGCGCGTCCAAGTGGAAGCAGATTACGCGGATTACGATCCCCATGCTGCTGCCTACGATCATCATGGTGGTGACCCTTGGAATGGGAAATATCTTCCGTTCCGATTTCGGCCTGTTCTACCAGGTGCCCAAAAACCAGGGCCTGCTGAATGAGGCCACCAGTACCATCGATACCTTTGTATTCCGGGCCCTGATGCAGACGGGGGATATCGGAATGTCCTCGGCGGCAGCCTTTTACCAGTCGGTGATCTGCTTTATCACCATACTTGTTTTCAACGGGATCATGCGCAGGGCAAGCCGCGAGAATGCAATGTTTTAGGAGGAAACAGATGAAACGGATGAAACGGAGAAAGAAAAACAGATTTCTGGTCTTATCGCATGTTGTGCTGATTTTTTTGAGCATCTGCCTGGCAGCGCCCTTTCTGTTATTGATTATTTCGTCTTTCACAGAAGAGTCCATGGCGGTAAAGTATGGCTATTCCTTCTTTCCAAAGGGCTGGTCGCTGGATGCCTACCGGTATATAATGGGCAACCTTCCCCTCTTTGGAAAGGCCTACCTGATCACCATTCTTGTGACGGTCACAGGCGTGATCGCAGGGCTTCTGATCGCTTCCCTGATGGCCTATACCCTTTCCCGGAAAGGATTGCCGGGGGGCAGGCTGCTGATGTATTATGTGATCTTCACCATGCTGTTCAACGGCGGCCTGGTGGCGACCTACATCAATTATGTGCAGGTCTTCCATATTAAAAATACATATCTGGCCCTTTTGGCGCCAAACCTTTTATGCAACGCCTTTTCCATCGTCATGCTGAAAAATTATTTTCAGTTTTCCATTCCGGGGGATCTGGGCGAGGCGGCGCAAATCGACGGGGCCTCGGAGCTTGGTATTTTTTTCAAGGTGGTGCTCCCGCTGTCCAAGCCGATCCTGGCTACGGTTGCCCTGATCGTGGGCCTGGCCTATTGGAATGACTGGCAGAACGGTCTGTATTACCTGGATGACACCGCCATGCATGGCATCCAGAATGTTTTGAACGATATGAACAGCAATGCAAAATATCTGATGCAGTTTGCCGGGGGCCGTGGCGCTTCCATCCCCACCACAACGGTGCGGATGGCCATTGCGGTGGTGGGAATCCTGCCGGTGCTGGTGGTATACCCCTTTTTCCAGGAATATTTTGCCAAGGGTATTACGGCAGGAGCAGTGAAGGGTTGATTTGTAAGAAATTGCAGAATAATCCTATTTCTGACCAGAAGTGTCCTATCTTCGGGCAAAAAAACCAGATACTATATCATTATACTTTATAAGGAGGATTTATTCATGAAGAAAAAAACACTCGCGTTATTATTGGCTTTGTCCATTAGTGCAGGATTGCTGGGCGGTTGCGGCGACAGCAGTTCAGATACCGGCAAGGATTCGGGGGGCAGCGGAAAGCAGGAGTCCGGGGAAACACCGGCAGAATCCGGAGATTCCAAGGAAGGGGCCGGCGCTGCGGACGGGGAAAGCTATGAGCTGGTGGTGGAACTGATGACTTATGGAATGACGCCTGCCGATATGGAAATGGTGGAGGAAGCAATCAATGAGATTACGGTTCCCAGGATCAACGCTACGGTAAAGTTTCTTCCGATTACGGTTGCCGACCACGCTACCAAGGTGGGGATGCTGGCAGCAGGCGGAGAGAAGGTGGATCTGATCATGACCGGAATTACTTCAAGCCCGGCCACCCTGTATGCGGACGGCATCCTGACGGATATCGGGGATCTGCTGAATGAGCATGCGCCGGAGCTGGTGGCTCTGGAAGGGGAGCTTCTGGAAGTGGGAACCTTTAACGGCGGCGTGTATTCCGTTCCCGGCGTACTGTATCCCGGGGAGGCGCTGAATCTTCTGTATAACAAGAGCATGGCCGAAGAATACGGTATCAATATTCCCGAGAGTCTGGACAGCTACGAGGACTGGGACGCGTTTTTCGCAGAGGCCAAGTCCAAGCTTCCGGAAAATGTGTATGCCTTTACCCTGGGGGATGGCGGCGGCTCCAGTACGGTTAACTGGGATTCCACCTATGACGCCCTGGGCGATACCAGCTATCTGTCCTACGGCGTACTGACAGAGGCCGAGACCGGGACAGAGATTGACAACTGGTATGCTACAGACAAATATAAGAAGCTGGCCGAGAAGCGCAAGGAGTGGTACGATGCCGGGTACTGCGTCCCGGATTCCATGACAAGCGGATATTCCACCCTGGACTGTATGGCGGCAGAGACCTGCTTCTCCTTCCAGAATCCCTTTAAGGCAGACTGCAATGAGGTAACCTTAAGCAAGAACTGCGGCGGCGTGGAGCTGGGCTATATCAAGCTGTCTGACGCCCTAATCACCGGTAACAGCACATCGCTGATGAGCTGGGGCGTGCCTATCACCTCCGAGAAGCCGGAGAAGGCCGTACAGTTTTTGAATTTGATGTTTACGGATCCGGAGCTGATGAACCTTCTGAATTTTGGAATTGAAGGCGTCCATTATGAAAAGGTAAGCGAGCGGATCGTGGGATATCCGGAGGGCGTGGATGCCATGAGCTGCGGCTGGGGCGGTTTTATCAACTGGTTTGGCGACAATGCAAAGGCTTATCAGTTTGCCCCCAACACCGAGGAATATTTTGACGATCTGGAAAATTACGGGCTGGGAAAGGCACGGGTCTCCAAGGCTATGGGCTATACCTTTGACGCGTCGGCGGTATCCACGGAGCTGGCGGCCGTTACAAATGTAATCGATACCAACAAGCCCTCCTTAGAATGCGGCCTGGTCAATGTGGACGAGAAGCTTCCCCAGTTCCTCACAGCATTGGAAGAAGCAGGGCTTACGAAGATTATGGAGGAAAATCAGAAGCAGTTTACAGAATGGCTTTCCAATAAGCAGTAAAGGATGGAAAATGGGAAAAGGAAATTTGTTCCGGATCCAGTCCTATTCGATCCACGATGGCCCCGGCATCCGCACCACCATCTTTTTGAAGGGCTGCCCCCTCCACTGTCTGTGGTGCCATAACCCGGAGTCCCAGAGGCAGGCAGTGGAGCTTTTGTACATGGAAAATCTCTGCCAGGGGTGCGGGGCCTGCCAGTATGTATGTCCGGCCGGGGCGGTTTTCCCAAAAGGGTATACCTATGTGGTGGACCGTGAGAAATGCCGGGTATGCGGGGCCTGCCAGGAGGTATGCAGGCAGAAGGCAAGAACCCTTGTGGGCCGGGAAGCGACGGTGGAGGATGTAATGGAGGCCGTAAAGCGGGATGAGATGTTTTATCAAAGCTCCGGGGGCGGCGTGACGGTTAGCGGAGGCGAACCACTGATGCAGCCAGAGTTTACGGCAGGGATTTTCAGGGCTTGCAAGGAGAGAGGGATCCATACCGCGGTGGAGACCAGCGGGTATGCGGTCCGGGACCATATGATGCAGGCCCTTGGGGATGCGGATCTTATATTTTATGATTTAAAGGCTATGGAGCCGGGGCTGCATCAGCGGCTGACCGGTGTTTCCAATCAGGTGATTCTTGAAAATCTTGTCTGTTTATACCATGAGATGAAAAAAGAGGTGGTTGTGAGGATTCCGGTGGTATGTGGCTGCAATGACAGCGCGGAAAATTTCCGCTGTACCGGCAGTTTTATTTCCACAGAATTGGGAACGGATGTTCGCGTGCAGCTTCTTCCCTATCACAGCATGGGGGAAGGCAAGCAGAGGCAGCTAGGGTGGCAGGAGGAGCACAGAATCCGGCCGCCCGGGCAGGAAGAAATGGAGCAGTCAAAGCAGATGCTTTGCGGGTTTGGATTGTCCGTGCAGATCGGAGGTTCCATGTAGCGGAGGCAGCGCAGAAACAAGGAAAGGAGATTGCTATGAGTGTAAGAACAAGGAAGATGATGGAGGAATCCAGAAAAAAAGCGCACATTTCCATGGAGGTTTTCCGGATCATCCAGGAGACATATAAGGAAATGAACGGGGAGCCGGCGGTGAAATGCAGGGCCCAGGCGATTTATAATATCCTGACGAAAATTCCTGTTTTTATACAGGAGGGGGATCTGCTAGCTGGAAACGGGACGGGATGCCCAAACGGACTGGAAATCGACACGGCCAATGGCATCTGGAACGAGTATGAGATCGAAAAGCTTCGGGAGGACGGCTATTCCTTTTCCAGGGGGGATGAGCCGGTTCTGTGTGAGTTGAACAGGAACCAGGCGCCCTACGGGATGAACGACGGCATTGCGGAGGCGTTAAGTGAGGATTCCTATCTGATGCCCTTTTTGCGTTCCGGGATGGGCATGGTAAAATGGGCGTCTCTGGAGAAGGGGCGGCAGATCACCCAGTGCAGCGCCCAGGGCGGTCTGAATCTGACGCCGGCCCAGGCCCTGGTCTGCCTGGACTATGAAACGGCTTTAAAGACCGGCCTGCTTTCCATGATTGAGGAGTGCGGCAGCAGGATTGACGCCATCCAGTTCAACAGCAAGGAGGATTATGACCGCTGTATCTATCTGAAGGCCATGCGGCTGTGCCTTAAGGGAATCGTGGCATACGCGGACCGCAATGCCAGGCTGGCGGAGCAGATGGCGGAGGCGGAGAGGGATGAAACCCGCAGGCAGGAGCTTATTAAGATGGCGGAAATCTGCCGGCATGTACCGGCCCACCCGGCCCGGAATTTCCGGGAGGCCATACAGATGTACTGGTTTTTGTTTGTTACGGTGGCCTGTCCCAATGCGGCCCTGGGCATGGGACGGCTGGATCAGATCCTGTATCCCTATTATAAGGCGGACAAGGAGAAGGGGATCATTACGGATGAGGAGGTGCAGGAGCTTCTGGAGGTGCTCCGGGTGAAGGATTACCAGCTTGGCATTGTGACGGGCAAGGATACCCGGGATGTGTCCAACGGGGAGGCCAAATGGCATAATATCGTGATCGGCGGCGTAAAGCGGGACGGCTCCGACGCTACCAACCCCTTAAGCTATCTGATCTTAAAAGCGCTGCTGGAGATTCCCACCCTCCATCCCACCGTTACCATCCGTGTGGCGGACAGCACGCCCCAGGAGCTGATCGAGCATGGTTTACGGTGCGTAAGGGCGGGCTTAAGCATGCCGGCCTTTGTGGGGGACCGCTCCTACCTGGCCTATCTGGAGCGGAACCAGGTTGCCTTAGAGGACGCCCGGGATTATGTGCTTGCCGGGTGTATCGATGTGGTGCTCCCCGGAAAGGCCCGGGTCATGACCGCCTGCATGTTCATCACCACCATGTGCCTGGATGTCTTTTTAAATCATGGCATCAACCGGAACAACGGAGAGCGGATGGGGCATGACTGGGGCGACCTGGAGCAGTGGAACACCTATGAGGAGTTTGAGGCTGCTTTTAAGGAGGAATTTTGTTATTTCATTAAGCTGATGGCCCAATACTGCAACCTGATGATCTGCTCCATGCAGGAATATTTTCCGGAGCCGGCCAAAACTGCTTTTATGTACCGGGGAATTGCGGACGGCGTGGATTATCAGAAGAAGCGGATGCCCTTTGAAAATGCGGGCTCCATCTGCCCGGTGGGGCTGGTGAACCTGGGAGATTCCCTAACGGCCATTAAGAAGCTGGTATATGAGGAAAAGAAGGTGACGCTGACCCGGCTTAAGGAGGCTATGGACGCGGACTGGAAAGGGTATGAGGAACTGCGGCAGATGTGCCTGGACGCGCCGAAATACGGAAATGATATCGACGAGGCGGATCAGACGGTTGCCGATATCTATACTTATTTTGACGAATGCTGCAATGGGATGCCCTGTGTGACGGGCGGGCATTATCTTTCCTCGGCAGTGTCCATTTTTGGCCATGCGCCGGGCGGGGCAGTCACCGGCGCGACCCCGGACGGAAGGGTGGCAGGAGAGACCCTGGCGGATGCAGGCGCTTCCCCTATGCGGGGCCAGGATGCGGAGGGGCCCCTGGCTGTGATCCGCAGCGCCATGAAGCTTCCCCATAACCGGTATCAGGCAATTTTATTTAACATGAAGTTCCATCCGGACGCGGTAAAGGAGGATGCCGACGTATCGAAGCTGGCGGCGATGATCCGCACCTATTTTAACTGCTATGGAAAGCATATCCAGTTCAATATGGTGGGGGCGGAGACGCTTCTGGATGCCCAGAAGCACCCCCAGGAGCATCGTGACCTGATGGTGCGTGTGGCGGGCTACAGCGCCTACTACGTCCAACTGACAGAGCGTCTGCAGAATGAGATTCTGGACCGGACGTTGAATGAGGCGGTGTGAAAAGCAATTTGGTGAAATGTCAAGAGGAAAATAAAAAAGATTTTCTGGAAGAAGGGTAACTTTAATAGACCTACGGCCCTGAAAGAACGTAAGTTCGA
>CATJBQ010000110.1 GCA_949738465.1 uncultured Lachnospiraceae bacterium
GTAAGGAATAGAGGGAAATTTCTGCAAATCACCGTGATTTTTGCTTTGCGTGGTGTTGTAGGTAATAGGGGGAGAAATTCTGAATATTTTGCATGTGATGTATTTGTATAACACCTTAAAAGCACATCCGGAGATGGATATGTACCCCAGAACCTTTATTTTCGGGGCCAAGGCGGCGGCAGGCTATCAGATTGCCAAGCTGACCATCAAGCTGATCAACAGCGTGGCGGAGGTGATCAACAACGACAAGAGCATCCGTGGTAAGATCAAAGTGGTATTTATCGAGGATTATAAGGTTTCCAATGCGGAGTGGATCTTTGCAGCCTCCGACGTCAGCGAGCAGATTTCCACCGCCAGCAAGGAGGCGTCCGGGACTGGCAACATGAAGTTCATGCTAAACGGTGCGGTGACGTTAGGAACCATGGACGGCGCCAATGTGGAGATTGTGGAGGAAGTGGGAGAGGAGAATGCCTTTATTTTCGGCCTAAGCTCCGATGAGGTGATCGGTTATGAGAAACGGCGGGATTATCAGCCGATGGAGATCTTCAACAGCGATCAGGATATCCGTATGGTGCTGACACAGTTGATCAACGGCTTCTATTCCCATAACAATACGGAGTTGTTCCGCCCGCTGTACAATTCCCTGCTGAATACCCAGTGTACGCAGTACGCGGACACTTACTTCATCCTGAAGGATTTCCGCTCTTACGCAGAGGCCCAGAGGCGCGTGGAGGAGGCTTACCGGGATGAGAAGCGGTGGGCCAGGATGGCGCTTTTGAATGTGGCCCATGCAGGAAAATTTTCATCAGACCGTACCATCCAGGAATATGTGGATGATATTTGGAAATTAGAAAAGATTACAGTAGAACTGGAGGAGGAATAAAAAAGAATGATTCGTGTAACCATCTGGAATGAATATGTGCAGGAATCCGGCGAACTGCGGGAGGAGTTTCTTCCCGCAGGAGAGATGCCAGAGGAGCAGCTTGCGGGCTTTCGCAGCTTTATTGAGGGCACGGCCAAGAAGATCAAGGAGGTCTACCCGCTGGGGATTACCGGGACGATTGCCGCCTATCTGGAAAAATGTGAGGATATGGAGATTACCCATGTGAATCTGTATATGCCGGAATACGGTCTGCCAGATGAGGTGCTGGACAATACCGACGTGCTGATCTGGTGGGCGCATATCGCCCACGAGGCGGTGCCGGATGCGCTGGTGGCTAAGATTAAGAACCGCATCTTAAGGGGCATGGGCTTTATCCCCCTGCATTCGGCGCACCCCTGCAAGGTGATGCAGGGGCTTTTGGGAACCTCGGGGAGCCTCCGGTGGCGGGAAGGCGATAAGGCAAGGCTGTGGAACATCTGCCCCACCCATCCCATTACCCAGGGCATTCCGGAATATTTTGAACTGGAGCCGGAGGAAATGTACGGGGAGCGTTTCGATATCCCCACGCCGGACGAGCTTATTTTCATTAGCTGGTATAAGGGCGGCGAGGTATTCCGCAGCGGCTGTACCTGGAACCGGGGCTACGGAAAGATCTTCTACTTCCAGCCGGGCCATGAGACCAATCCGTCTTATCACAATCCATATGTGATGCGGGTGATCGAGAACGCAGTGCGCTGGGCGGCGCCTGTGATGTGGCGGGAGAATCTGGACTGTCCAAATACGGAGCCGGTGGAGAAATAATATTTCCCAGGGAAACAATAAAAAGGAGTGAGCGTATTGCTCACTCCTTTGTCAGTTTTTTCATCCACTGATATTTCCGGAACCGCAGAAAAGTCGGCAGCCCTTTGAAAATCTGGTCGGACTGGATGATCAGCACCACCGCCTCCACCGGCCATTTCCAAAGGAAGGCAGACAGGAAGGACAGGGGCATCACGATACACCAGGTGGAGATCAGGTTCATTTTCATGGTAAATTTTGTGTCACCGCCGCCCTGGATGATGCCGAAGCTTACCGGCATCTGGTAGGACATGCCCACCATGACGAAGCTCATGACAATAATGAGATTGACGGCCATCTCCGTGGCAGTTTCCGTCAGGCTGTACATGGACAGCAGCGGATAACGCAGCAGGAAAAGGGCCAGGCCCAGTGCGAGGCCGATGGCCACATCGATGACAGCCATGGTGCGGGCGTCGGATTTGATCCGTTTCATATCTCCCCGGCCAATGGCGTTTCCGATCATCACAGCGGACACCGATGACATGGCGATGACGATCACCTTCAGGTACTGATAAAATGTGGTGGCTACAGAGTTGGCGGCGATGGCGTCCGCCGACAAATGTCCCAGAATAGCAGTCTGCATGGGCACCGAAATCCCCCACAGCACCTGGGAGCACATGATAGGGAGGTAGACCCTGGTGTAGTCCTGCCTAAGAACCGGGTCTGCTTTCCACAGACCGCCCCCTGTAAAAAGCCGGGTTTTTTTGTCGAATTTTAAAATGTAGATCAAAACGATCAGAAATTCCAGCACCCGTGCCACAAGAGTTCCCACCGCGGCGCCTAAGATCCCCATTTCCGGAAAACCGAATTTCCCGAAGATCAAGGTATAGTTGATGGCCACATTGACAATCAGGGAGACCACCGATATGTAAAAGGAAATATTGACGGTGCCCACGCTGCGCAGGGCAGCCATCAACACATTGGACAGAATGAATAGCGCGAAGGTCCACTGGATCAGGGACAGATAGCGTACGCCCTCTGCCACGATTTCGGAAGAATCCGTAAACAGATATAAGAGCGGTTCCGGAAGCAGGAGGCAGATTCCCACCAGAATGACGCTTACAATGATACCAAGCTTTAAGGCAATGCCCGTGAGAGTGCGCACCGGCTCCGTCCGGCCCTGGCCCCAGTATTGGGAGGCCAGCACCACCAGCGCATTTCCGATGGAGAGGGCGAATTGCTGTACCATGAAAAATACCTGGTTGACCGTGGCTGCGGCGGAGAGGGAGGCCTGGCTGTAGCTGCCCAGCATGATGTTATCCGCCATATTGACGCTGTAGGCCACCAGATTCTGCAGGGCCACCACCAGCAGCATTTTAAAAAGGGTTTTATAAAAGACGGGATCTTTGGTGAAAAAAGAATCCCTTACGGCTTTGCCCGAGGTCATTTGTATCACTCCTTGTTAAAAAATCAGATGCAACAGTTGGTATTTTAGCACTTTTTGGCGGGAAATTCAATACAGAATGAGACCTTGCAGGCGCCTTGAAATACATGGAAGATTTCACATTAAAAGAATCAGAACGTAAGTTCCCTCCGGCTTTCCGTATCCGGAGGGATTTTCTGTCCTTAAAAAGCCGGCATGAAATCTCTACGTGGCGAAATCCACATGCTGCACCGTCCCAGCCGTTCCGTTCTCATACAGGAACATACCGGTTTTGCGCACCCTGGCATTGGCGCTGTTGTCGTGGCGGCTGTTTAAGGAAAACTCCGTGCCCACATTGCCCAGAAAAATAGCGCCCACGCCGGCCTGACCCAGGCCGCAGAGCACATCCTTGCCGGAGGCGTCCTTGGTCCAGATCAGGAGCTTATCAAAAATCTCATCGGCCTCGTCGATCCAGCCGTTTCCATCCGTATCGTATTTTGCCAGTTCCGCAAAACCGTTTCCGGTGGCGGCGCCAAAGAGTTCGCTGCCGTCATCGATCCTGCCGTTGCCGTTCTTGTCTAAGGCGAGAAAGCCGCTGCCGGCCTTTAACTGGGAGATGGCTTCCTCATGGCCGTCCATATCCAGGTCGAAGTAAAACTTCTGGTCGGTGACGTCGGCAAAATTGGTATCCAGGTTGATGACGAGGGGATCACAGAAGTTAGCCGGGACGAATGTTTGCGTTTTTTCATAGTAGGTCTCCATAAAGGAACGGCTCATGGAAACGTCCACTCCAAAGGAGATTTCCCGGCCGTCAGCGGTGACAACGGTGCCGGTGGTGGAAAAGCTGGTCTCCTCCGTTTCCTGATAGTGATAAATACTCTCTGTGGTGGTGATGGAGGGGGACAAAGCAGACAGATCCGGGGAGGCAAAGGACTTTCGCATGGCGTCCACATTGCCGCGCCCGAAAAAGAGCTGCATCAGGTAGTCGATGGTCTCCTTGTGTACCTTCATCATGGACTGGAAATTATCCCGGGCCGAGACGGCATTCGTCCCCTGGGAGCTTAAATATTGATTTTTCAGATTGTTCGAGGAATCCTCCGATGGATTCCGGCCCTGGAAGCGGTCCTTAGCCAGATTGGTCCTGACAAAGGGCTTGCTGGCGATCTGGGCATTCAGATTGGTCAGGGAGACGCTTTTGACACGGCTCGCCGACAGCTCCCGGGACTGAAATTTGTGTGTTGCGTGCATTCTGACTGTGCTGGAAGCAATTCTCATAATGGCTCCTTCCTTGCTCAAAAATTGGACGAAAAAAGGTATAAAAAGAAATGCTGCTTCTTTTTATACCATCCGTGGTTTTTGCTGCACAATCTTAAGGCCCTAAAATTGTTTATACCTTTATTATCGGACGCTGCCGGGAAAAAATGAAGGATTTCCTGGAATTTTATGGGGAAACGGCAGATCGTTTTCTAAGATCCATTGATTCTGGGGCGTCAGTTGTGTTAAACTATGAGAAATAAAAAAGAAAAGGAGCCAGCAGTATGAGCGAATTATTCGAAAAATTAACCCCGCACCTTAAGCGCAGCTACGCATTCCAGGCGGCCTTGAATATCATCACCTGGGACAACAACACCCTCGCCCCCCGGGAAGCCATCGACAACACCGCCAAGGCCATAGAGGTCCTGGCGGGAGAGGCCTACGGAACCATCATCAACGATCAGGTTAAGGGGCTTCTGGCATCCCTGGGTACACCCGGAGAGCAGGAACGGCTGAACACCAATGAGAAGGCAATTGTGAAAAATTTATCAAAGACCTTCCGGAAACTGGAAAAGATCCCGGCAGATGAATTCCAGGCATACAGAGCCCTGAAGGCTCGGGCCTATACGGTGTGGGAGCAGGCCAAGAGCAACAACGATTACGGGTCCTATGCGCCGGTGCTTGGCGAGATCATTGCCTATCAGAAGCGGTTCTGCGGGTACCAGCAGGGGGAGGGGCAGAGCCTCTATGACGTTTGCTTAGACGACTATGAGGAAGGCTTTACGGTGGAGATTTTAGACGATTTCTTCGGAAAACTGCGGACAGCCCTCGGGCCGCTGGTGCAGAAGATCCGTGAGAAGCAGGAGCTTGTATCGGATGCATTTTTAAGCCAGACGTATCCGGTGGAAACCCAGAAGGAGCTTTGCCGTTTCCTGGCGGAGTATATCGGATTTGACTTTAACCGGGGCGTGATGGCCCAGAGTGAACATCCCTTCACCATGGAGATTCACAACCGGGACGTGCGTATCACCAATCATTTCTATGAGAACCGGTTGGATTTTGCTATTTTTTCCGTGATCCACGAGGGCGGCCATGCCCTGTACGAACAGGGAATCGACGACGCCATCACCATGACGCCCATCGGCGGCGGGACCTCCATGGGAATGCACGAATCCCAGTCCCGGTTCTACGAGAATAACTTGGGGCGCAGCAGGGCCTTCTGGAAGCCCATTTACCACAAGGTGCAGGAATATTTCCCGGCGCAGCTAGGGAGGGTGTCATTAGAGGAGTTTTATAGAGCCGTCAACAAGGCTGAGCCAAGCCTGATCCGCACCGAGGCGGACGAGCTGACCTATCCCTTCCATGTGATGATCCGCTATGAGATCGAGAAGCTGATTTTTCAAGGGGAGGCCTCCGTGGAGGAGCTGCCGGCCCTGTGGAACAAGAAGTACCAGGAGTACCTGGGGGTCACGCCCGACAGCGATACCAACGGGATCCTGCAGGATATGCACTGGTCCGGCGGCGATTTCGGCTACTTCCCCTCCTATGCCTTAGGCAGCGCCATCGGGGCGCAGATTTTCCACCATATCAAGGGTGTGATGCCGGTGGAAGAATATCTTAAGGCAGGGAACTTAGCGCCCGTCCGGGAATACTTAAGGGAGCATATTCACAAGTACGGCGGCGCGAAGAACACCCAGGAGCTTCTTACAGACATGACCGGGGAGGGCTTCCATCCGGAATATTATATCGCGTATCTGACGGAGAAATATACGGAGCTTTACCAGTTATAGCATACAATTTCATATCGTAAAAAGTGTCACTTTTTTCAAAAGAAATGGCGTTCCAATCCTCTGCCTTTTATGGGATGATAATACCAACAAAAAGGAGTGCTTATCGCAAAGGAGGAAAATGAGATGAGTAAAAACAAAAAATTCTTAGGGAACGCCATTCTTTTGTGCGTATTGGGCGTTGTGTTCATGTTCCTGTACTCTGGCCTGCAAAATGACCAGATCGGAATCATCCAGGCCTTTATCACGGAAGAGGGCGGCGGCTGGAGCGCCAACGCCACACAGCTCCCCATGACGGTGGGTAACTTTATCTGTATCGTGCTGACCTTCGTGTATGGGACCTTGTTTGTGAAGTATGGCGTGAAAAAGCCCCTGATCGTGGTGATGGTCATCACAGCCCTGGCAGTGCTGGGAATGGTGGCGGCCAACGGCCTTGATTGCAATGGCGGCGCGGCTTCCGGCAATTACGTCTTATTCTTTATCACCCTGTTTATTGTCCGGTGCGGGTGCATGATCCTGCAGATGGCAGGATTTATGCTGGTGGCCAACTGGTTTATCCGCCTCCGGGGACAGATCATGGGAATCGTAACAGTGGGATCCCCGCTGTTTTCCGTCATCGGGACAGCCGGTATGACCTCCCTGATCAAAAACCAGTTTGGCGGAGATTACAGGCCCTTCTACATCGGAGTTGCCGTTCTGATCGTCGTGGTACTTCTGGTAGTTGCCTTTGGAATCAAGGATACGCCGGAGGAAGCGGGCCTTTATCCGGACGGCGCGGACCATGCGCCGGCATCGGAGCATGGCGATGAGGTGCATCTCACCGTAGGCCAGGTGCTGAAGGAGAAAAAGGCATGGCAGCTCATTGTATCTTACGGCGCCTTCACCTTTATCATCAATGCCTGCATGGGGTCCATGGCCATCCGTTACATTACATTGGGCGGCTTAGAGGTCTGGCTGGGGGCCACCAAGTACCTTGCTATCGGGGCGATTCTGGGCATCCCCATGTCCTACATATTCGGTCTTCTGGACGATAAGCTGGGTTCCGTCAAGGCATCCATGGTTCTGGGCATCTGTGAACTGATTCCTGTCATCTGCCTGATGCTGCAACCCATGGGCGGCTCGGTTCCCCTGATGGTGGGCTGGGGCTTTGGCGTAGCCTGCATGACCGGTGGCGTACCCACCCTGCATCCTTGTATTACCGCTTATGTTTACGGACGCCGTGAGTACCAATCCGCCAACCGTATCATTATGGCCATTCAGTTGATTCCGTCCGCAGTGGCGGCTATGATGATGACCATGCTGATTACGTCCGGAAATGCAATGATCGGTTATGGGATTCTGATTGCTATCGTCGTAATCGGGCTGATTGCTACCGCAACTATGTTGAAGATTGAAGACGCCAACGCGGCGGACCGATCCTACGGTGGAAAAGAAAAGGCATAAGGAGGATGTGAGAATGGAAACGAAAAAAATCAAAGGCGCCATGCTGGAAAAACCGGCACGCAGAGACTGTAAAAATATGCTCTCCATGGCGGAGATTATTACAAATGTAAACGCCATCCTTAATCCGGGCAAGGAGCCGGTGAACTGGTTTGCTCCCGCCCCGGATGCGGTGGCGGCCGTACATATCAAGGATGGGGCTTACCGCAGCGACTTGTCCAACGAGAAGGTGCGCTATGGCGGCAGCGTCAGCGATCAGGAGCTTCGTGACGTCAAGGTGGTTGCCTACAACGGGAATGAAGGCGGAATCTACGCAGAAGGCGCCGGAACCGACGTGACGGTGGAGCGGGCCTATATCAGCCTGGAGGGCGAGGGTACCGGCATCGGCGGCCCGGCCAGCGGGGCGGCGGCCAAGTACGGCGCGAACCTTACCTTGAAAAATGTGGTGATCAACACCACGGGAAGGACAAAATATGCCACGGCGGCGGAGGAAAATTCCGTTCTGAAGGTGTACGATTCCGTGATCTGGTCCCATGGAATCCCTTACGGTGACGAGTACGAGAGGCCCAAGGCATTGATGTCCTCACCGCCGCCCCCACTGGAAATGGACGGGAACACCAGGACACACTGCACCATGTCCAATTCCTACAGCTATTTTTACAACAGCAAGATCGTCTGTGACGGCTGGGCGGCGTTGTCCACCGAGTCCTCGGAAGGGTTTGTGTACTTAGAGGCCAATGACTGCGATATCGTATGTACCAAAAATGGCTACGGCGCTTATGCAGATCCGGGATGCCACGATGTATTTCGTAACAGCCATTTTGATATGGCCCGGATGGCGGCGATTCTGGCGGGAAACAGCGTCATGGAATTTGAAGACTGCACCGCGGAGTGCGGCACCTATTTTGCTTTGATGCACTGCGTCAACGGCTGGTGCGAGGAAGTGGGCGATATGACCATCACCGGCGGGCAGATCCACACGAAGAAAGAGGCCTTTTTGATTAAGAGCCACAATGCCATCCTGGATATGACCGATGTGGAACTTTCATCCGAAACTGGTGTTCTGGTACATACCATTTTAAACGGCGATCCCTGTAAGACGCCGGTGGACGACCAGGCTTATGGCGTGAATGTGCGCTTTACCGATATGTCCGTGAAGGGCGATCTGCTCCATGAGGATACGGAGCGGCGCATGTGGATCGAGATGAACAGTGCGCTGCTTACCGGCGGCATTGCCAACGGAACCCTTACCATGGACGGCGGCAGCAAATGGATTGCCACCAAGGATTCCACGGTACATCTGATGAATGACATCAACCTGGCTCAGATCGATGCCAGGGAAGGGGTGACCATTACAGCCACCGGCGGAGAGAAAGGAACCTATACGCTGGCATCCGGCGGGAAGCTGGTTGTTACCTTATAATAATACGCAGGCCTGCCAAAGAGAGCATAGCGCTCCTTTGGCAGGCAGAATAAGAAATGGAGGAGATAGTATGGAAACCATTCATAAACCATTGCATGTGGGAATCAGTGTTGGGAATATGGAAGAATCCCTGGAGTGGTACCGGAAAAATCTTGATTTTGAATTAATCAGCGACGATTATGTGCCGCCCTTAAAATCCAGGATCTGTTTTATCCGGAATGGAGAGTTTGAGCTGGAGCTGTTCCAGTATGACGAGCCAAAGCCAATCCCGGAGGACCGCCTGACGCCCAATACGGATCTTCAGACCATCGGAACCAAGCATGTGGCATTTTACACCGCCGACATGAAGGCGTTAAAGGAGCGGTTTACAGCCAATGGCGTAGACATTGCCCATGAGGTGACCATGGGCGAGGATGCCGTGATGTTTGTAAGGGATAATTCCGGCGCCTTGATTGAATTTATCCAGAAGCCAGAGAAAGCATAAAAAGGGCAAAATTTTAGTTGTAAGAGCATATGAGGGGAGTATATTCTATAATAAAATCAGGAGGAAGTGAAATGAAGTATCGCAGTTACAAACGTCTGCTGGCGGCAGCAATGGCGGCCGTGCTGACAGTATCAGCCGCAGCCTGCGGGGAGGAGCAGCAGACACAGCAGGAACCGGAGGCAGCAGAGGACTCCACAAAGGATCCGGGGGAGCAGGAACCGGAGGAGAAAGATGAGGCAGTGGTCAATGGGGAGGAAATTACAATTCCGGCCGACCTGGAGACAGAGGCTACGGTGGACGGGCTGGCAGAGGAGCTTTGCTCCTGGACCACCGGCGGAACGGAGAGCGGGACCATCAACGGCAACGATTACGCATTTACACCGGCCATCTATATCGACGGAGGCGCATACGACAAGGAGAAGTCCGTGATTAAGGATGCGTCTGTGACGGATACGGAGGCGTCCGGCTTAAGGCTGACCGTGGAAAAAGAGGGTGTCAACGGGATCATGGTGAACAATTCCGACTACACGATTTCCGATTCTGTGATCAATGTCAATGCGGCGGAGGCAGACGGGCAGGAAACCTGCGATTTTTCGGGTCTGGGAGCGGCTGTGGCCGTATACGGTAAGTCTGCACTAACCGTTAAAAACACCGAGATCAACGCGGACGGCGTGGCGAATCTGGCCGTATTTACAGACAACGGGTCCTCGGCCCTGCTGGATCATGTAACACTGCATTCCGATGGCGGAACCCTGTATGAGGATTATATCAATTCTCCCAACCAGGGAACCATGGTAGCGCCGCCCTGGATCCTGGGGATTATGGGAAATTCCAGGGGTACCAATCTGGAGGGGACGGATTCTACCATGACAGTGGTGGATTCTGAAACATCCGCATCCAATTGGGCAGTGCTGTCAACAGACGCCGGCTCCAATATGTACCTGAACGTGGTCAATACCAAAATGTCCCTGACCGGAAATGAGGAGGAGCTGCAGGCCGGCGGGCTGTATAGCGAGGCAAATCCCTATACCGACAAAAACGGGTACGGAACCTATGTGATCGGCAATGCGGCGGAGACGTTCTTAGGAACCACTATGGATGTGGGGACCTATGCCACAATTTTCACCGGAGGAACCGGTTATTACGGCAATCTGAAATCCGGGGAGAGCTATGACCTTCTGGCGGCGGACGGCTCTGTCCACCATACCTATGAGGCCACGGAGGATGTGCAGACGGTAATTAATTCCGATACCTTCGGCTTTATGTCCCACCAGGGAGATAATGAGTGTACTCTGGACGGTATTGTTGTAAATTCTGCCTATACCAATTTCCTGGTAAAGAGTGGAAATAACACGACGATCCATGTGCAGAACGGCGCCCAGATCAACGCCGGAAATGGAATTTTGCTGCAGCTATTGGACAACGATGATTCCACCACGGAATTCAATCCCAATCATGAGACAGTGGGGATGGCTTTTGGAACCACTCATGAAGAAAACGCAGGATTTCCCACCGAGGCGGTGGATCCAGACGCGGCGGCGGAAGGCGGAATGCCCGGAGGCGGCGCCCCCGAAGGTGGGATGGGTGATGCCCCGGAAGGAGGAGCCCCCGAGGGAGAGATGCCAGAAGGAGGAGCCCCCGAGGGAGAGATGCCAGAAGGAGGAGCGCCCGGCGGAGAGATGCCGGAGGGCGGAATGCCCCAGGAGGATCCCGGTCCCAACACCACGGTTTATCATGTGACGGATACGGATCTGGCAGGCGCTATTTATAATGGCATCGGCTGGAATGCCAACGCCCTGTCCCAGGGGAAGGTAAAGCAGATGCTTTTGGAGGTGAACCTGGACGGAGCGGCCACACTGGCGGGCCCCATTGCCTCCACCTCCTGCATCCATGCGTCCTACGAGGGCCAGAAGTATCTGAAGGATAATGGGATTACAGCCTTTGACGACGAGGCTGAGGCAGCCACTTTTGCAGCAGAATACCAGGCGGTACAATTTGCTATCAGCCAGTATTTTAATATCGGCCAGGTAGCCAATCTGGTGCGCTCCAACGGCTTAAACGATATCAGCGTCAGTCTGGCGGATACGGCTGTCTGGACCGTGACAGATACGTCCCTGATCAAATCCCTTACAATCCAGGGGGATGCAAAAGTGATCGTGGAGGAAGGGGTAACGCTGACGGTAGATGGAAAGGCTTATGAGGCAGGAACCTACACGGCGGCAGACTTTCAGTAGTTTTCACAATAATGACAGGCCACGCACTCTTTGGAGTGTGTGGTCTTACATGCATTTTACATGGAGCGGAACATGAAAGGAAGATACGGCGGGAAAACGGAAAAGATTCTGGCATTGGGAGCGGCAGGCGTGATTCTGTTCTGCCTGGCGCTGTTTTTTGCATGTCAGCGGGGAACGCGGCGGCAGATGGAAGGCAAGGAGGAGCCGGTAACGCTGACGTTAGTATACGCTTACCAAAATGCCCAGTGGAACCAGGGGATTGCGACGATTGTGGAGGAATTTTCCAAAAGCCGGGAGGATATCACAATGGATGTCAGGGTGCAGTACGAGGATAAGGTCTATGAGGATATTTTGTCTAAGCTGCAGGCACGGGGCCAGATGGGGGATATTATCCAGCTAAAGGCCCCCGGGCGGTATGCCGAAGAGGGGTTGCTTGCGCCAATTCCCCCAAAGCTGGCCGCGCTTTTAGATGAGACTTATGCCTATGACGGGCAGGCCTACGGACTTCTGGCTCTGGGGAATACCAACGGCGTTTTGTATAACCAGGATATTTTTGAAGCCCACGGGCTGAAGGAGCCTCGGGACTATGGAGAGTTTCTGACGCTTTGCAGGACACTGGATCAGGCGGGCGTTACGCCCGTCGGCGTGGCAGGCGGGGACTTGTGGCACCTGGAATTCTGGGTCAATCATTTTTTCCGCAATGATGTGCTACGGGAAAATGAAAACTGGTTGCGGGACAAAAACGCGGGGACGGTGAGCTGGCAGGACGAGGAGCCCTTGGAAATGCTGGACCACTTAAAGCAGCTCCTTAGCAGCGGCTCTGTCAATTCCGACTGGGCCCTGAAGCAGGACGGAAGCCTTACCTACGCTATGTCCCAGGGAGAGGTGGCCATGATCTACACCGGCTCCTGGAATGCGCGGGAGCTTAAGAAACTGAATCCGGAAATCTCCCTGGGCTGGTTTTTTGTACCGGATGAAGCAGGGCGGGTGATCGTTTCGGAAAATAAGGACGCATTCTGGTGTATCACAAAGGAATGCGGGGGGGATCAAAGGCGCTATCAGGCAGCCCAGGATTTTCTGGAATTCTTTTACACCAGCGAGGCCTATAACCAGTTGTGTATCAATACCTGCGGATATCCCGTCACGGTGGAAAAGACCATGGTTCCGGGGGAGGAGCTGCAGATTGAGATTCAGAAGGAGGTTTCCCGGTATCGGGATCACATGTCCCTTTACATTGGAAATGAGGATACGCCCCAGGGCTTTGAAACGGCCCTTCTGACCGGGATCATCGATCTGGGGGAGGGACGTATCGATACGCGAAAGCTGGCAGAGCAGCTTGACGCGCTGTGGGAGCAGTACCAGGAGCAGGAGAGATAAGACGATGAAAGAAAAAAGATTTCATTCTACCTACGCGAAAATGACGGCGTTTTACATCTGCTTTGGCATGGTTCCGCTGGTGCTTCTAAGCCTGGTGTTTTTCTACTGGTATTCCCAGGATGTGATGCAGTCTGCCGAGAACAATTACAGCCAGATTGCGGATTATGTGGAACGGAATGTATCGGAGCTGGTGGAAAAAGCAGATGAGGCGGCTGGGTATCTCTATGATTATTCCGCCGGGGATTACCAGTATCTCTATCAGCTTCTGGAGGATCAGA
Organism: uncultured Lachnospiraceae bacterium; assembly: GCA_949738465.1. Classification (GTDB taxonomy): domain Bacteria; phylum Bacillota; class Clostridia; order Lachnospirales; family Lachnospiraceae; genus 14-2. The sequence continues at coordinate 13,361 of CATJBQ010000110.1, forward strand.
GTCTTTCCGGGTCCCAGCGCCAGATCTATATCAACGGGTTGCTGCAGGACATTCTGATGGCGGATCCGGATATTTCTTCCGTGCGTTTTTATCAGGAAGATGGGACCGGCTATCTGGCCTTCCGGGTACAGGGAAAAATTGTCCGCAAAGGGGAGCCGGTGCTGAACGGTGTAAAGATGACGCCGGAAAATTTTCACCGGATGATCCTGATGCCCTCTGTGGCGGAGGAAGCCTACTACACCAACACCACGGACCATGTATTTTCCCTGGTGCGAAGTTATATGAAGACGGCCAATGTAAAATCGGCCCAGGAGCAGTGCTTAGGGGCGCTGTATATCGATATGAACGAAAACGCGGTGGAAAAGCTTATGGAAAATGTGGAGGTTGGCTCCAAGGGCGCCATCGCCGTGGTGGACCCGCAAGAAGAACAGTGGATCTATGGCTCTGGCCAGGCGGCTATGGATCTTAGGCTTCTCAGGGAGGGGCTTGGCGGGAAACCAGAGCGTAAGATTCTGCGGGAGGGAAAAGAATGGTATTTCTGCCGCATGGTATCTGGAACCGAATATTATGTGGTGATCCGGATTTTTTTGGAGGATGTGATGGATACCTATGTCAAAAACAGAACGTATATTCTGGTGGCGCTCCTGCTGGTGATTCTGCTTCTGACTTTGGCCTATGTGGTGTTCTCCGGTAAAATGAGCGGGCCGGTGCGGATGCTGAAAACGGCTATGCAAAGGGTGCAGACCGGCGATCTGGACGCCCGGGTGGACATCCGCTCCAACGATGAGATGGAGTACCTGGGCGAGGGCTTTAACCGGATGGTCAGCGACCTGACCCACTACATCGAGGAGGTATTTGTAGCCAACGTCTGCCAGAAGGAGGCGGAGCTGAACGCGCTGAAAATGCAGATCCAGCCCCACTACCTCTACAATACCCTGGACGTGATCCGCATGACGGCGGTGGAAAATCAGGATATGCGCACCGCCCGGCTTTTAGAGGGGCTTGGAAAGCAGCTCCGCTATGTGATCGGCCGGCAGCAGGAGCGGGCGCCCCTTTACATGGAGCTGGACAGCATCCGGGAGTATCTGGTACTGATGAACGCCCGCTATCAGGACAAATTCCAGATCAATGCCAACGTGGCGGATCCCGACCGGAAGCTTCTGGTTTTAAAGCTTCTGCTGCAGCCGGTGATCGAAAACAGCATCAAGCACGGCCTGCGGGAGAAGGAAGGGACGGGAACCATAGAGATCAGCGCAAAACGGCAGGAAACGAGTCTTGAGATCATCGTTATGGACGACGGCCTTGGTATGACGCCGGAGGAAGTGTCCGCATTGCAGGAGAGTCTGCTGAAAAAGGGCCCGGCGGATCCAAAGGAGGACGGCCACATCAGCGTGGGCCTGAAAAACGTTTATGACCGAATCAAATTTACCTGTGGAGAAAGTTATGGATTTACCGTTACCAGCGTATATGGAATGGGAACCATGGTAAAATACCGGCTGCCGGTATGGGAGGAGGAAGCGTATGTGGAAAATGATACTGGCAGACGATGAGAGCGTGATCCGAGGCGGCCTGAAGCTGCTGCTGGACTGGGATACTCTGGAAATTGAGATTGTGGGGGAGGCGGCGGACGGCAGGGAGCTGCTTTCCCAGATCGGGGAGAAGAAGCCGGATCTGGTGGTGACGGATATCCGGATGCCCCATTTAAGCGGTCTGGAGGTGATTGCCCGCTGCCAGGACATGGAACATGCGCCAAAATTTATTTTTATCAGCGGCTACGAGGAATTTTCCTACGCCAAGGACGCCATGCGCTTCGGGGCGGTGGATTACCTGCTAAAGCCGGTGGCGGTGGAGGATCTCGCCGAGGCGGTAAAAAAGGCCGTGGGCCAGATGGAGGACCGCCAGACGGCAGGGCTGTTCCGGGAGGACAACAGCGAGCTGCAGCAGATCTTCTGGAATATGAACGACGGCTTTGAATATACAAAGGAGGAGCTGTACCAGCGGTTCGCCACGGCGAACCTGTCGGTGGAAAACTGCTTTTATGTGGGAGTGTGCTTCAGCCTGATTGAGGATGAAGCCCTAAAGAGTCAGATGAGCTACGAGCAGCGGGGGCTGCTCCGGTTCGGGGTGTATAACCGGATCATGGAAGAATTAAAAAAACGCCGGCTGGGATTTCTCATTAAGAAGGAGGAATACATCTGTGACGCCATCGCAGTGATTCCCAGAGCTCATGAGCAGGATTTTGTGGAGGAGCTGCTGCTGCCGGTGTGGCAGAAGCTCCAGCAGGAAATGAAAGTGCGGCTGGTCATGGGGATCGGTACGCCCACAGAACAGATCGACCAGTGGAAGCTGTCCCACAAAAGCGCCAAGTTTGCCTGTGAACTGTACTATTTTGAAGAAACGCCGGTCATTGATTTTGGAAAGGTTCACCGGGAATATACGGTATCCTTTGAGGATTTCCATCAGATCCTGGAAACCGTTTTCCGCCAGATTGCGGCCAGGGATCCAAAAGCCATCGATACCATCGAACAGGAGCTTGACGCCATCCGGGACATCCATTACGGGAACCGTTACGCGGCGGTAAACCGGGTGCTGATTTTTTCCGGAACGCTGCTGGAGAAGCTGTTTGCCGTGGAGCTGGTACAGGGAGATTTTACCCAGCGTCAGAACGAGCTGCAGGAGGTCATCCGCTATCTGGGAACCTACGCCCAGGTCAAGGAGTGGCTTCTCACCTACTATCGCGCAATGCTTGGAGATATCTTTTCCGACAGCAGCCGTAAGACCACCGGGGAAATGCTCAACGTCCAGAAGTATATCCAGGAGCATTACAGTGAGGATCTGTCCCTGCGGGAATTAGCGGATGTGGCCTGCGTCAGCCCCACCTATTTCAGCGCCCTCTTTAAGAAGGAGACCGGGGAAAATTATAAGAGCTATGTCACCAGGATCCGCATGGAGGAGGCCATTAAGCTGGTGCTGAAAACGGACCTGAAGACCTATGAGATCGCCGAAGCCGTGGGCTACAACAATGTCCGCCGCTTTGTGGACGCCTTTAAGAACAGCTACAAGATGAGTCCCATGGACTATCGCAGGATTTATCGTAAAAAATAGAACATTCTTCCTCAAAAACGTCATTGAAGAAAGGACCGGTTTGTGGAAAAATAAAGATAACGACAGGGCGGCATAAGGTGCCGCCTGAGACAGAAGCTTAAGAATGAGGAGGAATTGTACATGAAGACCGTATATGCCAAAGCATACGAAGGAAGAGTCGCATTGGAGGAAAAGGAGCTGCCAAAGCCGGGGAAGGGCGAGGTGCTTCTGAAGGCAAAATACAGCGCCATGAGTCCGGGAACGGAAAAAGGGCTTCTGGTAGGAGCCATTGTGCCGCTGCCCACCAGCATCGGCTACGCCATGGTGGGAGAGGTGATTGAGTGCGGAGAGGAGGTCTATGACCTCAAAGTGGGCGACCATGTGGTGACTACCGGGGAGCATGCCCAGTATCTGATCATGAATGAGCTGAACTGTACCAAATGCCCGGAGGGCGTGGATTTAAAGCAGGCGGCCTTCTGGAACCTGGGTCATACGGGCATGTATGCCCTGCGCCGCTCCAACCTGCAGATGGGAGAGCCCTGCGTTGTCCTGGGCCAGGGGTTTGTGGGAGCCATCACCGCCCAGTGTGCACGGATTGCCGGGGCGGTTCCGGTGATTGTTACGGATCTGGACGATACCCGTCTGGATGCCGCCAGAGCCATGGGTGTGGATGTAGCCATCAATTCCAAGACTGACCCGGAGGGGCTGGAAAAAGCCGTCGCAGCGCTTGGCCGTGACCTTCCGGTCATCTTCGAGGCTACCGGCGCCAGAGGGCCGCTGATGCAGGCTGCGGAGCTGATCGGGGAGAGAGGCCGCCTGGTGATGATCTCCCAGGTGCACGGAGAGGCTATGCCGCCCATCGACGACCCTATCATGCAGAAAGGCGCCAGCCTGATCGGAACGTATGTAAACTCCAAGCCCTTCAAGCTGAAACGGGCGGACCTTCTGATCGAAGGTGCGTGGCCGCCGGTCATGGGACAGAAATTAAACCGTTACGTAAACTCTGACTGCTGGACTTCCGACGAGGACATCCAGGTATTCTTAAACCTGATCAAGTACGGCAAGCTGGATATTACGCCGCTGATCAGCCACCAGTTCCAGTACACCGAGATCCCGGAAGCATACGACAAGTATGTCTGGAACATGGATCCCAGCCTCACCGGCGGCCTGATCTCCTGGATTACGGAATAAGGCTTACAACTAAATTTTGATAGATGAAAACCCTCCCCGCCTGGTACAAATCCCCTCCTGGGCGCAGGAGGGTTTTCTGATGCAGTTTTCTGATGCAGAAAAATTTAGCGATGACTTTGGGGGAGAAGCATGATATAATAAAAATAAGCGGAGTTTGGGATTTCCAAAAAAGATTGATAAGGTAAAAAGGGGAAATATTATACTATGGTAACCGTCTATTTAGATAACTGTTGCTACAATAGACCGTTTGATGATCGTTCTAATATTAAGAACTATCTGGAGAGAGAAGCTATATTGCTTGTATTGCAGATGGCTTATGACAGGAATTTCCGCATTGTTGGTTCAGAGATATTGGAACGAGAGATGGGAATGATTTCAAATGAGGAAAAACGAAGAAATGTAGAAATATTGTATCATTCTATCGTGGACGATGTAATTCTTTTGGATAATTTGATTTCAGAAAGAGCAAAAGATATCGTGAAACAGTCATCAATAAAAGCTTTTGATAGCCTGCATTTGGCAAGTGCAGAGTACCAGGCAGATATTTTGCTAACTACAGATATAAAATTTATAAAAGCAGCGAATCGGATTGTAACTAAGATAAAGGTACAGGATCCTATCTCATTTATTTTGGAGGTAAATAATCATGAACACAACGATTAGTTTAAAAAAAGGAAGCGAGATCAGGCGGATCGGTATAGAGGCGCTGATAAAAGCTTTGGGGCCGGTCGGCATGGCCAGATTTATGGAAGAATATGATAATGGTGGAAGTGGCGACTATACAGCAGAAAAGTACCAACAGCCAGACCTTACAATTGACGACATCATAAACGAATTACACAACGAAAAAGTTTCGGAATATACGAAACCCTAGAAAGGAAACACACCCATGGCATTTGCACATCTCCACGTCCATACCGAGTACAGCCTTCTGGACGGCTCCAACAAAATAAAAGAATACGTAGCCCGGGTGACGGAGCTGGGCATGACGGCGGCGGCCATCACCGACCACGGCGTCATGTACGGTGTGATCGACTTCTACCGCGCGGCCAGGGAAGCCGGCATCAACCCGGTAATCGGCTGTGAGGTGTACGTGGCGCCGGGCTCCCGCTTTGACCGGGAACGGTCCGAGGGGGAGGAGCGGTACTACCATCTGGTTCTCCTGGCGGAGAATAATACCGGCTACCACAACCTGATGAAAATTGTGTCAAAGGGCTTTGTGGACGGCTACTATTACAAGCCCCGGGTAGACCGGGAGGTACTTAAGCAGTATCATGAAGGATTGATCGCCCTGTCGGCCTGTCTGGCGGGAGAGATCCCGCGGCTGCTGCTTCGGGGAAGCTATGAGGAAGCAAAGCAGGCGGCCTTAGAGCACCAGGAGATCTTCGGCCCGGGCAATTACTTCCTGGAGCTGCAGGATCATGGGATACCGGAGCAGAGGACTGTAAACCAGCAGCTTTTGCGGCTTTCCCAGGACACCGGCATAGAGTTAGTCGCGACGAACGATGTCCACTATACCTATGAGGACGACGTGGAGGCCCACGATATCCTGCTGTGTATCCAGACCGGCAAAAAGCTCAGCGACGAAAACCGGATGCGCTACGAGGGCGGCCAGTACTTTGTGAAATCCGAACAGCAGATGCGGGGGCTTTTTCCCTATGCCCAGGAGGCCCTGGACAACACGGCAAGGATCGCGGACCGCTGCCAGGTGGAGATTGAGTTTGGCGTGCGCAAGCTCCCCCGGTACGACGTGCCCGACGGCAAGACAAGCTGGGAATATTTACAGGAGCTGTGCCATGAGGGGCTTGTGCGCCGTTATCCGGACCGCTATCAGGAGCTGACGGAGCAGCTTGATTACGAGCTGGAGGTCATCCACAATATGGGCTTTGTGGATTATTTCCTGGTGGTCTGGGACTTCATCCACTATGCCAGAAGCAACGGCATCGCCGTGGGGCCGGGCCGGGGCAGCGCCGCTGGGAGCCTGGTGTCCTATACATTAGAGATAACTAACATCGATCCCATCCGCTACAGCCTGCTGTTTGAGCGTTTTCTGAACCCGGAGCGGGTATCCATGCCGGATATCGATATTGACTTCTGCGTGGAGCGCCGCCAGGAGGTCATCGACTACGTGCGGGAAAAGTACGGCCACGACTGTGTGGTACAGATTGTCACCTTCGGATCCCTCCTGGCCAAGGGAGTGATCCGGGACGTGGGCCGCGTGATGGACCTGCCCTACGCCCAGTGCGACATGATCGCCAAGCAGATCCCCAACGAGCTGGGTATCACCATCGACAACGCCCTCAAGATGAACCCGGAGCTTAGGGCCCTCTATGAAAATGACGAGACGGTGACACGCCTCATCGACATGGCAAAGCGTCTGGAGGGGCTGCCCCGACATACGGGAATGCACGCGGCCGGCGTGGTGATCAGCCAGCAGAGTGTGGACGAATACGTGCCCCTCTCCCGGGCCGCGGACGGTTCCATCACCACCCAGTACACCATGACCACCTTAGAGGAGCTGGGGCTTCTGAAAATGGATTTCCTGGGCCTAAGGAACCTGACGGTGATCCAGAACGCCGAAGGGCTGATCCATAAGAATAAGGATCCCAAGTTCAGCGTCGACCAGATCGATTTTGACGACAAGGCGGTACTGGATTCCCTGGGAACCGGGAAGACGGACGGTGTGTTCCAGTTAGAGAGCGCGGGCATGAAGAACTTCATGAAGGAGTTAAAGCCCCAGAGCCTGGAGGATATCATTGCCGGGATCTCCCTCTACCGCCCGGGTCCCATGGATTTCATCCCGGCCTACATCCGGGGAAAAAATGACGCCGGCAGTATCGTATACGACTGTCCGCAGCTAGAGCCCATTCTCTCCCCCACCTACGGCTGTATCGTCTACCAGGAGCAGGTTATGCAGATTGTCCGGGACTTGGCCGGCTACACCATGGGCCGCAGCGATCTGGTGCGCCGTGCCATGTCCAAGAAAAAGACGTCGGTGATGGAAAAGGAACGCCAGAATTTTGTTTACGGCAATCCCGAAGAAGGCGTGCCGGGCTGCGTTGCCAACGGTATTTCCGAACAGGTGGCCAACAAGATCTACGATGAGATGATCGATTTTGCAAAATACGCCTTCAACAAGTCCCACGCGGCGGCCTACGCGGTGGTGTCCTACCAGACGGCATTTTTAAAATATTACTATCCCGTGGAGTACATGGCGGCTCTGATGACCTCCGTGATGGACAATTCCGGGAAGGTGTCGGAATACATCCTCACCTGCCGGAGCATGGGGATTTCCGTGCTTCCGCCGGACGTCAACGAAGGAGAAGGAGATTTTTCCGTATCCGGCAATGCCATCCGCTACGGCCTTTCCGCCATCAAGAGCATCGGCCGCGGCTGCATCCAGCAGATGGTGGAAGAACGGGCGGAACGGGGGATTTTTATGAGCCTGAAGGATTTTCTCACCCGTATGGAGGGGAAGGATTTAAACAAGCGGGCGGTGGAGAACCTGATCAAGGCCGGGGCCTTAGACGGCCTGGGCGGCAACCGTAACCAGTTTATGCTGGTTTATGCCTCGATTCTGGACGGGATCGCTCAGGAGAAGAAGAATACCATGGCCGGGCAGATGACGCTTTTTGACATTGTTTCCGAGGATCAGAAGCAGGAATTTGAAGTGAAGATGCCCAAGGTGGAGGATTACCCCAAGGAAACACGGCTGGCATTTGAAAAAGAAGTACTGGGGGTTTACATCAGCGGCCATCCCCTGGAGGAATATGAAGAAAAATGGCGGAAAAATATCACCCGTGTGACCACGGATTTTGTGCTGGACGAGGAATTGGGCGTTACCAAGGTCCAGGACGGGGAATCGGCCATGGTGGGCGGCATGATTGTGGATAAAACCATAAAATATACAAAGAATAATAAGACCATGGCATTTATTACCTTAGAGGATCTGGTAGGCGCCCTGGAGGTCATTATTTTTCCACGGGATTACGAGCAGAACAGCCGTCTTTTGGAGATCGACAACAAGGTCTTTATCCGGGGGCGGGTATCCACCGAGGAGGAGAAGAACGGCAAGCTGGTCTGTGAAAAAATGTATTCTTTCGACGATACCAGAAAGGAGCTGTGGCTTCAGTTTGATACTTTGGAGGAATACGGCGAAAAGGAGCAGGAGCTGTTTACCATGCTGCAAGGCTCCGACGGCCAGGACGGCATCGTGATCTACATTTCCGGCACGAAACAGATGAAGCGGCTGCCGCCCAGCCGGAATGTCCGGGCAGACCAAAAGATTGTGAACAATTTAACTAAGTTTCTGGGAGAAAAAAATGTAAAAGTTGTAGAAAAATCCATTGAAAACAGTGGAAAAAGATATTAAAATGGAAAGGATCAGAAACAGGACGTAAGAGACAGAATTCAGGAGGGATGAGCAGTGTCAAAAGAGATCAATACCATTGGCGTACTGACCAGCGGCGGCGATGCGCCGGGAATGAACGCGGCGATCCGTGCGGTGGTGCGCCAGGCCATCTGCCGCGGCAAGAAGGTCATGGGAATCAAGAGAGGTTACGCAGGCTTGCTTCAGGAAGAGATCGAGGAGATGGAAGCAAAGCATGTATCAGATATTATCCAGAGGGGCGGCACGATCCTGCAGACGGCCCGCTGTCTGGAGTTCAAGCAGGAGGAGTACCAGATTAAGGCGGCGGATATCTGCCGCAAATACGGCATCGACGGGATTATCGTTATTGGCGGGGACGGCTCCTTCCGGGGCGCCCAGCGCTTGAGCGAGCAGGGGATCAATACCATCGGCCTGCCCGGAACCATCGATCTGGATATCGACTGCACCGAGTATACCATCGGTTTTGATACGGCGGTGAACACTGCCATGGAAGCCATCGATAAGGTGCGCGACACCTCCACCTCCCATGAGCGCTGCTCCATCATCGAGGTGATGGGACGCGACGCAGGCTACATTGCCCTGTGGTGCGGCATTGCCAACGGCGCCGAGGATATCCTGCTTCCCGAGAAGTACGACTACGACGAGCAGAAGCTGGTGAATCATATCATCCAGAACCGGAAGATGGGCAAGAAGCATCATATCATCGTCAACGCGGAGGGAATCGGGCATTCCACCAGCATGGCCAAGCGGATTGAGGCAGCCACCGGCATGGAGACACGGGCCACGATCCTGGGGCATATGCAGCGTGGCGGCAGTCCCACGGCAAAGGACCGCGTCTATGCGTCCACCATGGGAGCCATGGCCGTGGATCTTCTGTGTGAGGGCAAGTCCAACCGGGTGGTGGGTTACCGCAACGGAGAATTTGTAGACTTTGATATCGACGAGGCCCTGGGCATGACCAAGCAGATTTCCGAATATATGTACCAGATCTGCCTGAACCTGGGCATTTAAAGCAGATATTGTGCAGCAGATGGAGGATACAGCGTGATTACCAGCAGCAGCAATCAGCAGATCAGAAGAATCCAGCAGCTACAGAAGACAAGCAAGACCCGCCAGAGACAGCGGGTCTTTGTTGTAGAAGGGCCAAGGATGGTATTGGAAGCGCCGGAGGAATGGCTGGAGAAAATATATGTTTCCGAGAGCTTTCTTCTGTCGGCCCGGGAGAAAAAGCACGGTGGCGGCCCGAAAGAAGCCGGCCAGGAAAAGGACCGGTGGCAGCGGCTTTGGGACTGTGGATATGAAGAAGTCTCCGATTCCGTATTCCAGGCCATCAGCGATACCAGGACGCCCCAGGGGATCCTGGCTGTGGTCCGGATACCCCGGTATACCCTTGCGGATCTGCTCTCCCCCAGAAAAAAATGTATACTGTATACAGACACAGGACAACCTGGACAGAATACGAAGGCAGCCCCGCCGCTGCTCCTGGTACTGGATACGGTCCAGGATCCGGGAAACCTGGGGACCATGCTCCGCACGGGAGAGGGGGCCGGGATCAGCGGGATTCTGATGAACCGTACCACGGCGGATATTTTCAGTCCCAAGGTGATCCGATCCACCATGGGTTCCATTTTCCGGGTTCCCTTTGTGATTACGGAGGATCTGCCGGGGGATATCCAGAAGCTCCGCCAGCAGGGCATCCGTTTTTATGCCGCCCACCTTAAGGGGAAGGAATCCTACAATGCCGTGGATTACTCCGGAGGCTGCGGGTTTTTGATTGGAAATGAGGGGAACGGGCTTTCCCAGGAGATTGCCTCTCTTGCAGATACCTACGTCCGGATCCCCATGGCCGGGCAGGTGGAATCCCTCAATGCGGCGATGGCTGCCGGGCTTCTGATGTATGAGGCAGCTCTGTTTGAACCGTAAAATTTTCGATCTATGGTTCATGGATCGCAATAATCTTCCGATATATGATTCAGAAAGGGGAGATTTTGATGGACATTGCAGCGGTAAAACGAAGTGTTTTAGAAAGAACATATCAGCAAAACCCCATTGGCCCGGCGTTTTCCAATGTTTCAAATAATGGTTTTTCACAGGCGGCCCAGGAGGCGGAAAGCCGTCTTACACATAAGGAAGCCGATATTTTAAATATAACAATGATAACGGATTCTGCCACAGGAGAGGTCTACGGCTGCGCAGCCGGCTACAGCGAGGCTTCCACGCCGGAGAATCCCATCATCCGGGTGACGATGACATCTTCCAACGGGAAAAAAGAGACTTATGATGTGGCAGTCAACCAGGTGAATCCTGCTTCCGCCACCGGGCTGGAGATGTTTGCCCTCTGCTGCTATGCGGACCACCAGGGGATGGGCAGGGGCGGCCTTGGCTCCTGGGTCAGGGTGAAGACCATGATGGAAAACGCCGCCGCGAATGGCTATCAAAAAGGGTTTTCCGGGAAGGAAGCTTTTATAAATCAGAAAACAGACTGGCCCGCCGTCGTATCCAGGATGACAGAGGATTATCTGCGGGCAGGGATTTACCAGCAGTATCAGCAGGGGCAGGCCTTGCTGGATATGATGAAGAAGTTTGAAAGGCAGGAGCATGAGGAGGATCCCTGGCAGGCGATCGCGGCGCGCAAGGAGGAGATCCAGGAAAAGCTCCGCAACGGAGATACGGAGGTAAAATACCAGATTGGCGGCAGCAGCTATACCCAGAAGGAATGGGAACGCATGATGGAGCAGTTTGATTCCCTAGAGGAGATCATCCGCCATATGATGGAAGAACGCAGGGAGAAGCAGCGCCAGTATGCGTTCCGGCAGGTTCTGGGGGAACCGGAGGAGAAAAACGTATCTTAAGCAAATCTTTAGAAAATTCTGCAGTCCTCCTTTGGATTGGGTCGTTATAATCAATGTATGGATCGCATGCAATACGACTCATTCAAAGGAGGACATTTTTATGTGGAAACGACGGCAAAGCAGGCAGAACCGCAGGATAGAAGCGTGGAGGGAGAACAGTTATGGAACAGCCAAATGCAAAGGAATTTCACATTTTGATTGTAGAGGATGATGCAGAGATCCGGGATGGCATCGAGATTTTCTTAAGGAGCCAGGGATATCAGGTATCAAAGGCGGCCAACGGCATCGAGGGGCTGGCGGTTCTGGAGCAGCAGGAAATTCATCTGGCCATTGTGGATATCATGATGCCCCGGATGAACGGAATCACCATGACCGTAAAGCTGCGGGAAAAGTACGATTTTCCGGTGATTATGCTGTCTGCCAAGTCCGAGGAGACCGACAAGGTCATGGGACTCAACATCGGTGCGGACGATTATGTCACCAAGCCCTTTACGCCTCTGGAGCTGATGGCCCGGGTGAATTCCCAGCTCAGGCGTTACACCCGTTTCCGCAACAAGAGCGGACAGCAGCCGGCGGAGCGGGTTTATATCAACGGCGGGCTGGAATTGAATGAGGATACGGTAGAGGTGGCGGTGGACGGCAAGCCGGTGAAGCTGACACCCATCGAGTTTAAGATCCTGGCGTTGCTCATGAAAAATGTGGGGCGCGTATTTTCCACCGATGAGATTTACGAGCGGGTGTGGAACGAGAAGGCTGTCAACACGGACAGCATTATGGTGCATGTGAGGAATATTCGGGAGAAAATAGAAATTAACCCGAAGGAACCAGAATATTTAAAGGTGGTGTGGGGCGTTGGATACAAAATTGAAAAAAAGTAGGATTTTGCGGGGCTGCCTGGGAGTAGCGGCCGTGGCTGTGGCCGTGGCAGTCAGCCTGGGTTTGTTTATGCGGATTTCCAATGAAGCGGAAACGCAGTGGAGCCAGAATAACGACACGGATGACCAATACCGGCAGATGGTTTACAGCGAGATATTAGAGCCCATCTATCATGGCAGCTATATCTTGAATCTGGAGAATGCCAACCGCTATGAGGAGCTGAACAATCAGATGCTGATGGAGGAATGGAATGGGCAGTTCAGTAGTATCCGGGATCGGGTGGATTATTATGTGACCAACGAGGACGGCAGCAAAACCAGCTCAAACAATTCCAACAATCTGGGAGGGCTTCTGCAGTTAGAAAAGACTGCCTGGCAGCAGATCGGCCAGATTTGCAGCCGGTACAGCGTCTGTTTCCGTATGAATTATGACAGCGAAGGAATCCTTACGGTGGAGCGTATTTATGAGGAGCCGATCGAAGGGGAGCCTGAGGAAACGGGAGTGAGCGACTGGATCATCAAGAACCTGCAGGCCATCGACCGGCAGAACCAGAATCTGACACAGGATGTTTATTTGGAAGAGGATATGGACTGGCGGTCCGAGAAGGTGGAGCGCCCCAGGGAGCTTACGATTGTCTGGGGGATCCCGTCTGAATATCTCCATACCTTCTCTGCCGAGGCCGAGGCGCTTGGCTATTGGGAGCGGGTGGATTATTATCAGCAGTACGGCGCTTTTCCGCTGTATTACGGGACGCTGGCTGTGCTGCTTCTGGCCGCATTACTTTTTACCTCGAAGTATCTGTGGAAGGAAAAGATCAGCTATCACCGGATCGGGTTCTGCTATGGGGCGGAGCTGGCGGTGGCGGCAGTGCTTATTTTATTGGGCAGCAGTGAGACGTTTGCAGGCTGGATCCTGCGTTACAGTAATACTTTTGGCGGGTGGGCCGGGAGGCAGTTAAGAGGGCCTTTTGATATCCTTAGGGGCGGGAATCCCTCCATGATCATGAACCTTTTGGTATTTGCAGCTATTTTAATCTGGTATTATGGAATCTGGTATTTGTCGCTGCTGCAGCTTCGGCCTGTTTTTTCCCTGGGAATCCGGCAGTATGTGCGGGAGTACAGCCTAATTTATCTGATTGGAAGGAAATGCCGGGGGTGGTATCGGAAAAAATGGAGCGCTTTGCAGGAGGAGATCCGGCATATTGATTTTGAAAAAAAGGGAATGAGAACCATCCTGCATGTGGTGATCCTGAATTTTGTTGTGTTATCTGTAATCTCCTGTTTCTGGGTGCTGGGGATCATTGGCCTGCTGTTCTATTCGGTGACAGTGTTCTTCCTGATCAAACAGCAGTACGATCTGGCCCGGGCCGATTACGGGAAGCTTCTGGATGCAGCCTCTAGGATGGCTGAGGGGGATCTGAACGCCATTGAAAAATCCCAGAAATGGGGTATGTTTGAGCCTGTCAAGGAAGAATTGGAAAAGATCCGTGTGGGATTTGGCAGGGCGGTGGAGGAAGAAGTGAAGAGCCAGCGCATGAAAACGGAATTGATTACCAATGTTTCCCACGACCTGAAAACGCCGCTGACAGCCATCACCACCTATGTGGAGCTTTTGAAGAATCCGGAGATTACGCCGGAGGAGCGATCCTCCTACATTGAGACCTTAGAGCGGAAATCACTGCGCTTAAAGGTACTGATTGAGGATTTGTTTGAGATCAGCAAGGCCACCAGCAACAATATCACGTTGGATCTGATGCGGGTGGATGTGGTGAATCTCTTGAAACAGGTCAGCGTGGAGCATGCGGACAAATTTGAGGAAAGGGGCTTAGAGCTTCGGTGGAAGCTTCCGGAAAAAGCGGTCTGTACCTTAGACAGCCAGAAGACCTACCGGATTTTTGAAAATCTTTTTGTGAATATCGAAAAATATGCCATGGCCAACAGCCGGGTTTATGTGGAGGTGCACCAGGAGCCGGTGGAGGATAAAATTCCATCGGAAGCGCAGATTTCGGAAGGAGGGCCGCACGGAGGGTCCAGAAGGACCAGGATTTTATTGAAAAATATGTCCGAGGCAGAATTGAACATATGTTCGAATGAACTGACGGAGCGTTTTGTCCGGGGGGACGCTTCCCGGGGCACGGAAGGATCCGGACTGGGGCTTGCCATTGTGAGGAGCTTTACCGAGGCCCAGGGAGGGACCTTCCGGGTGGAGATCGACGGAGATTTGTTTAAAGCGGTGATTGAGATTGTCGGATGATTGTGATATGATTGAACAATTCAAGGATAAGTAGCAAGGGGAATTTGGGGAAAGCAGGCCATGCTCCCGGTGATGTCCGGAGTTTGGTCTGTTTTTCGTGAAAAATTTTGCTAAAATGGTATCATCTACTAAGAGAACCGCCTTCGCCAAACGTTTAATGAATGAAGGAATTCCTACAGGACAGAGAAAGGAGCAGATCTATGGATCACGGTGCAAAAAGCTACCATCGTTTCCTTGAGGGCGACGATGAAGGGATCGTCGAGATCATCCGGGATTACAAAGACGGTCTGATCTTATTTTTGAATCGATATGTAAGGGATCTTGGACTGGCAGAAGAACTGGCAGAGGACACCTTTTTCCGTCTTGTCACCAGAAAACCGCGGTTTACGGAAAAATATGCGTTTAAGACCTGGCTGTACACCATCGGCCGGAATCTGGCCATCAGCCAGCTTCGGCAGATGAAAAGATTTTCCCAGGATTTTGGCAGGCAGATGGAAAAGCTGTCGAGTGAGGAGATGGATCTGGAAAAGTCCTATCTCCGGCAGGAGCAGAGGATCCAGGTGCACCGGGCGCTGTCTAAGGTCCGGCCGGAATATGGGCAGGCCCTGTACCTGAAGTTTTTTGAGGAGCTTGCCAATGACCAGATTGCCCATGTGATGAAAAAGAGCAGGCGGCAGATCGAAAATCTCATCTACCAGGGGAAGCAGTCGTTAAAACGGGAACTGGAAAAGGAGGGTTTTTCCGATGAAGGATTATCGTGAAATGGCAAAGGATGTTTTGGAACGCAGAGACCTTTATCTGGCAGAAAGGAGAAGAAAGATGAAAAAATATATCTCGTTGGTATCCTGTATCTGTCTGGCGGCGCTTTTGGGAGTCGGGGCATGGCAATTGGGTGGTCTGGCAGGAGAGACGCCGACAGATGCAGGAGGAGGGCCGGCAGGAGACGTGCAGACAGATGCGGGAGGAGGGCCGGACGCGGGAGGCATGTATCGGGATGGCGACCCGGACGGGTATGGGGGGGCAGAGGATGCCAGCCCCCAAAGTGAGGAAGCCCGTCAGGCGATTACACAGGAGGAGGGCGAGACGGACCCGCTGGCAGATCTGGCCCAGGGCCAGCAGACGGACAGTGACAGCACAGCCTGCGACCCGGCGGCGGATATGCCTGCCCAGGAAAGCCCGGTCAGCGCCGGGATTCTCAATGCTTATGAGGAGGCCTGGGGCGGGAGCTATATCAATGAGGAGGGCCGTACCGTGATCCTTCTGACGGAAGATACGCCGGAGAACCGACAGAAGGTATTTGAAAGGAATCCGGATCTTCTGGAGAGCAATACGGAGTTTCGACAGGCGGAGTATTCTCTGGCATATCTGACAGACCTCCAGGAGGAGATTTCGGAGCGTATGGCAGCGGGAAAGCTTCCGTTTGTCACGGTATCGGCAGTCAGGGAGGAGATCAACCGCATCCAGGTTACGGTCTGCCTGGAGGATCCGGACGAACTGGAAAAGCTGCTGGCTTTAGATGAGACCGGCGGGGCCATTGTGGTGGAGTATAGTTCCGCGGGGGCGGTGAAGGAGGAGATGGCGAGGGAGGAGTAGCGAAGCGTATTCCAAAATGGCATGGTAGCAGGAAGATAAAGCGTTTGTGTTTTAGTCTCTTCCATATTATACTAAGGATATCCAATCGAAAGGAGATATCGGATATGAATGCAAGGGAAAATATGCTGCGTGCTTACCGCCATGAAGTACCGGAATACGTGCCCAACGGATTTACGGATCTGGATATAATGGATTCTTTTGGGGAACGGTATTTTGGAGAGGGAACGGGCGACGACTGGTTTGGGGTGAACTGGACTTATACACCGGAGCTTCATTCCCAGACAGAGACGCCGGGCCAGGAGCTGGTGGAGGATCTGGAAGGATGGCAGGAGAAGATCAAAATGCCGGATCTTTCCGCTTATGATTGGGAAACACTTGCCGCGAAGACTACGGCCGGCTGGGACCGGGAGAATAAGGTGTCCCTGTGTATGCTTTTAAACGGGCCCTTTGAGCGTATGATGAGCTTGATGGGCTTTGAAAACGCACTGTGCGCGTTTTATGAGACACCGGATGAGGTGAAGGAATTTTTTGCGGCTGTGACCGAGCATAAATGCAGATATATCCATATTTTAAAGAAATATTATGACCTGGACATCATTGCATTTCACGACGACTGGGGCAACAATCAGAATATGTTTTTTTCCATGGAGATGTGGCGTGAATTTATCAAACCCTGCATTCAGAAGGTGATCGATGCGGTTCACGCGGAGGGGATGATCTTTGAGATGCATTCCTGCGGGTACATCCGTCCCACGATTCCGGAGCTGGTGGAGATGGGGATCGATTCCATCCAGCCGCTGCAGTACTGCAACAGAGCAGAGGAGATCAAGGAGCAGTTTGGCGACAGGATCCTGTTAAGTGGCGGCTTCAACACCCAGGAGATTTTGGAAAGGCCCCAGGCGACCCCGGAAGAGATCCGCCAGGAGGTACGGCGCACCATAGACAGTCTGGCAGCAAATGGCGGGTATTGTGCCCTGGTACCCATCATTGATGATCGGGTAAGAGAAATCGTCATCGATGAGGTGGCTCGGTATGGAAAGGATTTTTATGCATAATGTCGATATCCGCAATATCAGTCTGGGGCAGATCCAGTATTTTGTGAAGGCCGCGGAATACGGAAATATCACAAAGGCCGCGGAGTACTTCAATTTAAGCCAGCCGACGCTGAGCAAAAAGATGAAGAGCATGGAAGCCCAGCTGGATCTGCAGATGTTTGTACGTGGAAGCAACCAGCTGCAGCTGACCCCGGCAGGGCAGTTCCTTTATGAAAAATGGCAGGCGAGTGTCAAAAAGCTGGAGGAGGAGATCCAGTATGCCCATGTGCTGCAGCAGGGAAAAACAAAGAGCATCGTTGTGGCGATCCTGGATTCCTTCCGGCCGGATTCTTTTTTGCTGCCGGTGATGGATTCCTTTTTGAAAAAATATCCGGAGATCACGCTGCGGATTGAATCCGATGCGGCACAGGATATCCGGGAGATGCTGATTCATGGGGAAGTAGATATTGTCTTTTGATGTTCTGGTTTTATGCGGGGATGGTAAATGACAGCTCGAATATCGTGGCCCCGGCAGTTGCGGAACGTCTGGGAATCCCGGTGGGGAATCTTCTGAATATGGGAACCGTAGCGGCTATGGTGGGCGTGGTTTTCTTCTTCGTAATGGGAGCGGTTAATCAAAAGATTGGTCCGCGTGTTACGTCTTTTTTCTGTCTGATTCTGGCAGGAATCGGATATTTTGGAATGGGACGTGCAAACAGCCTGGCGCAGTATGCGGTATTCCTCTGTATCTGCACCATCGGGGCCATGAGCGCCGGATACATTGCAGGCGGCGCACTGGTTACTCAGTGGTTTCCGAAGAAAAAAGGGATCGTTATGGGATACACCACTATGGGGCATAACCTGGCAACCGGGTTCTTTGTGCCGATGATCACCCTGCTGGTGGGAAGGCTTGGAATTCAAAATGCAGTGGTTTTACCGGCAGTCCTGGTCTGCATTCTTGGACTGGCAGGACTTCTGCTGATCCGGAATACACCCGGGGAACGGGGGATCAATCCGGACAATGTGTCGGATGAAGTGTATCGGACGGAGTATTTTCAAGAGGAGACAGATGAGGATGGCGGCTGGACGGTGAAAAAGCTGTTTTCCAGAAAGACCTTCTGGCTGGTTGCAGTGGCATCCGGCGGTTACCAGTTCGTTTCCACGGTTATCATTACCCAGTTGGTAGTACGAAACCAGGAGGTGGGCTTTACTCAGGCCCAGGCAGTAGGCATTATGACCATACTTGCATTTGCAGGGATCGCGGGATCCTGGATCATCGGTGCGTTGGATCAGAAGCTTGGAACCAGGAAAACGATGATATTCTTCGGAATCTGGTATGCGGCTGCGCTGCTTCTGGAGGTTACCGAGGTGCGTGCACTGGTGATTGTATTCCTTGTGATGTTTGCGATCTCCCTGGGAGGTTCTGCGAATTTTACCACATCCCTGCCTGCAGCGGTATTTGGACGGCACGGTTTCAAGAAGGTCAACAGTGTGCTGTTCCCCATTCAGGCGCTGGTCTCGTCTTTGGGATTTATGGTAAATGGAAATGTGCTGAACGCAACAGGGAGTCTGCGGATGTCTTATGTGATCGCTGCCGCGGCTTCTCTTGTGGTGGTGGTGATCGTGCTGTTTATCAATGAGCATGAGTATAACAGAGATTTTATGACCGAGGAGCAGGCCGGGAAATTGACGGCAGAACTAAAAAAATAGCAGGATGTCCTGCATTCATAATCTTAGGAGGAATCGATACCGCCAGTGGGAAAGCTGGCGGTATTTTTTCTTGGAATTTTGAAGGGAATCTGTTACAATCATGATAGAGTAATCACGATACCAACTTACGGGATTGGGAAATTCAGGTTTTGAGGCTTTGTGGTGAACAAAAAGCATTTTTGGGAGGGATTTCGGTGACGATAGAAGAACTTAGGTGTCTGATTCATACGGGAGAGAAAATTGATGTGGAATTTAAAAGGGCAGAGAATGATCTGAATAAAGATCTATACCAATCGGTATGTTCTTTTAACAATAGAGACGGAGGACATTTATTTCTCGGTGTGGCAGATGGGACAAAAGAGATCAAAGGCGTGAATCCCCAAAGAATTGATAAGATGCTTAAGGATTTTACAACCTCTATTAACAATGCGAATAAAATCAATCCGCCTATGTATCTTACACCTGAAGTATTTGATTTGGACGGGAAGAAGATTATTTATATCCGGATTCCGGAGGGGACACAGCTTAGGCGGTTAAATGGACGCATTTGGGACAGGACCCACGAGGGAGATATTGATATTACGGATAATGCAGAACTGGTATACAAGATGTATGCCAGAAAGCGGAATACCAATAAATATACAAAATTATACTCTGGTGGAACTCCTGTTTTTGTTGAGGATGATATTTTTGGAATATTAATTCCGATGGAGAATGTTGCGGGGATACTGGCAGGGCTAGAGATATCTGTAAGAGAAAACAGCGAAGAAAACAAGCGAAGAAAACAGGTGAAGAAAACAGGCGAAGAAAACAGACGAAGAAAACAGGCGAAGAAAACAGGCGAAGAAAAACATTTGAAAATATAGAAAAGATTAGCAAATATCTTGAAAAGTATGGAGAAGCAAAAACAAAAGATATTGCTGATTATTTGGGATTAAGTCAATCAAGAACAAGGGCATTGTTCTTTATGGCAGAAAATGTGGAAGCGATCGGTGAGACTACGAACAGGAAATATAAGTTAAAGTAAAGAGGCAGGAAAGAAGAAACAATGGACAGAATACTAATCATGGAAGATGACCGCAGCATCCGGGAGGAGCTGGCCCTGCTGCTTCGTGCCAACGGATACCAGCCGGTGGAGGAGCCGCCCTGCGAGCTGGCCCTTCTGGACATCAATCTGCCGGGAGAAAATGGCTTTGAGGTCTGCAGGAGGCTCCGGCAGGCCTCTGATGTGCCGGTGATCTTCCTGACGGCCCGGGCATCCGCGGAGGACGAGATCCTGGGATTTGGTATGGGAGCGGACGATTATATCCGCAAGCCCTATCACTCGGCGGTTCTGCTGGCCAGGATCGCAAGGCTGTTAAAAAAGAAGAACAGCGCCCTTCTGGCGATGCGGGGACTTACGCTGAACTTAAAGGAGCTTACGGTAAGCTACCAGGGGAAGACGGAGGAGCTGACGAAGAACGAGACGCGGATTCTGGCCTGCCTGATGGAAAAGGAATTGTGCACCAGGGAGGAGATCATCGAGGAGCTGTGGCAGAACAGCCTTTATATCGATGAAAATACCCTCTATGTCAATGTAAAACGCCTGCGTGACAAGCTGAAAAGGCTGGGCGCGGAAGGGTACTTACGCACTGTGCGGGGCGTGGGGTACCGGCTATGAGATTTGGGGATTATCTCTATGATAAGATCGTGACGCTCTGCTTTCTTGGAATCGGCGGGCTTTTATCCGGCCTGCTGGGGGCGGCCTGCGGCCTGGGGTTTTTGGAACTCCTGCTGGGGGCCGCCTGTTATGCCGGGATCATCCTGGGGTGGCTTCTGGTTTCTTTTCTGGTAGAAAAAGGAAGGCTGGAAAAGCTGGAGCATCTGATTGCGGAGCTGCCGGAGAAATATCTGCTGGGCGAGGTGCTGCCGCCTCCTGCGGATCTGGTGGGACGCCGGTATGATCAGGTGATGGGAGAGATTTCCAGAGCGGCGGTGGGAGCGGTTGAGCAGGCCCGGCGGGAGAAGGAAGAATACTGTGACTATGTGGAAAGCTGGATCCACGAGATGAAGACGCCCCTGACGGCCTGCAGCCTGATCCTGGCCAATGGCGGGGATGTAAGGAAGCTGAAGGCGGAGCTGAAACGGGCCGATAACCTGACGGAAAGCATTTTGTATTACGCCAGGATGCGGTCTGCCGAAAAGGATACCCAGATAAGCATGTGCCACGTGGAGGACGTCATCGAAGCGGCGGTGAAAAGCCAGATGGAGCTTTTGATGGCCGCCAGGATCCGGGTGGAGACAGAGGGAGGCTTTACGGCTTATACCGATGCCAAAGCCCTGGAATTTATTTTAAAGCAGCTTCTGATCAACTGTGCCAAATATTGCCCGGGCTGCCGGATCCGGATTGGGGCGGCAGCAGGCGTGATTACGGTGGAGGATAACGGAATCGGAATTCCGGACCATGAGCTTTCCCGGGTCACGGACCGCGGTTTTACCGGGACAAATGGCCGGCGGCTCGGGGGCGGCCCCGGGATGGGGCTGTACCTGGTCCGGGAGCTGTGCCAACGTCTGGGCCTGGGGCTTTCGGTAGAGTCGGAGCAGGGGGCCTACACCCGGATTACGCTGGATTTCTAACAAAAATGTAAGAATTCATATCGGCTTCCGTTAGAACAAAAACAGCGCTTCTGTAGTAAAATGGAGCGGAACGGAGGGAATTGGATATGAGTGAAATTTTAAAAATCACCAATGTAACAAAATATTATGGCAGCGGCAGCGTGGTCACCAAGGCGTTGGACGGCGTGTCCTTTTCGGTGGAAAAGGGAACGTTTACGGCAATTATGGGGCCATCCGGCTCGGGAAAAAGTACGCTGCTGAACGTGATCTCCACCATCGACCGGATCAGCGCCGGGGAGATCTATGTGGAGGGAAAGCAGATCTCCGGGATGAAGGAGGACGCGCTGTCGGCCTTCCGCAGAGACCGGCTGGGATTTATTTTTCAGGAATACAATCTGCTGGATACGCTGACGGTGGAGGAAAATATTGTGCTGCCCTTGAATCTCCGGAAGGAGAGCCTGGAAAATACCAGGAGGGAGCTTATGCGGGTTGCCCAGGCCCTTGAAGTATCGGAACAGTTAAAAAAGTTTCCTGGCGAGTTATCCGGCGGGCAGCGGCAGAGGGTGGCCTGCGCCCGTGCTATCATTACGGATCCGGCGCTGGTTCTGGCAGATGAGCCAACCGGAGCTCTGGATTCCCGAAATGCGAAAGCATTGATGCAGACGCTGGCTTCGATGAACGAAAACCAGGGCTCCACGATTCTGATGGTAACCCACGATCCGGTGGCGGCCTCCTATGGAGGGCGCGTGCTGTTTTTGAAGGATGGCCGTGTCTTTGGCGAGGTGTGTAAAGGAAACCGCGGCCGCCGGGAAATGTATCGGGAGATTCTTGCCGTTACGGCGGCGCTGGGAGGTGAGAACGATGTTATGTAAACTGGCCCTGCGCAATGTCAGACGGCAGGTGGGAAATTATCTGATTTATTTTATGACTGTGTCCTTTACGGTGGCGATGCTGTTCGCCGTCAGCAATATTATTTTCAGTGAGAATCTCAAGCGTTATACGCTGATGGAGAATGACGGGAAATACGCGCTGATGGGCGTGGTGCTCCTGATTTCCTTTGTGGTGGCCTTTGTGCTCAGCTATGCCACGTCCTTCCTGCTGAAGCTTCGGAAACGAGAATTCGGGATGTATCTGACCCTGGGGATGACCCGGAAAAATATCCTGGCAGTGTTTTTGACGGAAAACGCCATTCTGGGCATTCTTTCCCTGGCGGCGGGGCTGGCGGTGGGCCTGTTTTTTTATCAGGGGCTCATGGCTTTGATGATGCGTCTTCTGGAAATGCAGTTTGCGCTGGCGCCCTATACGCCTGGGGGCGTGATTCTGACGGTGGTGATGGTGGCGGGGATTTTCCTGCTGGCCTCCGTAACATCGGCGCTTTATCTCAAACGGGCGCGGATCTATGACCTGCTCCATACGGCAAAGCACAAAAGGGATGTCAGGCATCCTCTGCTCTGGCTTCTGGTGACATTGGCCTGCCTGGCCGGGATCATTTCCGGCCTTTGGTTTATCGGCGCGGAAGCGGAGCGAAATGTGCTTAACGGAGAACCCTTTGATGCGGTTCTGAATGCTGTCCTTGTGATGGGGCTGCTGATAATTTTGTTCCACATCGGCCTGGCCAGAAGCCTGATTTATGCTTTGCTGAAACGAAAAAGGATGTGCAGCAGGGGGGCGAATACCTTCGTGCTCCGGTCCCTTTCCGGTGCCCTTGGCAGTAATTCCATGATGCTGGGCTGTCTGGCGTTTCTTCTGGCCTTTGCCGTGGTATTGGTGAATTTTTCCTTTTGGCAGAAGGCGGGGCAGGAGGCGGAGCTTGACCGGAGCTATCCCTACGATATCTGGTATACGGGGGAGGCTTATTTCCGCACGGGAATCCCGGCGTCTGAGGCGGAGGAGATCATCGGCGCCTACGGGGAAATTGAGAGCCGGTATACCTACAGGCTTTACCGCCCGAAGGAGGATGTGTTCCGCCAAAAGACCCGGTGGAGCGATTATGAGGGGATGGCGGATACCTATATGAAGCTTAGCGATTTTAACCGTCTGATTGAGCCTTTGGGCTATGAGGAGGTGGAGCTTATGGGGGAGTATCTGCTGGTGTCCAACATTCCCGAGGCCGGAACGGAGGATTGGGCAGGGATTACCCTGCATCATAGGGGAAAATCCTATGCCTTAAAGGAGGTGCGCACCGATTATCCGGTTTTCACTTACCAGTATTTTTATGTGGTGGCGCCGGACGAGGTGGTAGAAGATCTGGAGGAGGAAATGTATTACACCGTATACAGCCTGAAGGAAGGGGATCTGGATGCGGCGGCACTGCTGGAGGAATTGAGCTATCCGGATCCCATGGGAGACGGTATGGTATGCGATTACAAGCTGCGGGAATACGGCCGGCAGGAGCTGCATAGCGTCAATGCGTTTCTGGTGATCGCGGCTTTGTTCGCGGCGGCGGTGTTCCTGTTCCTTGCCATGGCAATTCTGGCTTTGAAAACCCTTGTGGGCCTGTTGGAGGACCGGCCGGGATATGAGATCCTTTTCCGCCTTGGGATGGGAGAACGGCAGCAGGGCCGCACCTTATTCCGGCAGACTTTTGGATTTTTCCTGCTTCCCTTTGTGATGCCGCTTTTACTGAGTATTCCGTCTGCGTGGGTCATCCTGCGGATTGCCAGAGCCTCCCGGATGGAGGGATTGGTTTCCCGGGTCCCGGTGATGACAGGGGCCACAGCCCTGGTGGTGACGCTGGTATATCTGCTGTATTATGTGGCGGTGTATGCACTTGCGAAGCGGGCGGTGGTCTGCAGGGAAGGGCGAAAATAAAAAAGAATAAAAACATTGACAATGCGCATAATGCGCATTATAATATAACCAGCAGTCAAAGAGGAAGGAGAGATGTCATGAGTGAATAAGGAGGTATTGGATGAGATTTAGAGAAGTTGAGAATCTAATATTAAAAAATGGATGGTATCAGGTAAAGCAAAAGGGTTCACACCACCAATATAAGCATCCGACTAAGCCTGGAAAAGTTACAATTCCAGAACATGGAGGGGATTTGAATCCTGACACAGTAAAATCAATAATGAAACAAGCGGGGCTTTAAGCCCCATTTACGCAATCTTTATAAATGGAGGTGAATATTTTGAAATTAATTTATCCGGCTGTATTTAAGCCTTTTACAGATCAAAGTGGTGGATACGTAGTAGAATTTCCAGACTTACCTGGTTGTGTAACAGAAGGAAAAGATTTAGAACAGGCAATTGAAATGGGGATTGACGCGGCCAGCGGCTGGATTTTAGGAGAACTTGAGGATGGGGAGCAAATCCCACCTGCTTCCGATTATTCAGAAATAACGGCAGAGAATGGGTGTATGATAAATATGTTATTATTAGACATTGATGCCTACGAAGAAAAATATGGTGAAAAGGCTGTAAGAAAAAATCTTACGATTCCTGCATGGCTGAATACTTTTGCTGAAAAAAATAATATCAACTTCTCTAAACTTTTACAAGATACCTTATTCTCAATGGCACAAACAAAATAAATATACAGGGTACTGGGAGCAGAAAGAGAGGACAACAGGATGGCACAGAAGAAGAAAAAGAAAGTGTCGAAGCGGAAACGGCAGAAGCGGAAGGTTATAGGACTGATTGTCCTGATTCTCGTGCTGCTTCTTTTGCTGGTAATGGCATTTGGATTCAGCAAATGGAATAAAATGGACCGGATTTCCTTTGGAATGGGTGAACTTCAGTTCAATGACCTGTCAGTGGAGACGGAAGAAAGCATGGAGGGGTATACGACCCTGGCGCTGTTTGGGCTTGATAACCGTTCCAACGGCAATTTCCAAAGCGGCAACAGCGATACGATTATCGTGGTGGGCATCAACAACCAGACCGGTGAGATCAAGATGGCTTCGGTATACCGGGACAGCTACCTGGATATCGGAGAGGGCAATTTTAATAAGGCCAATGCGGCCTATAACCGGGGCGGTCCAAAGCAGGCCATCAATATGCTGAACCGGAACCTGGATCTGAACATCACCGATTATGTCAGCGTGGATTTCAACGCGGTGGTAGACGCGGTGGATGCCGTGGGAGGCATCGAGCTGGAGATTACCGAGGAGGAAGCGGTTTACATCAACGGATACATCGACGAGGTTGCGGAGGTAACCGGAAAGAGCAGCAGCCATATCGGGGCGGGATTACAGACGGTGGACGGGGTGCAGGCCACATCCTACGCCCGGATCCGTTATACGGCAGGGAACGATTTCAGGCGGACGGAGCGTCAGCGCACCGTGATCACCAAGGTTTTTGAGAAAGCCAAGAGCGTCGATCTGCTGACACTGAACCGGACGATCGATACCATTCTGCCGGAGATTTCCACCAGCTTAAGCCTGACGGAGGCCCTGGGGCTGGCGGCGGATCTTGGGAAATATAATATGGGGGAGAATACCGGCTTCCCCTATCAGACAAAAACCATGGACATCGGCTCCGTAACCTATGCGGAGGTGCCGGTGGATTTTGTGGAGAGTGTGAAGCAGCTTCACCAGTTTTTGTTTGCCGATGAGGATTACTCGCCTTCCGCAACGGTGCAGGAGCTGGATGCGGTGCTGGCAGGATATACGGGGAATTAAAGCGGCAGGAGAGACGGCGGAGAGATCGCGTGGACAAAAGGCGGCGGAAGATTTCCGCTGTCTTTTTTTTGGAAATTTTGTCACCTTTTGTCTTTTGGAAGCATCTATTTAGCAGAACAAGAGAAGAAAGAAGGGACAGAAGATGAAACGGGAAACAAAAAGGTGGTACAGTCATGGATTTTAGCAGGATGGTGGTGTTCAGCAGCCTGGAATTTATCGGAGTTTTTCTCCCGCTGTTTTTCTTATTTTATTTTTTAGTGCCAGACCGGTTCAAAAATGTGATATTATTAATCGGAAGTCTGACATTTTATTTTGTGGGGGCGTGGAACAACCCGGAGCATCTTATCCTGCTGCTTTTATGTATTCTGTTTGATTTTGCCGCAGGGCTTCTGGTGGAGAAGTCAAGGAGGCGGAAGGTCTATCTGGCCATGGGAATTTTGTTCCATCTGTTCTGCCTGGGAGCATTTAAATATGCAGGATTTGTGGTGGGGGAGCTTGGCCGCTTCCGGCCTGGCGCCAATCTTGTTTTTGACCTGGTACTGCCCATCGGAATTTCCTTTTATACCTTTCAGGGAATATCCTACTTGATCGATGTGTACCGGGGAACCGTTCGGGCGGAGAAAAGCCTGCTGCGGTTTGCGGTCTATCTGTCCATGTTTGAGCAGTTAATTGCCGGGCCGATTGTGGTATACGGCCAGGTGCGGCGGGAGTTAATGCAGCGCAGCGTGCGGGCAAGGAATGTGGTAAGGGGGATCGGGATCTTTATTTTTGGCCTGGGGCTTAAAGTATTGCTGGCGAACCCCATCGGAAAGTTGTGGTCCCAGGTGCTTGCCATCGGATTCGAGAGCGTCTCTACGCCCCTGGCCTGGATGGGGATTGTGGCGTATTCGTTCCAGATTTATTTTGATTTTTTCGGGTATTCGCTGATGGCCATCGGCCTGGGAAAGATGCTGGGCTTCAGTCTGCCGAAGAATTTTGACCACCCCTATATGAGCCGGACCATGACGGAATTCTGGCGCAGATGGCATATGACGCTGGGGGCCTGGTTCCGGGAGTATGTATATATCCCGCTGGGCGGCAACCGGAAGGGGACGTGGGCCACTGTCCGCAATCTGCTGCTGGTGTGGCTGCTGACGGGGATCTGGCATGGCGCAGGATATAATTTTATTCTGTGGGGAGCGCTGCTGTTTTTCATAATTATTGTGGAAAAATATATCACCGGGCGTTTTTTGAGTCGGACGCCAGTGGTGGGGCATATTTATATGATCCTGCTGATCCCCCTAAGCTGGGCAGTGTTTGCCGTGGAGGATATCGGCCGTCTTGGTATACTGTATACAAGACTGTTCCCTTTTTTCGGGCAGGGCCCCTGGTCGCTGTTCCGCTACGATTATCTGAAATATTTAGAATTGTATTGGCCTTTTTTCCTGGCGGGGATTCTGCTGTCTACCAGACTCCCATATGCCCTTTTAAAAAAGGTGAAAAGCGCCGCTGTGATCTGGCTGCTTCTGGCGGCGGTCCTGTCGGCAAGTGTTTACTGTATGTATCGGGGATTTGATGATCCCTTCCTGTATTTTCGGTTTTGAGAGGTTGTACAAATGAGAAAGTCAAATACGCTTACGTTTTTATTTTTTGTTGCATTGATGGGGGCTGCGCTGCTGTTGATCTATGTGCGGAGACTGCCGGCGGCCGGCTTTGGCGTGCCTGCGTCTGGGGGCTTTGGCAACCGGGGGTGCGGGGCCGTATCCGCTGCGTCGGTGGTCTGGGATCCCATTCACCTTGCCGGGGCGCCCGTGGATTTTACGGTTTCCGATGAGCTGGAGCTTGTGGAAAATTTTTCCGGCAGCCAGGAGGATGGAATGCTGCCAGAGGAGGGTGCAGAGATTTCCGGGGCGCAGCCGGAGGGTGCAGAGATTTCCGGGGCGCAGCCGGAGGAAGCTATCGGAGCACCGGCCGGGCCCACAAGGGATTCTCTTTTTATCGGGGATTCCAGAACGGTGGGGATCTGGGAATATGCCGGGCTGGAGAGTGCAGATTTTTTTGCGGCCACCGGTATGAGCGTGTTTAACGTTCAGGAAAAGCCAATTTCAGTTCCCACCATTGGAAAGGTCACTTTGGAGGAGCTGTTAAGCCAGGAGCAGTACGCCAAAATCTACCTTATGCTGGGGATCAACGAGCTGGGATACAGCTTTGACGAGATCCTGCCCCAGTATGAGAAGCTTGTTACCTTTATCCAGGAAAAGCAGCCGGGGGCGGCCGTTTTTATCCAGGCAAACCTTCACGTTACCAGGGCCCGTTCCCAGAGTGATGCGTATATCAATAATGAAGCCATCAACCATCTCAATGGAGCACTTTCGGAGCTGGCCGCGGGGAAGGGGGCCTTTTATCTGGATGCCAACCCGGTATTTGACGACGGAAACGGGGAGCTTTCTTCGGAAAAATCGGAGGATAACGTGCATTTGTATGCAAAATATTATGTGGAGTGGGGCCAGTGGATCCTTCAGGAGACAGCCGCAAAGCTGGGGGAGGGGGCTTAAGGGCCGGGATTTCCGGAAACCATCGCAGAAATCAGGAAATCATGAGCCGGAAAATTTTTCTTGTATTTTTCTGAAAAAAGCGATATACTTAGGAAAACAATTGAACAGCGGGGAGCTTGAGGGCATGGATGCCCGGACAGGCTGAGAGGAAGGTAGGACCTTCGACCCGGGAACCTGATTTGGATAATGCCAACGTAGGGATGCTTGAGAGCAGTGTATGAAGCGGAAGTTGCCAGATCGGCAGCTTCTTTTTTTCGTAGCAACACCTGGTTCGTAGCAACACCTGGCTACTAATCTCAGCCGTCGCTGCGCTCGGCTTCGCTAAGGGCCAGGTATGCATCGCACGTAAGCGACCAGAATACGGTCGCTAAGTGCTCGTAGCAAAGGAGGAAAAATATGCTTGGAATTTGTCTGGAAAATGTGAGAAAATCGACGCCGCTGGTACATAATATCACCAATTATGTCACGGTAAACGATGTGGCCAATGTGTTGCTGGCCTGTGGGGGGAGTCCCATTATGTCGGATGAGCCGGAGGAGGTGGAGGATATTACCGCCATCTGCAGCGGGCTTAACATTAACATCGGAACGCTGCATCAGCGCAGCATCGAAGGGATGTTCCGCGCGGGGAGGCGGGCAAATGAGCTGGGACATGTCGTCCTGCTGGATCCGGTGGGGGCCGGGGCCAGCGCCCTTCGGACCCGCACGGCGCGAAAGCTGATGGAGGAGATACGTTTTGATGTGATCCGTGGAAATGTTTCCGAGATTAAAGCATTGGCGCTGGGAAGCGGGACCACCAGAGGGGTGGATGCGGACGCTGCCGACACGGTGACGGAGGAAAACCTGGAGGCAATGGTGGAGTTTGCCAAGTCATTTGCGGCCAGTACCGGGGCCATCGCGGCGATTACCGGGGCCATCGACCTGGTGGCGGACGATGAATTGTGTTTTGTGATCCGTAATGGCCATCCCGGGATGAGCAGGATTACCGGAACCGGCTGCCAGCTTTCGGGAATGACGGTAGCCTTCCTGGCGGCAAATCCGGAAAATAAGACGGAGGCGGTGGCTGCCGCTGTCTGCGCCATGGGACTTGCCGGAGAGATCGGCTTTGCAAGCCTGAGGGCGGGGGAAGGAAATGCCACCTGCCGGAACCGTATCATTGACGCCATCGACCAGATGGACGCAGAAGTCCTGGAGAAAGGAGCAAAATATGAGGTGCGATAGGGAGAAGCTTCTCCTCTATGCCGTGACGGACCGTAGCTGGCTTGGTGAACAGACGCTCAGCCAGCAGGTGGAGGAGGCCCTTAAGGGGGGCGCAACCATGATCCAGCTACGGGAGAAGGCTTTGGAGGAGGAACAGTTTTTTCAGGAGGCCCTGGAGATTCGGGCGCTATGTCACCGCTATCAAGTCCCGTTTATCATCAATGATAACGTGGCACTTGCCCGGCAGGTGGGAGCGGACGGCATCCATGTGGGGCAGAGCGACATGGATGCGGCAGAGGTGCGCAGGATTCTGGGTGCGGACAAGATCCTTGGTGTGTCGGCCCAGACAGTAGAGCAGGCCCTTAAGGCCCAGGCGCAGGGAGCAGATTATCTGGGGGTGGGAGCGGTGTTTCCCACCGGCTCCAAGGCCGATGCAGAGGAGGTAAGCGATGAGACCCTTAAGGCCATCTGCGGAGCAGTCCGGATTCCGGCGGCAGCCATTGGCGGGATAAATGCCCGGAATGTGGGGAAGCTTTCGGGCAGCGGAATCTGTGGCATTGCCGTGATCAGCGCTATTTTTGGAGCAGACGATATACAGAGGGCGGCCAGAGAGCTAAAGGAGCTGGCCCGCCGGACCTTGGGAGGAAATGTATGAGAAGGGCTTTAACCATTGCGGGAAGCGACTCCAGCGGAGGCGCAGGCATCCAGGCGGATCTGAAAACCATGCTGATGAACGGCGTCTATGGCATGAGCGCCATCACAGCCCTGACCGCCCAGAATACCACCGGTGTCCGGGCAGTTTTTGAGGTATCGCCGGAGTTTCTGGGCCAGGAGCTGGATGCCGTGTTTGAAGATATCTATCCCCAGGCGGTAAAGGTGGGGATGGTGTCTTCGGGAACGCTGATTGAGGTGATTGCGGAGCGGCTGAACTTTTACAGGGCAAAAAATATTGTGGTGGATCCTGTGATGGCGGCCGCCAGCGGTTCTTCGCTGCTGAAGCAGGATGCGGCCCAGGTGCTTTGCGAGAAGCTGCTGCCCTTGTCCAGTCTGATCACACCCAATATTCCGGAGGCAGAATACCTGGCGGGGATCCTGATCAGAAGCCGGAAGGATATGGAGGCGGCGGCAAAACGGCTGGGGAATCTGCACAGAACATCAGTTTTGCTGAAGGGTGGCCATAATGTGGGCGATGCGGCGGATCTTTTGTACGCAAATGGCGGATTCCACTGGTTTGAGGGGCAGCGGATTGACAATCCCAATACTCATGGTACCGGTTGTACCTTGTCTTCTGCCATTGCGGCCAATCTGGCGAAGGGCTTTGATCTGGACCAGTCGGTGCGCAGGGCCAAGGAATACATATCCGGGGCCCTTGAGGCGATGCTCGATTTGGGGAAGGGGAGCGGGCCCATGGCCCATGGATTTTATCTGGAGGGGTATTTTATGGAAGGACCGTAGATCTGGATGGATATTGAAAACAAGAAAGGACTTATTATAAAAAGCAGTACAAGGAGGATTCTATGAGAGATTATACGACACAGATGGATGCAGCCAGACGCGGGATCATTACACCGGAAATGGAGATAGTTGCCAGGAAGGAGTACCGGACCGGGGAGGAGATCCGGGATCTGGTGGCAAAGGGGCAGGTCGCGATCTGCGCCAACCGGAACCATACCTGCATCGAGCCAAACGGCGTGGGTTCTATGCTGCGCACCAAGATCAACGTGAATCTTGGCGTTTCCAGGGACTGTAAGGATTACGACGTGGAGATGCGCAAGGTGATGGCGGCAGTGGATCTGGGAGCGGAGGCCATCATGGACCTTTCGTCCCATGGAAATACGGAGCCTTTCCGCAAAAAGCTCACCAGCGAATGCCCGGCGATGATCGGAACGGTTCCGGTTTATGACAGTGTGATCCATTATCAGCGCGATCTGGCAACCCTCACGGCACAGGATTTTATTGACGTGGTCCGCCTTCATGCGGAAAACGGCGTTGATTTTGTTACCCTTCACTGCGGCATTACCCGTAAGACCATAGAGCAGATCCGGCAGCATAAGCGGAAGATGAACATTGTATCCCGGGGCGGTTCCCTGGTGTTTGCCTGGATGAGCATGACCGGGGAGGAAAATCCCTTTTATGAATATTTTGATGAGATTCTCGACGTCTGCCGGGAGTATGATGTGACCATCTCTCTGGGGGACGCCTGTCGTCCCGGATGTCTGGCCGATGCCGGCGATGTGTGCCAGATCGAAGAACTGGTCCGTCTTGGAGAATTGACCAGACGTGCCTGGGCAAGAGACGTTCAGGTGATGGTGGAGGGGCCCGGCCATATGTCTCTGGATCAGATCGAGGCCAATATGAAGCTGCAGCAGACCATCTGCCTGGGGGCGCCCTTTTATGTGCTGGGGCCCATCGTGACGGACATTGCGCCAGGCTACGACCATATTACCGCAGCCATCGGCGGCGCAGTGGCGGCCTCTGCGGGCGCTGCCTTTCTCTGCTACGTGACGCCGGCTGAGCATTTGGCCCTGCCTAATGTGGAGGATGTGAAGCAGGGGATCCTTGCGGCGAAGATTGCGGCCCATGCGGCGGATATCGCCAAGAAGGTGCCCCATGCACGGGATCTGGATGACGCCATGGCTGACGCCAGGCGTACCTTTGACTGGGACAAACAGTGGGAGTGCGCCATCGATCCGGAGACGCCAAAGGGGATCCGGTCTGCCCGCATGCCCCAGCAGGAGGATAGCTGTTCCATGTGCGGGAAGTTCTGCGCGGTGCGGAGTATGAATAAGGCGCTGAAGGGGGAGTATATTGATATTTTGTGAAAAATAATTTTCTCCGGTATGGGGTAATCTGGATTTGTAGATAAAACATGAGGCGCATATAAAAAAATGCGCCTCGTGACATATAAATTATATGTTCTCTTTTTCGATAAATTTTTTATATAGAAAGTTTTCTGAAATAGTTATTTACACCCTGATAAAAACATTATATAATATGTATATTAAACGGAGGAAAATGCAATGGCAAATAAAAATAATTGTGGCAGACCGGCAGGTCGTAGAAAGACGGCGAAAATAGAAATTTTAATTGAACCTGCAGTAAAGGATGAATTTATGACATTATTGCATAGTGAAGGAAAAACTGCCTCAGTGGAAATTGGATTATGGATAAGAAACTATATAAAGAATAACAGGCTTAAGGAGGAAGAATAGATGAGGGTAGTATCATTCTTCAGCGGGCTCGGAGGTCTTGATAAGGGGTTTGCAGATACAGGTTACGATATCATATGGGCAAATGATTTTGATAAATTTGCGGTGGAGACATATAAGGCAAATTTTGGCGATTGTATTGTGCTGGGCGATATAAATGAAATTCCCATAGAGGAAATACCGGATTGTGACGTATTAATTGGGGGTTTCCCGTGCCAGCCATTTAGCATGATGGGACAATAAAAAGGATTTGAAGAATGGAAGGGTGAGAAGACTTACACCGAGAGAGTGTGCAAGATTGCAGGGATTTGAAGATTCTTTTGTGATACCGGTATCTGACTGCCAGGCATATAAGCAGTTTGGAAATGCAGTTACAGTAAATGTATCAAAAGCGGTTGCCCAATCTGTAAAAGACACATTAGAAGAACTTGGAGAGTGGGTAGATTAACATGGAATATAAAAATGACAAAAGTGAATTTATAGCATTTGCAGAAGCAGGACTGGGTGCGGAAAAATGTGCATCCATAGAGGTATGTCTGGAACGTGTTACAAGAGATATAGACGAGGATTTCCTTAGAGCAAGAGCTGAATTATATAGAACGGACGTGAAAAATGATGACAGGCTTATGGAGGCATTCAGGAAAGTATCTTTCATATGCAATGAAACAAGGCGGAATTGTTCTATATGTCCGGTGTGCAAGTACTGTAACACTTACATCGGAAATGCCAGAAAGAGTATAAACGATACTTCATTGAAGATGATTGATTTATTCTGTGGAGCAGGAGGATTATCGCTGGGATTTTCCCAGGAGGGATTTATAACGAGTTTTGCAAATGATATCCAGGATTGTTGTGTAGATACATATGCACACAATCATCCGGAGACTCCAAGAGATCATATTGTACTGGGAGATATCAAAGATGTGGTTAAAAATCTGGAGGAGTTATTAAGAGGAAGAAGTGTTGATATCGTAATTGGAGGACCGCCCTGTCAGGGGTTTAGTATGGCCAACAGACAGCGCTTAATCGACGATCCGAGGAATTATCTGTATAAAAGCTATCTGGAAGTTGTGGAAAAAGTGCATCCCGGGTTTTTTGTGATGGAAAATGTGAAAGGAATGTTATCTGTAGCGGAGCAGGTAAAAGAGTATTTTCGTAATATTGGTTACTCTGTAGAATGTCATGTGCTGAATGCCAAGGATTTTGGTGTGCCTCAAAACAGAGAGAGACTGATCTATATTGGCAATTGTACCGGTGTTGATAATGAACAGATTTTTAAGGAGATATTTGCATTAAGTGAAAGTATTCCGGAATATAATTTAGGCATTGTATGGCCTTAGAGCCCTGGAGGCTTCCAGAATTAGATGAGTCCGGTGATGATAAATTGAAATATATATTTACACCGGGACCATTTACTAAAATGCTGAAGAAAGCAGTAAATGATCCATATAATTACTATTATCTTGTGATTGAAGAATTGAATCGTGGTAATGCTCCGGCTATTTTCGGTGAAATATTCCAATTGCTTGACCGGAAAGAGGAAGACGAATTTCCAACGGAAGAGGTTGGTGAAAGTGAATATGCTATTTCAAATTATGAAATTTCCAAAGAAGTTTATGAAGATATAAAGCATCCGGTAAGGATACCTTCAAATATGTATATTCTGGCGACAATGAATACAGCAGATCAGAATGTATTTACTTTGGACACGGCATTCCAAAGAAGATGGAATATGAGACAGATAGAAAACCGGTTTGATAAGTCAGAGCATTCAAAAGATATAATTGCAGGGACCAAAGTAAATTGGGGTGCGTTTGCCACTGTTATTAACGATATGGTGATTGAAATTAATGTAGATATGGCAAGTTCTGAGGATAAGCGTCTTGGAACATATTTTGTAAAGAAGAAGGAATTGGAAGCAGACAGATTTCCGGAAAAAGTGCTTAAGTACCTATGGGATGATGCCTTTAAGATGGACAAGACAGCAATATTTAATGATAATTGTAAATCCTTGGAAGATGTTGTGCTTACTTATGAAACGGCAACGACGGATAAGCTGGCTACGGTATTGAGATTAAGCGTATATGAAAATTTCCCCATGGGTTATCATATATCGGAAGATGATAAGGAGCTGCGAAAAGATATTATATTACTGTTTGCAACGCTTGCTGCAAATACAGAGCGCAGGGAATCGGAACTGCTGGTACAGGGCAGAAGTTTTGATGAAGTTGAATTTCCACTGCAATCATATATGTATCTTATAAAGGATTTTTATGAGAGAGGGTATTACAGGGAACAGGAAATTTCTTATAAGGCTGCAAAAACGGGTAAGATAAACTGGAGCAGGACGATAAAAACGCAAAAACCGTATGTACAGGATATGGATGTATTTTACCTTGATTTTGTCATTAAGAAAAATAGTATAAAGGAAAATGAACTGATCACATTAATACATGAGTATTGTGTCTATGAGAGTTTTGAATGTATAGGCTGGCTTTTTACAAAAATGAAGCTGAAGAAACCACGGATAGCCAGAAGGGAAAGGGTTTTCCGGTCAGTTCTTAGAGAAAAAATGGCAAATACCTGTAATGACAGAAACAGAATGCTGTTCAGGCATATGTTAGCAATCATTGATTTCGAAGGTGATAATGACACTGATAGGAATTACCGGTATGGAACATACCGCTTTGAGTATGTTTGGGAAAAAATGATTGATAAAGTGTTTGGTATACCAGATAAAGCTGATTATTTTCCAAAGACAGCCTGGTATTTGAATGGAGATAGATATGACAATGCTTCACTGGAACCGGATACGATTATGTTATACGGAAGTAATATATATATTCTTGATGCAAAATACTATAAATACGGAGTAACAGGTAAAGCGTGTGATTTACCAGAATCTGTATCTCTTAATAAACAGATTACATATGGAGAATATGTGGCTCATGAAGAAAATTGAAAGCTGATTGCGGAGGTGATTTTGTGGCAGATGTTTTAACAAAAGAACAGCGACATAAAAATATGAAAAATATTCGTGGAAAAGATACAAAGATTGAAATTATTTTAAGAAGGGCTTTATGGAAGAAAGGATACCGGTATCGTAAGAATTATAAGAAGCTGCCGGGGAGGCCGGACATTGCGCTGACAAAGTATAAGATAGCCATTTTTTGTGATGGTGAATTTTTTCATGGTAAAGATTGGGAGGTATTGCAACCCAGACTGGAAAAAAGTGATAACGGTGAGTTCTGGATCAGTAAGATATCCCGGAACAGGGAGCGGGACAATGAAATCAATAAAAGATTGCTATATGAGGGCTGGACAGTTGTCCGGTTTTGGGGTGATGATATAAAGAAGCATACAGATGAGTGTGTTAAAGTTGTGGAAGAAGCGATATTAGATGCGCTTTTGATGGACATGGATTGATTAAGGAGCCCCCATGAAAATAGAACGGTTAATTGGCATCTTAGCCATACTTCTCCAACAGGAAAAAACAACCGCGCCCAAGCTGGCAGCGCGCTTTGAGGTGTCCCGCCGGACCATCAACCGGGATATCGACGCCCTATGCATGGCAGGGATCCCCCTGGTGACGGAACCCGGGAAAAATGGCGGCGTTTCCATTATGGAAGGATATAAGATCGACCGTACGCTGCTGAGCACATCGGACCTGCAGGCGATCCTTGCGGGGCTTCGCAGTTTAGACAGCGTAAGCGGCACGAACCGTTATGCCCAACTGATGGAAAAGCTGTCGGCGGGGGCTTCTAATCTGCTGACCGGGGATCCCCATATTCTCATCGACCTTTCCTCCTGGTATAAAGAGTCCCTGTCCCCCAAAATTGAGCTGCTGCACGGCGCCATCCTTACCGGACGCAGGGTCGCGTTCCGCTATTTTGCGCCTAAAGGGGAATCCCGGCGTGTGATCGAGCCCTATGATCTGATTTTTCAATGGTCCAGTTGGTATGTGTGGGGCTGGTGTGAAAGCCGGGAGGCATTCCGTCTGTTTAAGCTGGGGAGGATGACGGAGCTTCAGACGGGGGAGCCTTTTAAAAAGCGCCCGGCGCCCCTTCCGGATCTGAATCCGGAACGGGTGTTCCCCTGGGCGTACCAGGTAAAGGCAATAATCCAGCCGGAATATAAATGGCGCCTGGTGGAGGAATACGGCCCGGAAAGCTTTACCGTCCAGCCGGACGGCACCCTGCTTTTCTCCTTTGGCTTCGTAGACAAAACCAGCATTGTGGGCTGGATCGCTTCCTTCGGGGACGGCGCGGAGCTTTTGGCGCCGGCGGAGTTCCGGCAGGATATTCTGGAATTTGCGGAGGGGATCCGGAAAAAATATTTGAAATCATGACATACAGGTGTCGTGTTTCTTATGATAGAATGCAGATAGGCTGCCGGACAGATGGGAATTTGCCAATACCAGTTTAGCATATTCCCATCTGCCCGCAGCCCATCAACCATCAAAAGAAAGGAAGGTTTCAGGATGAAGTATGAAATTGTAACTTTGGAGGAAAAAATTGCGGTGGGGGTAGCGGCAAGAACCAATAACTCGGCTCCGGATATGGGGGCAGTGATCGGCGGGCTGTGGAACCGGTTTTACAACGAGGGAATCTATGCGTCGATTCCGGACAAGGCAGGGGAAAAAGCGCTGGGGATTTATACGGATTTTGCCGGGGACGCCAGCGCGGATTATACGGCGATGGCAGCCTGCATAGCAGCAAAGGAGCCCCAGGAGGGAGCCTATGACGTGTGCCGGATCCCGGCCGGGCGGTATGCGAAATTTGTAATCCACGGCGATATGGTACAGGCGGTGGCCGCGGCGTGGCAGGAGATCTGGCAGATGGATCTGCCAAGGGCGTACCGATGCGATTTTGAGGAATATCAGGATGATTGCATGGAGGACGCCGAAATCCACATTTATGTGGGATTAAAAGACGAATAGAGGGAAGAAAATGGCATCAGGAATCGAATTTGTAACGTTTGTGGCAGACTAGTTACGGGAGGCCGGAACCATTACGTACCGGAAAATGTTTGGCGAATACGGTATTTATTGCGACGGGAAGATTTTCGGCTTGATCTGCGACGACCAGTTGTTTGTGAAAATCACGGAAGCGGGGCAGAAGATCTGCCCGGATTTACCCGGGAAGCCGCCCTATGAGGGGGCAAAAAATTACTTTCTGGTGGAGGATGTGGAGGACCGCCGGACGCTGACAAAGCTGGTGGCCGCCACCTGCAGGGAGCTGCCTGCGCCCAAACCGAAGAAGAAAATGGAGACAACGTAGATGGCGTTTGATTACAAGAAGGAATACAGGGAATTTTACATGCCCAAAAAGAAACCGGAGATTCTTCCTATCCCGCCCATGAATTTTATTGCGGTAAGGGGAAGCGGGGATCCCAACCAGGAGGGAGGCGCCTATCGGGAGTCCATCGGCCTGCTGTATGGAATTGCTTTTACCATAAAGATGAGTAAAATGGGTTCCCATAAGATGGAAGGGTATTTCGACTATGTGGTTCCGCCCCTGGAGGGCTTCTGGTGGCAGGAGGGCATCACGGGGATCGATTATAGCAGGAAGGACCTGTTCCGATGGATCTCGGTGATCCGCCTGCCGGAGTTTGTCACCGGGGAGGAATTTCATTGGGCCATTGCGGAGGCGTCCGCCAGGAAGAAAACCGATTTTTCCAAGGTGGAATTTCTGACCATAGAGGAGGGGCTGTGCGTCCAATGTATGCATGTGGGCCCCTATGACGACGAACCGGAGACGGTCCGGCGGATGGATGCGTATCTTAGGGAAAACGGATATGAGAACGACTTCTCGAAGGAGCGGCTGCACCATGAGATCTATCTGTCGGATGCCCGCAGAACAGATCCCCAGCGGCTGAAAACGGTGATCCGCCATCCCGTCAGAGCTCTTTCATCATGCGTGTAGACATCAGACAGGTTTCACCGTTGGTAAAATAGATGATCCGGTTTTTTGCGTCGATTTCTTTTATATTATTTTTATTTACCAGAAAGGACCGGTGGCAGCGTACAAAATTACCGTCCAATGTGCCTGCCAGCTCCTTTATGGTACCGGGGAATTCCATCTGGCGGTTCTTTGCATGGAGTATGATTTTATGAATATTACCAGAGGTTTCAAAAAATAGTATATCATCATAATCCACGCTGATTTTCCGCCCGCCGGCCGCAAGGGTATAGACCTTATGGGTCCGGTTGGTGGTAAGGGTATAACGTTCCATTGATTTTAACAGGCATTCTCTGATTTTGACCTTTGCTTCGGCAGGGTTGTCCTTTAATACGAAGTCCATGGCTTCCACCCGGTACTGGAAGGTCATGTAGCTCAGTTCCGAATGGGCCGTTATGAATATGATAAAGCCGCGGGGGTCAGACAGGCGGATCTGCTGCGCCAGCTTCATTCCGTTCATGTTGCTGTTCAAGTCGATATCAAGGAAATAAACGCCTGTGTTCTGGCTGTTTTTGACCTTCTCCAGTAACGCGTAAGGGTCCTGGGTATCGAAAATGAGCTGCATATCCAGATCTTCCATCAGTACAATATTTTGAATGGTCTGCACGATGGTCTTACGTTGTATGGGATTGTCCTCGCACACAAAGATGTCTAGCATAGTCTGTACTCCTTTCTGTCGGTAAGCTCCATATGCTGTATGAAATAACCGCATTGCATCGTCGTTTCATGTAGCACATTGTCATAGGAGCTGATGATTTTCCGGGCGTTGGAAAGCCCGATTCCCGGGTGTCCCTCCTTCGTACTGAACCCCTTTTGCTTCAGCTTATGCAGCGCCACGCCGATATCCCGGAAGCGGTTGCGGATGATGATTGCCACGCCGGATTCATTGGGAAGGATGTTCAGACCGATCTGCGGCTGCCGGGTTTCCAGGGCGGCTTCCATGGCGTTGTCTAAAAAAATGCCCAGTATTCTGGCAAGGTCTACGGTGTCCATGGGAAAATGATCCACGCGGTCGGGAATATCAATGGTGACGTCGATACCGGAATCATGGGCGTAGATCATTTTTGCGGAGAGCAGACTTTTGATTTCCAGCACACCGATGTTGCCAAGCTGATGCAGCTTATAATCCCCCTGGTCGATGAGATTCTTCGTGGGGAAGATTTTATTATCGAAAAATTCTTTCAATTGATCTATATCCCCATTTTCAATATAGCCGGACAGGGAGAGCAAAATATTGACATAGTCATGCTTAAAGGAGCGCAGGCTGTTATATAAGCCTTCCAGATTGTGGGCATAGTCCTGCAGATCCAGCAGAGCCTTCTGCTTTGCATCGGCCTGTACCTGTTCCAGATAAAAACGGCGCATGGCAAGAAACAGGAAAAGCATAACAAGCAGATACCCGGAAAGGTGCAGCGCATTGTTATAGATCATTTTGCCCAGGGATCCATCCTGCCCTGAAATCAGATTATCGAACAGGTAGATGGTTATCAGCAGCAGCAACGCGGCGTCCAAAAGATACCAGGCCTGTGGAAGGCGTAAAATACCTTTGTGGGACAGTAATACTTTTTTGATCAGCCGGCCGCAGAACAGTGTGGCGAAATAAAATAGCAAGAGATGGACCGGCCTGCCGATATAGGGAAAATACGGCTGGTCCGACAATGCCAGAGGAACCGCCATATGCAGAAAAACGGATAATAAATTATCTACAATGACGGTGAGCACAATTCCAATCATGGCCATGCAGACATTCTGGTATGCGGTATCGCGGTCAATAACCAATCCATAAATACAGGCTGCCACCAGAATCCCGAACAGGCCGTATGGGATACAGCCTAAGAGTGTCACAGGCATTCCGGCAAGCAGTAACAGCACATAAAGGGCGGCAAACGCCTTTGGGCCCATGCGCCGGGGCCATACATTACGGATGGCAAGGGAAAGCTGAAAAAAAGACAGCAGCATTACAAGCGATCTCTCCTTTCGGGATTTACATTTCAGGCAAGAAGCTTTAAATAAAACGTCAAATAAATCTGCCGTTTTCTATCATTATATGGTATGTGCTTTCCCCTTGCAAGCACTGTTCTGCAAAAATGAGGAATAAATGTGTAATTAACAGGAAAAAATCGGCGCTTACTTTCGGAAATGAGCATTTTGTGACGGTTTTGGGAGAATGGCAGCATTTTTTGCTATACTATCCTGCGGAAAAGAAATATTTATTTTGGAAGGAGAATGGAAGTTATGAAACAATTTGTTAAGGGAGCTGCTGTAACGGTAGTTGTGCTGATTGTATTGATTGCAATCAATGTCGTCGGGAATCTCAATGGCATAAACCTGGATGGGATCTCCAACAGCGCAGTGATGGCGCTTTGCGCAATATTGATCTATAAGGGCCTGACGGAGAATAAAAAATAAGGAAAACCATTGACAAAGAAAAGGCAGGATGTTACACTAGGAATAACTTTAGTTTGCAGAGAGGGGTGAAAGGATGAGAATATAATTTACTTTTGATTGCATGAAACCTTTGCAGTATGGAAGAAGAATCCCATACTGTCTGATCATGTTGCCAAAAGTGGATTATGTTCTCATAACCTCTCTTTTTTGTGCGTGAAAATATTGCCGGAGCTGGCGGAATTGTGTCCTTCGGAGGATGAGGTTATATGGAACGGAACTGTTTGGCAGCGGGCGGTTTCTTTTTTTATGCGCAAAATACAGCGCAATAAGAAGTATGAAAAGGAGTGAGCGATATGGCACAGATCCGTGTAAATAATCTTACGTTTTCTTATGAAGGCAGCTTTGACAATATCTTTGAACAGGTATCCTTTTCGGTGGATACGAACTGGAAGCTGGGGCTGATCGGGCGGAACGGCAAGGGAAAAACCACATTTTTAAAGCTTTTGCTGGGAAATTATGACTACCAGGGCTCCATCGATACCGTGGCAGCCTTTGACTATTTTCCTTACCACGTCACGGAAGATCAGATGGAGCGGCCCGCAGGCGAATTTTTAGAGGAGCTGAAGGCGGGGTGCGAGGAATGGCGGGTGATCTGCGAGCTGGGCCAGTTGGACGAGGACGCGCAGCTTCTCTACCGGCCCTTTAAGACCCTGAGCTTCGGGGAGCAGACCAAGGTGCTTCTGGCAGTATTGTTTTCCGGTGAAAACGATTTCCTGCTGATCGACGACCCCACCATCCACCTAGCCGGGGCGGCCAGGGAGCAGGTGAAGGAATATCTGGCGTCCAAGAAGGGATTTCTTCTGGTGTCCCATGACCGGGACCTGCTGGACGCCTGCGTGGACCATGTGCTGGTGCTGAACCGGCAGACCATCGAGGTGCAGGCCGGGAATTTTTCAAGCTGGTGGGAAAATAAGCAGCGGAAGGACCAGTTCGTCCAGGCAGAGAACGAAAAGCATCTGCGGGAGATTCAGAAGCTTAGGAAGGCGGCGGCCCGTTCGTCCGCCTGGGCCGATAAAAATGAAAGCATGAAGATCGGCTTTGATCCCACCAAGGAGCATGACCGGTTTCTGGGAACCAGAGCCTATATCGGCGCGAAAACAAAAAAGATGCAGAGCCGGGTAAAGCAGATGGCGAAGCGGATCGAC
Source organism: uncultured Lachnospiraceae bacterium (assembly GCA_949738465.1). Classification (GTDB taxonomy): domain Bacteria; phylum Bacillota; class Clostridia; order Lachnospirales; family Lachnospiraceae; genus 14-2. The sequence goes on from CATJBQ010000110.1 coordinate 56,053, forward strand.
CGCGAGATCGAGGAAAAGGAAGGGCTTCTTCAGGATCTGGAAAAGGAGGTGGATCTGCGGCTGGTGAACTTAAAGCACCGCAAGGAGGTGCTGGTAAACGCCAGGGATTTCAGCGTGCGCTACACGTCCGCCCAGAGTCCGGTTTTTACCGGGCTGACCTTTGAGATCCGCCAGGGCGGGCGGATTGCCCTTCATGGAAAAAACGGGTGCGGAAAATCAACGCTGATCAAAATAATCTTAGAGGCGGCAGGCTTCCCGGGGCCCCGGCTGGAGTTGGAAACAGAAGGGCTTTTCGAAACGGCGTCGGGGCTTGTCATTTCCTACGTCAGCCAGGATACCTCGGGCCTTCGGGGGAGCATCCCCCAATTTTGTGAGCGGCAGGGCCTGGACCGGAGCCTGTTCTGCACCCTGCTGCGGCAGTTGGATTTTGACCGGGTGCAGTTCGTAAAAAACATGGAGCAGTATTCGGAGGGCCAGAAGAAAAAGGTGCTGCTGGCGGCAAGCCTGCTGACGCCGGCCCATCTCTATATCTGGGATGAGCCATTCAATTACATCGACGTATTTTCCAGGATGCAGATTGAAAAGCTTCTGTTGCAGTATGAGCCCACGATCCTGTTTGTGGAGCATGACGTCCGGTTCCGGGAGAAGGTGGCTACCAGTGTGATTCCACTATGATACTAAAATTAATTTACAATATAACAAGAAAGTATGAATTGCAAAGTATTTTTAAAAGTGCTACAATTGATGTTAGGATTATCTGCTCTTTGCAGGCAGAAGGAGAGGAGCGAAGCAATGTTCGATATGATACATCATATTGCGGTAATCGGGAAGGATTATGAGGCGTCGAAGCACTTTTATGTGGACAAGCTTGGTTTTACGGTGATCCGGGAGAATTACCGCAGGGAGCGGGACGATTATAAGATCGACCTGGCCTGCGGGCAGCAGGAGATCGAGCTTTTTATTATCAAGGATTCCCCGGCCCGGGCCAGCTACCCGGAGGCGTCGGGCCTCCGCCACCTGGCTTTTAGGGTGGACAGCGTGGAGGAGACGGTGAAGGAATTGAATGCCAGGGGGATCCGGACGGAGCCGGTACGACTGGATGATTATACCGGAAAAAAGATGACTTTTTTCCAGGATCCGGACGGTCTGCCGCTGGAGATACACGAATAGTTTTTTAGGGGAGTGGGATGGATGAGTACAACAATGGATAAGGTATTTGTGGAGGGGATTTATGCGGGATGGCTGGCCAAGATCATCGGGATCCGGCTGGGAGCGCCGGTGGAGGGCTGGAGCAGCCAGCAGATTAAGGATGTGTACGGAAGGCAGAAGGGCTATCTGGTGGATTATCGGGATTTTGCGGCGGACGACGACAGCAACGGCCCGATTTTCCTGTTGCGGGCCTTAGAGGACAGCGGCAGATGGGGGGAACTGACGGCCCAGGATGTGGCGGACGCCCTGCTGAATTATGCGCCCTATGAGCATGGATTTTTCTGGTGGGGCGGCTATGGAGTATCCACGGAGCACACGGCCTACCTGAATCTGTGGAATGGAATCCCGGCGCCTCAAAGCGGGAGTATCGAGCAAAACGGAGCTGTGATAGCCCAGCAGATCGGCGGACAGATTTTCATTGATACCTGGGGGCTGGTTTCGCCGGGGAATCCGGATCTGGCGGCGTCCTTAGCCCGCAGGGCGGCCAGCGTCACCCACGATGGAGAAGGCGTTTACGGCGGGATTTTTGTAGCGGTCTGCATCAGCTATGCCTTTGTGGAGCATGATATCTGCCGGATCCTGGAGAAGGGCTTAAGCTATCTGCCCGAGGACTGCGAGTACGCCAGGGTTGTGCGCACGGTGATGGCGTTTCACGCCAAGCATCCCAAGTCCTGGGAGGGCTGCTACCGTTATATTCATAACAATTATGGCTATGACAAATATCCGGGGGTCTGCCATATCATTCCCAATATTGCGGTGATGATTCTTGCCCTGCTGTATGGGGAGGGCGATTTTTCGGATACGCTCCATATCTGCAACTGGTGCGGCTGGGATACGGACTGCAACGTGGGAAATGTGGCTGCCATACTGGGTGTGCGCAATGGCCTGGATGGGATCGATTACAACACCTGGAGGCGGCCGGTCAACGACTTTCTGGCCTGTTCCGGCGTTCTGGGATCTTTGAACTGTATGGACATTCCCTATGGCGCCCTCTATATCGCCAGGGCGGCGGCAAAGCTGGCGGGCCAGGAGCTGCCGGAGCCTTTTGCAGGATTGGCAGAAAACGGGATGGACAGTTGTCATTTTGAGTATCCCGGATCTACCCATGCCATGCGGATCCGGCGTGAGGAGGGCAGATGCCAGGAGTGCCGGATGGAAAATACCAGCGAGTCGGCGGATACGGGAGAGCGCTCGCTGAAGGTAAGCGTGGGAGCCGTAAGCCCCGGAGAGAAGATTTTTGTATACAGGAAGACGTATTATCGTCCCAGGGATTTTCACGACAGCAGATATGATCCATCCTTTTCTCCGGTGGTCTATCCGGGGCAGACGGTCCATGGGAGTGTGATGGTTCCGGAATATAGCGAAGGGCTGACGGCTTGTCTCTATGTACGGGAGCTGCGCACCGGGAAGCTTTATCTGGGCGAGGCTCTGACGCTGGAGAAGGGCGTCTGGCAGTCCCTGGAGTATCAGATTCCGCCACTGGAGGGGGCTGTGATCGATGAGATGGGGGTCTGCTTCTGGAGTGGCGGCGCGGGAACGGCAGTTTTGCTTCTGGATAACCTGTCCGCTTCCGGAACGGCGTCGTATTCCATTGAATTTGCAAGGGAAAATGAGGAGGTCTGGAATCCGCTGCATACGGAGATCAGCCAGTTTACCAGGCTGCGGGGCTTAGCTTATCTGGAAGGCGGCAGGCTGCATTTGTCCTGCGCCGATTCCGGGGAGGTTTATACCGGACGCCATGACTGGAGGGACTATCAGACGGAGTTCTGGCTGACGCCCGTTGCGGGGGCGTCCCACCGGGTACTGATCCGGGTCCAGGGGGCGATGCGCTGCTACGCGGCGGGATTTGAAAAGGACGGGAGGCTCTGCCTCTATAAAAAGGAGAAGACGTACCGCCGGCTGGCGGAGTGTGAATTTTGCTGGAATATGGGGGAAGAGTACCGGATCCTGCTGTCCGCGCAGGAAGGGCGGATTACGGTCAGTGTCAATGGAAGCCGTCTCCTGGCCTTTGAGGATCGGGAGAATCCCTATCTGGAAGGGGCTGCGGGGATTGCGGTGGAGGATGGAAGCCATTGCTGCTGCCGGAGGATTATTGTCTTGGAAACCGGAAAGTGAGACAATGGGATGGAAAACATATAGGAAAAAAGTATTGACACATAGCGCAATCATGATAAAATACAGGAGAGAAATCTATGAAAGAAAGGAAGACGATACAGATGGAGGATGGAACAGGAACTCGAAATAGCCGGGCGGAGCTGGGAATATCTGCCCTTGGGTCGATCCGGGTGAGAATTATTTTTATTGCAATGCTGGCAATTGTAACAGTAAGCATTACACAGATTATCATTTTCGGTTCCCAGTCAAGAACGCAGTTCAAGGATATGGTGATCTGTTATATGGAGGATATCGCGGATTCCTACCAGAAGACCATGAATATCCGGATCGCAGATCTGGAAAAAGAGGGAGCGCAGGCGGATACAGCTTTCTGGGAGGAGATGGTAGGCGGCCTGGATATTATGGATATGGAGGGCTCCTATGCATACATTGTGGATCGGGACGGAATCATGTGCTACCACCCCACGGCGGAGAAGATCGGAACGCCGGTGGAGAATGAGGCGGTTAAGGAGGCGGCGGCCCAGATCCAGAAGGGGAATATTCCCAAAGGAACATCGTCCATCCGGTATGATTACCAAGGGGCGCGTAAGTATGCCGCCTACAGCGTGACGGAGGACGGCTCCTATATTTTTGTGATAACGGCCGATGAGAATACGGCTTTGAAGTCTTCCAATGAAAATATGAAATCCTCTGATGAGATTGTACTCAGCTCTATTTTGTGGGGCAGCATTGTCATGGTAGTCTGCATGGTGATCGTGTTTTTCATCTGCGATATCATTGTCCGGCCCTTGCGGCGGATTGCGGAGCTTGCCATGAAGTTTGCGGGTCTGGATTTCAGGGAAGACGGCAGCCAGAAGAAACTGAGTGTGAAGAAGGACGAGACCGGCGCCATCAGCCGGGCGGTGGATACGCTCCGCGGCCACTTGAGCGGAGTGATCGGTCAGATTGAGGGGCATAGCAGCACGGTGATGGAGACTTCTCATGTCTTGAATGAGGAGGCGGATCTGATTTTTGATGCGGTTAAGCAGATCGAACAGTCCGTGCAGGAGATGGCCAACAGTTCTACGGCCCAGGCCCAGGAGACCCAGAGCGTTATGGAGAATGTGGTTCTCATGGGAAGCATGATTGAAGAAAATAATGCGCAGATGGACGAATTACATAAAACAGCGGAGGCAATGTATAATGCCAGCGAGGTGGCCGCTGCGACCTTGACCGCAATGGATACAGTAAATAAAAAAGCCCAGGAGGCCATTGACCTGATTTATGAGCAGACCAATACAACCAACGAGTCGGCCGTCAAGATCAAGGAGGCCACGGCGCTGATTACATCCATTGCGGAACAGACCAACCTGTTGTCGCTGAACGCTTCCATCGAGGCGGCCAGGGCAGGCGAGCAGGGGCGCGGTTTCGCCGTTGTGGCAGGACAGATTCAGAAGCTGGCAGAGGAATCCAATGAATCGGCCAAGCAGATCGGAGAGATCATTGCGCATCTGATGGAGGATTCGGAGAAAGCGGTCCAGACCATGGATGAGGTGAAGAAGGTCATGGCGGAGCAGAATGAGAATCTGGGAAAAACGAGCGGCAAGTTTGCGGAGATGCATGGCGGTGTGGAGAAGACCATGGAAGGCATCCGGAGCATTGCCGGAAAGATGGAGAAGGTGGACGCTACCCGGACGGATGTGGTGGATATCGTGCAGAATCTGACGGCCATTGCCCAGGAGAATGCGGCCGGAACCCAGGAGGTATCCGCTTCTGTGACGGAGATGGGAGAGCATATGTCCCGCATCGTGGAGAATTCGGAGGAATTGCGGAACATCGCCGATGGGATGCAGTCCGAAGTAGAGGTTTTTGTCCTGTAGGCCAAGGTATGGTATGAAAAAGAAAATTTTGATGGGAAGCGCGGTTCTCCTGTACCTGGCGGCTTTTTTGCTGATCGGTTTTTATTTCTATATGGATTTCAGCAGGGATTACGGACTGTCGCCGTCTGGCAGGGTGATGGTTCTGCTGGGGAGCTGTCTTGCGATGTATCCGGGAGGAGTGCTGCTGTCGAAGGCTGTGCCGCACAGGATCGGGAACAGGGCGTTAAGGTGGAATCTTGTGGTCTGGCTGGCCCTTTATGTGATTTTGCTGTGTACCCTGACGCTGTTCGACGAGACCTTTTCCAGAGGCGGTCTGCGCCTGGTGGCGTGGAATCGTGAAAGATTAGATCAGTATCTGCGGTATTCCTTTAATCCGGCGCCCTTTGCCACCATCTGGCCCTATGTGGCTGGTTTTGCAAAAGGGGAGCTGGCGCCCTATATTTTTGTATACAATATTCTGGGAAATATTGCGGCGTTGATGCCCTTCGGGTTTTTCCTGCCCCTTTTATTTGGCAGGCAGGAGCGGTTCGGGTGGTTTCTGCTTACCATGGTGGGGATTGTGGCTGTGATCGAGCTGCTGCAGTTTGCCACGCTTTCCGGCTCCTGTGACATCGATGATCTGATTCTGAATGTGCTGGGTGCTTCGGCCATGTTTGCCCTGCTCCGGATCAAAGGGATCCGGCGGCTGGTGCGGCGCATTTTCCTGCTGGAGTAGCCGGAAGGCCGAAACAGGAAGGGTTTCATACAAAAAGAGAATTGATGTCTGGATAAACGGGGAATACATAAGAATGCTTTACGATTATATATTTTATTTTTTTCTATACGCGTTTCTGGGATGGTGCATGGAGGTTGTTTATGCGGCGGTGCAGAAGCGGAAGCTGGTAAACCGGGGGCTTTTAAACGGCATGCTGTGTCCGGTGTACGGCTTTTCCATGGTGTTTTTGCTGGTCTTTTTCCAGGGGCTTAAGGGAAGTCCCTTCTTTCTGTTCCTGGCCTGCATTACGGTGACCAGCGTGTTCGAATGGGTGACGGGGATGCTGCTGGAGAAAATCCTGGGGCAGAGGTGCTGGGATTATTCCGGCTATCGGGATCACATCGGAACCTATATCTGCCTGCGGTTTTCTGTGGTCTGGGCGGTGGCGGCGTCGGTGGTGCTGGAATTTATCCATCCTTTGGCGGAATCCCTGTTTCATTCCCTTCCGGTTCTGCTGGGAAGAATTCTGGAGGCGGCCCTTCTGGCGCTTCTGGCAGTGGATGCTCTGGCAACGGGGGCGGCGCTTGGCAGGATGAAGCTGGAAAATTCGCAGCTTAAGGAGATTGCCAGAGGGCTCCGGAGGGCATCGGGGGCGCTGGATAACGCCATCACCCGGCGTGTGGAAGGACGAATGCGTAAGGTTTTTCCCACGGCGGAGGAAGCGCAGGAGGAGCAGGAGCGGAAGAAACGGGAGCAGGAGGCGAAGCGGAGGATTTTTGCTTACGGCTGCGGGGTACATAAGCTGATCTGGCTGTTTTTCCTGGGAGCCCTTCTGGGGGACCTTGTGGAGACGGTGTTCTGCCTGGTTACCACCGGGCGGCTGATGAGCCGCAGCAGTGTGGTGTACGGACCCTTCAGCATTGTCTGGGGCGCCGGGATCGCGGGATTTACCTTGCTGCTGCACCGGTATCAGGAAAAGAAGGATATGGCGTTATTTTTCCTGGGGACGGTACTGGGCGGTATTTATGAATATATCTGCAGCGTCTTCACAGAACTGGTGTTTGGTACTGTTTTTTGGGATTACAGCGATATTCCCTTTAATCTGGGCGGGCGGATCAATCTTTTGTACTGCTTTTTCTGGGGAATTGCGGCGGTGGTCTGGATGAAGGTTCTCTATCCGAAGGTGTCCGCCTGGATCGAGCGGATTCCCATGGGGGTGGGCCGGGCCTTAAGCTGTGTATTTGTGGTGTTTATGGCGGTCAATATGGTGATTTCCGGTATGGCTCTTGGACGCTACAGCCAGCGGGCGGAAGGGGTATCGGCCAGGAACCGGCTGGAGGAGATTCTGGATGAGCGGTTTGACGATGGGCGGATGGAGCGGATTTATCCTAATGCCATAAGAAAATAGAAAAAATGGAAGTGGAAGCAATAAAAAAGTCCCTCTTGACAAATTAGTTCATTGGCAGTAAACTAAAGTTAGTTTATTCTCAATGAACTAATTTTAGTTTACTGCCAATGAACGAAAAGAAGGAGGGATTTTTTTGATTGACACGAATTTGGGAGTCGTAGAAGCGCGTTTCGCGGATCTGATCTGGCAGAACGAACCCATCCACTCCAGAGAGCTGGCCGCAATCTGTGCCCGGGAGCTTCAATGGAAGCGCCCAACCACCTATAATGTGCTGCGGAAGCTCTGCGAGAAGGGAATTTTCCAGAATCAGGAAGGAATGGTTTCCGCGAAGGTCAGCCGCCGGGAATTTTACGGGATGCAGGGGGAGCAGTTTGTGGAGGAGGCCTTTGACGGATCACTGCCGGCTTTTGTAGCCGCGTTTACGGCGAGGAAGCGGCTGTCGGAGGAGGAAGTACAGGAGCTTTTAGACATTATCCAGGGAGACAGGGAGGAAAGGGGGTAATCGGCATGACTGCTTTGCGCGAACTGTTTCTGGGGATTGTGAATATGACCATTACGGCCAGCGTCGTGATTGTGGTTGTTCTGTTGCTGCGCCTGCTGCTTGCCCGGCTGCCGAAGCGGTTTTCCTACGTGCTGTGGGGGATCGTGCTGTTTCGGCTGCTCTGCCCCATTTCGCTGCCTTCGCCCATTTCTGTGCTGGATGTCACGGAAGGCCGGGCGACGGACAGAGGAGGTATGGAATATTTTTCACAGACAGATCAGGGTGAAATTTCCGCTTCCATGACATTGCTTCCCCAGACGGATCAGGCCGCAGACGATCATCCGGGGGTCAATGCTGTCATTAGCTTTCGGGAACGGATGGTTCCGGCGCTTGCTCTGGCGTGGTTTTTGGGGGCCATTGTGATGCTTGGAATCAGTATCTGGTCTATGGCCCGTCTGGTAAAACGGGTGGAATGCTCCATGCGGCTTAAGGAAAATATCTATCTGGCAGACCATATTTTTTCGCCTTTTGTGCTGGGGCTGGTGCGGCCGCGGATCTACCTTCCATCCGGCTTAAGCGCGGAGGAGCGGGAATATATCCTTCTTCACGAGCAGTATCATATCAAGAGAAAAGACTATATATTTAAAATTTTAGCTTTTATAGCGTTGTGCCTGCACTGGTTTAATCCATTAGCATGGCTGGCTTTTGTCCTGGCCGGCCGGGATATGGAGATGAGCTGTGATGAGGCGGTGATGAAAAGGATGGACCAGGACGTCCGCAGGGAGTACGCGGGCTTGCTGCTGCAGCTCTCTACCGGAAAACGATTGATTTTCGGGACGCCGCTGGCTTTTGGCGAAGGGAACCCCAAAGGGCGGATTAAGAACATTATGCATGTGAAAAAGCCTGCGGTTTTTGTGGTGGCCGCGTCTGTGGCGGTCTGCATCGCGGCGGCCGGTTGCCTGATGACGAATCCTGCCGAAAGCCGCCCTTCCATGAAGTGGGCCAGGGAACTTTCGGAAGATGAGGTGGCCTATGTGGAGCTTGTGGTGATGCCACAGTCCCCGGAAAAGCAATACCGCTATTTTGATGAAAATGAGGTGACGGAGCTTGTGGGACTGATCCGGGAAAGCCGTGGGAAATATCTGGCGAACCATGAGGAGACAGATGGTGGCAGCATTTTTTTCTACCTCACCATGAAGGACGGAACCACCCATAAGGTAGGAAATATCGGAAATGTGTATTTAAATGTGGACGGCGATTACTATGACGCCGGATACGAGTGGCTTTCCACCTGGGATGACAGCTTCGGGGCAGGAAATGAGAGGCTTCCGGCGGGATTTTATGAGAATCCGGATCAGGGCAGCGTGTCGGTGGAGTTTCAGGCCCGGGTTATTGAGGCCCGGGACGGGTATCTGCTGGTGGAACCGGTGGAGGGCGCGGCTGAGCGGGGCTCCGCAGACCGTATCGATGTTCCCATCCAACATATAGATCCCTCTCCGGAACCGGAGGTGGGTGATCTGGTGGAGATCAGCTACGATGGCATGATTATGGAGAGCTATCCGGCACAGTTGGGGGAGGTATATGAGATTACGGTGCTGGAAGAAGGGGCAGGGCCAGCGGAAACGGAACAAAGCAATAACGCCACAGATCCGGCGAAAACGGAACAAAGCAATGGCGCCACAGATCCGGCGGAAGAAGTGCTGGAGGGGCTACTGCTGGAAATCTGCTCCGGCGGGGCGGAAGCGTCGTCCAACCCGGGAGATTATCTTGCGGCCAGTCCCAGGCAGTACCAGGAGCTGTTAAGCTATGGGGATGCCACTGTCCGCTATTGCTTCCGGCGTTTTGAGCGGGGAAATGAGACAGGGCTGGAGGGGCAGCTTATGGCGCTGATCTGTCAGGAGCTTCTGGAGAGTGAAGGGAAAATCCCGGCGGAGGCGGCTGACGGACAGGCATGGTATGAGGCGCTGAAAGCCCATGGGAGCAATGTGGTGGAGGCGTATCTGGAATAGGGCCGGAGGCGGGATTACCCCTCCAGGTCAAATTCCCTTTCTCCGGTTTCGCAGCAGATTCTAAGGACGACGGAATGACAGCCCAGCAGATCCCTGCCGGCATCGTCCGTTACGCTGCCCTTTAGTGAAGCCGTCAGGTCTCCCTTAAAGGAACGGCCGATGGAAATGTCCGTGATACTGGAATTTTGCCTGATCAGATCCAGGGAAACAGGGGCTCCCTGGGAGTCGGTTTCCTCCCATTCGTCACAAAATTCCTTCACTTCTTGATGGAATTCTGCTGTAAACGTTTGCTGCCTGTCGTATACATGCTCCAGGGCCCGGAATGCTTTTTCTACATCGGCCTCTGGTATGTCGATGCTGATCCGGGGAAGGGGGGAATCGCCGAAGGGAGCCGGGGCTGGGCACTGCTTCAGCTTCAGAGTATGCTTGTTTGTATCCTTTTCAAAAATGCATGTTCCGAACCGTGGGTCCTCTATTTTTACATCTGTAAGATATAATTCCCGGTATTGCAGATATTTTTGGTGCAGGCGGTTCTCCTTTCTTTTTTGCCGGAGGGAGCGCAGCAGGAGGAGGAGAACCGGCGCCAAAAGCATTGCGCCCAGTCCGTAAAAAAGCGCGATGACAAGATAGGGACTGCTGTCCTCGGAATTTACAATGGCAAAAAAGGCGGCAACGGCAAGGATCGCGCCGGGGAATGTGCAAAAAAGATAGGGATGGTTTTTGACGGGTTTCATGGGGGCCTCCTTTGGGGCGGGGTGGTTTCTGTTTACATTATACACATAACGGAGGCGGAAGGGAAGGGCGGGATTGGGAAAGGCATAAAAAAGATGACATAAAAAAGTGATAAAACTTGTCAGAAAAATGTTGCTGGCCTCTTGATTTCTGCGGAAATTGTGATATACTTATGTCTATGGGGCATTAGCGCAGTTGGGAGCGCGCAACATTCGCATTGTTGAGGCCGTGGGTTCGAATCCCATATGCTCCATGAGGAGTGCCAGAGGGCCGGGAAATACAAGAATCCTTAGAGATTTCGGTGTTTTCCGGCCTTTTGATTAAATGGTTGCAATTTTTCAAGAGTTGGCATATAATAGACTTAACAAGAGAGCCGGAAGGTGAGTGCCATTCACCCGACCCGGCGCTATAAAGTAATTAGCTAAGAATAGCCGTTCCTAAACTTTGTCGAGAGCAGGACGGCTATTTCTTATTTTTCAGATTCAGAATTTCAACGATTAAAAGACGAAATGTCAGAATAATGATGAATTCCTCATTGGCCGGATCGGGCGCAAGATTGAGCTGGTGTATGGGGCTACATACCGAACAGATCGGCATGAGTGCCAGTACGGTCAAGATATAATTCGTTTCCGTTTATCCGGTATATAAGCAGCCAGTCCGGGGATATATGACATTCCCGCCGCCCGGTATAATTTCCTTTTAAAGTATGGTCTTTGTTTTTTGGGGGAAGTGGTGCCGGTATTCGTAATGTATTGACAACGGCATTTAGCAGGTCAATATTATAGTTTCTTTTTTTACATAGCTTTAAGTCGCGCTTAAATTGCGATGTCAGGTTGAGTTTTAACATAGGCTATTCCTCCAGGATTTTGGAGAATAATTCCTCTGTTGTCCCCTCAAAGTGCTGCCCGCTCCCCGTCCTTATCATTTCGTCCGTTTCGGCCATTGCTGCTATTGTTGTTTCGTTTGGCTGGAAATTTGGGTATAGATCAAGTCCCGACATTTCCCCAAGTCCTTCCAGCATATTGATAACGAAAATCATTTTATCATCTGGTAAACGGTCAATCATGTTCTTTGCTATTTCTTGATAACTCATAGATGCACTTCCTTTCATGGTTAATGTATGTGGATTTGGTGTAAATTATTGATGTCCTGTCGCTGTATGAGGAATATGTCTGTTATATAGTTGTCGGGGATTGGCTAAGGTTCGTCTGGCTTGGCGTAAAGGGGGAGGTGGGTTAATGCATCTATCCTCTTTACAGATTCTTTTCTTCCATCATCATTCAATTTTTTATATGCGCCTAATATTCCTCTTAATGGAACAGCGGTCGTTTCCTGTTCTTGGCTCATTACCCAATCTTCGCTAAGTAACGAATGAAATAACGCATAAGCTTGTGTTTGGCCATCTTCAAATGTTATAAATTGATATTGGTGTGCTTCATGGTCATAATAGATAAGGACATCTAACGCTTCTACTATTTTATCTAAAGTATCTGTTTTTGGCATCCGCTTTCCACTTTCATATAATGAATAGGTAGAACGTTTGACGCCTAATAAATTAGCCATTTCTTCTTGGGTTAAATGTCTTTTTGTACGCTCTTGTTTCAATGCTTCATAAAAGTCTGGCATCAGAATATCCCTCCTACTTAGATATTATAATAGTTAGTTATATAAAGGTCAATCATTTTTGCTACAATTTGCAGAATTTGCAGAAAAATCTTGTATGAGACGGGGGAATCTTTCTATAATCATTAACGGGAAGAACTAGAACATTGCTTAAGATTGCCGAAGTCCTAGACGTAATATTATTACATCAGGCTGAAAGAAAATGTCACAAAATGCTTAATATGCGCAAATACTGCAATTTATGCCCCAATATTCAGGGTTCGAATCCCATATGCTCCATGAGTGCCAGAGGGCCGGGAAATACAAGAATCCTTAGAGATTTCGGTGTTTTCCGGCCCTTTGATTCAGATTTATATTGTCATGACACAACAGAGCCATTCAGCTATTCCCATCCCCCGTCTCCAGTATCCCCAGAATCTTAGAGGACTCCTCCTCCCCGATCACCTCCACCTTGGAAAGCCGCTTCTGGATCAGTTCATTCCGGCTCTGCAGGTCGTCTGCCACCGACTGGGCCTCCTGGAGCTTCTTCTGGGTCTTCTGGATCAGCAGGCCGAACTTCTGGTATTGGGCCTTCACGGCGCTTAAAATATGCAGGATATCCCTGGAGTTTTTGTTGACCGTCAGATAACGGAAGCCGATGGACAGGCTGTTTAGCAGGGCAGCCAGGGTAGTGGGGCCGGAGAGTACGATTTTACACTCCTTCTGGCACCACTGGGCCAGGCCTGCAATGCGTATTACCTCCGCATAAAGCCCCTCGGTGGGCAGGAACATAACGGCGAAATCCGTGGTGTGGGGCGGATCGAGGTACTTATCCCGGATGGTGCGGGCCTCGGTCTTGATCCGCTGCTCCAGCTCCTTGACGGACTGCTTAAGGCCCTCGGCATCCCCATTGTTGGAAGCGTCCAGGATCCGGTTGTAGATATCCGCCGGAAATTTGGAATCGATGGGCAGATAGAGAAAAGCGCCCGGATCGTCCTTGTCCGGAATCTTGACGGCAAACTCCACCCGGTCGGAGGACTTGGCTTTGGTAGCCACATTTTCCTCATATTGGGAAGAATCCATGATATCCATCAGGATATTTTTCAACTGCAGCTCCCCGAAAATCCCACGGGTCTTCACGTTGGAAAGGGTCTTCTGCAGATCGGTAACGCCCGCGGAAAGAGACTGCAGCTCCCCCAGGCTTTTGTACAGGGTGGAAAGCTGGTCGCCGATCTGCTTAAAGCTTACGTCCAGCCGTTCATTTAGGGAACGGTCCAGCTTCTCATTGACACTGTTCTGGATCGCGGTAAGCCGCCGGTCGTTGGCGTTCTGGATATCCGTCAGGGATCTGGCGATCATCTGCTGGGTAGAAAGCTGCCCCTCGGAGGTGTTTTTCAGAAGCTCCACCTCCATCCGGTGAAACGAATCCTTTAAGGCCGAGGATAAGTCCAGGGCCGTCTCCTGCTGGACCTTCTGCTGCTGGAGAAGCATGCCCCGCAGGGTCTGGTTTCCGGAATCGATTTTGTCTGCAACCGTGTGGATGTGGGATTTTGTAGAAGCCTGCCGGAAACTGCGATTTGTTAAAAAAATAACAATTCCCAGCAAAACAATGATGATTCCAAGTAAAATAACAATAATCGTGTCCATAGGAGTCCTCCTGTTCTGAAAATCGATGGATCTGTTTGTCATGTCCCGGGTGTCAGGATACAATATTCTGCAGCCAGACCCCCTTCTTAATCAAAAGAAAGCCTACGATGCACTTGATGATGTCTGCCATCTGTACCATGGCGTAGACGCCTATCACCGGCAGGGGCGTAAACCGGTTCAGCAGGGTTGCCAGCGGGATGCTGACCACCCAGATAAAAACGCTGTCAAACAAAAAGGTAATCAAGGTTCTGCCGCCGGAACGCAGGGTAAAATAAGCCGCGTGGAGAAATGCCTGCAGAGGCATAAAAACGGCGGTGGCCGTAATCAGCCAGCGGGCCAGCGTGCGGACCTGGTCATTGGTATTGTACAGCTTCGGAAACAGCGGGGAGCACAGGAGCATGATGAGGGCGGTAACGCTGCAGCAGGCCACCGCAAAGGCGATCATCTTATTGTCCGTATCCCTGGCCTCCTGCATTCTGCCTGCGCCCAGAAGCTGCCCCACCACAATGGCAACGGAATTGCCCAGGGCGATAAATACAATATTAAATATGTTGTTGATGGTATTGGAAATATTCAGCGCGGCCACCACGTCCAGACTGTGGACGGAATAGCACCGGGTCAGCATAGCCACGCCGGCGGCCCACAGTGTCTCGTTGAACAGCAGCGGGCTTCCCTTAAGAATGATCCTTCTGGTAAGGGAGGCCGGCACCCGCAGGCTCAGGTAGAGCCCCCGGAGAAAAGGATACCTTGCGATTTTACCATGCGTCCGGAGGAGGACGATGATAAGCTCCACATAACGGGAGAGGACGGTGGCGATGGCGGCTCCCGCCACACCCAGCGCCGGAAATCCTGCTTTTCCGTAAATCAGCAGATAGTTGAAAATCAGGTTGACAAAAACAGCCGCAATGCCGGCCGTCATAGGAAGCACCGTCTCGCCGCATTCACGCAGGGTACTGGAGTAGACCTGGCTCAAGGCAAAAGCAGGAAGCCCCAGCAGCATAATCCACAGATACTGTCGTCCGTGGTACAGCGTGGCGGCAGCGCTGGCGGCGGAACCCTCTCCCGTGAGGTAAGCGGTGATCAGAGCATCCCCGCCGCCCAGAAACAGCAGGATAGACAGAACGGAAATGGCGGCCGATACGTAGAGCTTAAAGCGCATGGTCTGGCGGATGCCCTCCTGGTTGTTCTGGCCGTAAAACTGCGCGGTAAAAATTCCTGCGCCGGAAACGGCCCCGAACAGGCACAGGTTGTATACAAACACGAGCTGGTTGACAATGGCCACGCCGGACATCTGCTCCGTGCCTACCTGGCCGATCATGATATTGTCCAACAGATTTACAAAATTGGTGATACCATTCTGGATCATGATGGGGACGGCGATCCCCAGCACCATTTTATAGAAAGCCTTATCGCCAATAAATTTATGTAAGAAAGAAAATTTTTTCGTTGTATGCATCATCGTTCTTCTCCCTCCGTAGACTACTTATTATAGCCGCAAATGGTGGATTGGTCAAGGGCAGGCGAACATTCTTTCTGGCTTTTTTCAGCAGAACATGCTATAATCGTATCGTAAGAAAAATAACCGGAAAGAAGCGGTACAAAGGAGAGTAATATGGCAAAGGTAGTAGATTTCCTGGACAAATATTACAATAACGAAACGAATTACAATTGTGCGGAAGCGGTATTTTCCGCCGCCATGGATGCCTGGGGGATTGAGATGCCCAAGGAGACGGTGAAAGCCATGGCCGGTTTTGGCGGCGGCATGGGCTGCGGCAATATCTGCGGCGCGGTGACCGGCGGCAGCGCGGCGTTAAGCTGCCGTTTTGTGGAAGGGAAAGGCGGGCATACCAGCCCCCTGCTGATGAAGAAGGTGCGGACCTATGTGAAGCTGGTGCGCGAAGCTTTTGGATCGGAGGACTGCATCGGCTTAAAGCCGCAGTTCTTCAAGCCGGAGATCCGCTGCCGCCAGACCATCGAGCAGGTGGCCGGGATTCTGGATCAGGTATACGAGATGGAGGACTAAGGGGATGCGAGGGAGAGGTATATGGCTTGTTCTTCTGCTGGCGTTCCTTCTGGCCGGATGCAGCCGGAGAGAAGAAGCAGAGGAGCTGCAGGGGGAGGAGACGCAATCATCGTCTGCGGAGGATGCCGGGGATGAGGACAGCGGGTGGTATCCCAGAGGAGAACGGATTGAGGGACAATGCTTTGATATCAGCCTGGAACCTGTGGGAAAGGTAACCTTTTCTTCCTGCTGGCCGGGAGAGAACGCCGGGGAGAATGCGGACGCCGTGTTTCTTATTGAGAAAAACGGTGTGGTCTGGCAGCAATTAGAGGGAATGGAGGAAAATAACGTCCGCCAGGACATGAAGCTGGACCAGGTGGAGGCCGTCTCCTTTTTTGACGGCAACCAGGATGGCTATGATGATATTCTTCTGATTATAAGCTATGAGACGGACCAGAAGGAGGATTATGCGGAAGTGCGCCTTTACCAGGGCAGCACAACCGGCAGCTTTGATCTGGAGCGGGAGCTTTCCCGGGAGCTGACCGAGGAGCTTCTAAGCCCCACCATTGCCGACGCCAGGCTTTATCTCAGGAACCGGTCCGGTTTTATACAGGAAGCGGATGGGGCTCAGGTGATGATGGTGGAGAATGCCGTGCCACCGGAGTATCAGTTGGAGCTGATTCTGGAAAACAGTGATCTTTGGAAATGGGATGAAGACGATACGTATTATATGCACCATTATGCGGTGACGGATCTGGATCAGAATGGCAGGCTGGAGATACTGTCAGCCAGTATCCAGGGGACCGGACAGTACACTTACATCAACTGCTATGAGGTCAATGAGTGGGGAGACGGGCTGGATGAGGTGCTTTCGGATCTTTCCGATCTGGGTTTCAGCCCGGATCTGATCCAGAAGAACCTGACGGTCTATATTGACAGGAAAGCGTCTGTTTACCGGTACCTGGCAGATGATTTTTGGCGTATTTCCGCTGCCGAATATAGGAACACGAGGATGGCTGTGACAAAGAAAGATGGGGAACTGGCGATGGAGCCACTGGTTTATGAGGAGGTTTTTGCCAGCGAGGATTCCGAGACCCATTTGTACTATCAGGCAGACGGCACTGAGATCACGAAAAAGGAATATGATGCATTTGTAGACAGCCGGTATGAGGAGCTTGACAAGAGAACGGCCAGGCTGGGCTGGTTTTCTCCGGAGCTGCCGCTGTCATTTTACGACATCTATGAGGTTTCTGAGATGCTGGAGGAGTCCTGGAGCGGTTTTGATCTTTATTAAATGAGCTGCCCATTTGACTTTCCGCTGCCGTCATGGTAAAATCCTGTAAGAATGTGAGACAGGAGGAAAGCCGGATGGAATACTGGGATATCTATGATAAGGATAAAATGCGGACCGGACGCACCATGAAGCGCAACGACTGGCAGCTTCAGGAGGGGGAATACCATCTGACGGTGCTGGGAGTGATTGCCCGGCCGGACGGGAGGTTTCTGATCACGAAGCGGGTGGAGACCAAAGCCTGGGCGCCGGGCTGCTGGGAGGTTCCCGGCGGAGCCGCCATGGCCGGGGAGGATTCCCTGACGGCGGTAAAGCGGGAGGTCCGGGAAGAAACCGGCCTGGATGTGACGGGCTGGGAGGGGGGCTATCTGTTCACCTACCGGAGAGAGAATCCCGGAGAGGGCGATAATTATTTTGTGGACGTTTACCGGTTCGTAGCGGATTTTTCCATGGAGGAGGTACGCCTGCAGGAGGCGGAGACGGCAGGCGGCATGCTGGCGGAGCGAAAGGTGATTGCCGCCCTGGCGGCGGAAGGGAAGTTCCTTCACTATGACAGCATCAAAAAAGCATTTGATCTGTAGCTACATATCAAATGCTTTTCCTGTGTTTGTCAGTTACTAACGGATGTAGTTGGTAGCCACCCGGTCAAGGGAGACGGGACGCTCCTGTGTCTGGGGCTCCTTCTCGTAGCCCACAACGATGCCGGAGATGGGACGGAAGCCTTCCGGAATCCCCAGTTCCTTCGCAAAATCGGGATTGTGCTCCAGCATACGGATCATGCCGTAGATGTAAACATGGCCAAGGCCCAGATCGGTGGCCGCCAGGCACATATTTTCCACCATACAGGCGGAATTGGCAAAGGCAATCTCGCCGGTTTCTGCCAGGGAGGATACTACGATCCAGGTCTTGCCGCCGTAGAGGGGGTTGGCTGCGGGATCGTTGGCCGTCTCCCGGAGAACCCTGGTCCACTTGTCCAGAAATGCGGGATCCTGGATGACGGTCAGGTGCATATTTTCATAGAGCGCCCGGCCGATGGGGGCGGAGACGGCGGCGGTAAGGAGGGTATTTAGCTCCTCGTCGGTGATCTGTGCATCGGTGTAGCTGCGGCAGGAGTGCCGTACCAACATAGTTTTTAATGTTTCCATAAATAGTACCTCCATATCATATTCTATAATTACATTATAATAGATTTTGGACGGAATTTGCAAGAAAAATTAGGAGTGAGATCAATGGCAGGACAGAAGGAAAATGTGGATGAGCTGCTGGCGGAGAGCTTTAAGGAGCTGGTGTGCACGCAGCCCATTGAGAAGATCACCATCAAGGAGATCACGGATAAGGCGGGGGTCATCCGCCCCACCTTTTACAACCATTTTCAGGATAAATACCAGCTTCTGGAGCAGATCATCGTCCACGATGTGCTCAAGCCCACCGGGCCCTTGATCCAGGCGGGTATGGTGGATGAGGCCATGCTTCTGATGCTGGCGGCGGTGGAGCGGGACCGGGAATTTTACATACGCGCCAGCCGGCTGGAGGGGCAGAACTCCTTTGAGGAGATTGTCCGGGGCTGTATCCGCGATACGCTGCTGGAGATTATGCAGGGCCATGACGTGTTTCGGACGCCGAAGAACCGCTGGATGACGCCGGAGCATGTGTCGGAGTATTATGCCCAGTCCATGTGCTATATCTTTATGATCTGGATCAAAACCGGCATGAGCGTGCCGCCAAAAGAGGTGGTGGAGATCTACAATTACATTATCACCCATTCCATGAAGGACGTTCTGGAGGGAAAATAGGCCCTTCTGACTACAAATAGCCCTGTCTGTATTGGAAAGGCAACATTTGGGGCGTTTTGTAGCGGCAGGACGACAGATCGACGGAAATGTATCAATTGGACAGACAGAACAAAGAGATTGAATCTTCCCGGATTCAGTCTTTTTTTGTATACTTCTATCTGAGCTCGAAAATGAAACAGAAAGAAGTGAGGTTTGTAATGGTAAAGTTTGGAAAGGTAATTGTAAAGTTGCGGGCGCCGATCCTGATCCTGGCGCTTGCCCTGCTGGTCCCGTCGGTATTCGGCTATGTAAATACCAGGGTCAATTATGATATCCTGTCGTATCTGCCGGAGGAGATTGAAACCATGAAGGGACAGGAGATCCTGGTGGAGGAGTTTGGCGTAGGCGCCTTTTCCCTCTGTGTGATGGAAGATATGGCTTATAAGGATGTGGCGGTCTTAAAAGCAGAGATGGAGGAGGTTGCGCATGTCAAGAGCGTGCTCTGGTACGATTCCCTGGCGGACCTTTCGGTTCCGGTGGAATTTTTGCCCCAGGAGGTTCGTGAATTTTTTAACAATGGGGATGATACCATGCTGGCGGTTCTCTTTGACACCTCCATGTCCGCCGATGAAACCATGGAGGCCATCGAAGAAATCCGTTCCCTGGCGGAGGAGCGCTGCTTTGTCAGCGGCATGTCGGCGGTGGTAACCGATATCAAGAACCTGTCGGATCAGGAGGTTCCCATTTATGTACTGATTGCGGTGGTCCTGTGCCTGCTGGTGCTGGCGCTGACCATGGATTCCTTCCTGGCTCCCGTTTTTTTCCTTGTGAGCATCGGGATGGCAATTGTTTATAACCTGGGCAGCAATGTGTTTATGGGGGAGATCTCCTATATTACCAAGGCGCTGAGCGCGGTGCTGCAATTGGGCGTTACAATGGATTACTCCATTTTCCTGTGGCACAGCTACGAGGAGAACCAGGAGCGGTATCCGGGGGATAAGAACCGCGCCATGGCCCATGCCATTGGAAATACCATCACCTCTGTGGTGGGAAGCTCCATCACGACGGTGGCAGGCTTTGTGGCATTGTGCTTTATGAGCTTTACTCTGGGGAAGGACTTAGGGATTGTCATGGCCAAGGGCGTTGTGCTGGGCGTGATCGGATGTGTAACCATCCTGCCCTCCATGCTTTTGATTTTTGATAAGGCGATCCAGAAGACCAGGCATAAAGCCCTGCTGCCGGATCTGGGAAGGATTTCCGAGTTTGTAACAAGAAAATACCGGGTATTCCTGTTGCTTTTCCTGGCTCTGCTTTTCCCGGCCATTTATGGCTACACCCATACGGATGTGTACTACGACCTGGCGGGAACACTGCCGGAGGATTTGTCCAGCATTATGGCAAATACAAAGCTGGAGGAGGAATTTGATCTGAGCTCCACCCATATGATCCTGGTGGACAGTCAGATGGAGCCCAAGGAGACGGCGGCCATGATCGACGAGATCGGCCGGGTGGACGGCGTGAAGCTGGCCATGGGGCTTGACTCCATCCTGGGACCGGCTTTCCCACGGGAAATGGTTCCGGATTCCATTAAGGAAATTTTAATGGATGAAAATTATCAGCTCCTTCTGGTCAGCTCCCAATATAAGGTGGCTTCCGATGAGGTCAACGACCAGGTGGAGGACCTCAATGAAATCGTAAAAAAATACGATCCCAGCGGAATGCTGATCGGAGAGGCGCCCTGCACCAAGGATCTGATTACCACCACGAACCGGGATTTCCAGGTGGTCAGCGCCATTTCCATCGGCGCCATCGCACTGATTATCGCACTGGTGTTCCGGTCTGTCACGTTGCCGCTGATCCTGGTGGCGGTAATCGAATTTGCCATTTTTATCAATATGGGAATCCCGGCCTATACCGGAACCCAGTTGCCCTTTATCGCTTCCATCGTCATTGGCACGATCCAGCTTGGGGCTACGGTAGATTACGCAATTCTCATGACCAACCGCTATAAAAAGGAGCGGTACCGGGGCGCTTCCCGCCGGGAAGCGGTGCAGACGGCCCATGCGGCGGCCATCCAGTCGGTATTTGTAAGCGCCTTGAGCTTTTTTGCGGCAACCTTTGGCGTGGGCCTTTATTCCAATATCGATATGATCAGCGCCCTGTGTATCCTGATGGCCCGGGGAGCAATCATCAGTATGTTTGTGGTAGTCTTTATCCTGCCGGCCATGCTCCTGTGCTTCGACCGGGTGATCATAGCCACCAGCGCAGGCTTTCGCCAGAAGGGCGAAAAACAGAAAAAAATGTTGAATTATGGAGGGAAAGAAAATGAAGCTTTGTGAATTGAAGAAACGATTTCAGAATAAATATGTGATCCGCGTGGCGGCTGGCGTGCTGACCATCGCCCTGCTTGGGGGCGGCCTGGGAGTATATTCCCAGAAGGCTCAGGCGGAGGAAGAAAAAAATCCCCAGGAGACCCAGGTTCTTGCAGATGAAGCGCAGGAGGATGAGGAGGAAATCCTCAAAAAGACCCTTTCCCGACAGGTTTCCTCCGGCACCATCACGGCAGGAAAAGAGGAGACGGTCTATGTGGTGGCGGGTGCCAATGGAAAAACAAAGGAGGTAATTGTCAGCGAGTGGTTGAAAAATCCCCAGGGGAAGGATACCTTGGAGGATGCTTCGGACTTGAAGGACATTGAAAACGTCAAGGGAAATGAGACATTTTCACAGAAAGAGGACGGGACGCTTACCTGGCAGGCCCATGGAGCAGATATTTACTACCAGGGAACCACCGAGAAGGAGCTGCCGGTGGACCTGACCGTCAGCTACCGGCTGGACGGAAAGGAGATTTCGCCAGAGGATCTGGCGGGAAAGAGCGGAAAGGTGTCCATCCGGATGGATTATACCAACAAGGAGCAGGTCCAGGCAGACGTCAACGGAAAAAAAGAGAATATAAGCGTGCCCTTCACCGCCATCAGCGGAATGATGCTGTCGGATCATTTCAGCAATGTGGAGGTGACAAATGGAAAGGTGATCTCCGATGGCAAGAACCAGATTGTCATTGGCGTGGCCATGCCGGGCCTTGCAGACAGCCTGAAAACGGAGGACACGGATCTGGACACGGATCTTGAGATTCCTTCCTATGTGGAGGTGACGGCGGATGTGGAGGATTTTTCCCTGGGTATGACCATGACCATGCTCATGAGCGATGTGCTTTCCGATCTGGATCTGGAGGAAAGCCTGGATCTGTCGGAGCTTTCGGAGGCCATTGACACCTTGTCGGACGCTTCCGGACAGCTTCGGGACGGAAGCGGGGAGCTGAAAGAAGGAACCGGCACGCTGGCGGACAAATCCCAGGATCTGAATGCCGGGGCGGCACAGTTGGCCCAGGGCATCACGGCCTATACGGACGGCGTGTCCCAGGTAGCCGGCGGAGTCCGCACCCTGCAGGAAAAATCGGGCGCTCTGGGAAGCGGAGCCACAGAGCTTCATAACGGCATCGATACCATTGCCGACAGCTTTACCAGCCAGCAGGGCCTGCTGGACGGAAGCGACAGCCTCAAGGAGGGAGCCACCCAGGTAAGCCAGGGAGCCGACGCCCTGTACGCAGGCGTGCAGGGGCTTACCCAGTCCTTAAGCGTGCCCCTGTCCCAGGAACAGAAAGGGGCGATGCAGCAGCAGGCCAGAGATGCGGTAGATGATACCTTCGCAAACGGCGGCGCGGCAGAGATCAAGAAACAGTTTACTGACAATGAACAGGTAAGGCAGCTTACGGCTGCGCTGGTGGAAGCCCAGTATCAGCAGAAGGCTGCGGAGATTTACAGCCAGTTGCCGGCCATTGATCCAGCTTTAAAGACGGCGGTGGACAACGCAGTGAATGGAGGAGCGTCTTTGACGGATGCAATCGAATCAGTGGTTTGGCCATATGTTAAATCTGGATATAACAATATGCCTACCCTCCGGGCAGCCGTGGAGGCAGGGGTGGCTTCCCAGATGGATACCCTTCTGGATGGGATTGTGGGGGCCTGCCGGGAGTCCGCGCAGCAAGCCGCAGAGCAGGCCGTGGTTTCCGGGGCCGAAGGGGCCAAGGGCCAGATCGCGGCCCAGCTTGACCAGGCAAAGCTTACGGAAAACGTGGGAGCCCTGGCCGATGGAGCGAAGCAGGTCAGCGACGGTGCAGGCCGGCTGTCCACGGGAGTCCATACCCTCTATGAGGACGGGATCCGTCCGATGCAGAGCGGCATTCAGGGGCTTTTCGGCAGCGTTCCCACCCTCCTGGACGGCATCAATACCCTGAGCAATGGGAGCAGCACCCTTGCGAAGAACTCCGGCCAGCTAAACAGCGGGGCGACTGCCCTGAAGAAGGGAACCGATGCGCTGATCGACGGCGTGAAGGAACTGGATGAAGGGGCAGAAACCCTGAAGGAAGGTATGGAGGAATTTGACCAGGACGGGATCCAGAAGCTGACGGATACCTATCACGGGGAGATCCAGAGCCTGATGGACCGGATTTGCGCGGTGACGGAGGCCGGAAAAGCCTATCAGACCTTCACAAAGCTTCCCCAGGATATGGATGGAACCGTGAAATTCATTATCCGTACGGAAGGCGTGGAGTAGACGCGCAGAAGGAACAGCCCGCAGGCGGGGCGGAAGAAAATGCCGGGCAGCCGGGGCGAAAAATAGAGAAGGCGGGGGAGCGTATGAGCTGGATTGAGGAAATTTTGATTATTTGCGGGATATCCCTGGATATCTTTGGAACAATGGCCGGTAGGGGGGCCGTGGCGGCCAGGCTGGAGCCGCGGCGTCTGGCCGGGCTGTGCGGCCTGGCCGCCCTCTGGCAGCCGGCGGCGCTGGGCCTGGGAGCGCTTCTGTCGGAGCTTCTCCAGCTCCATCATAAGATCGGGCACGGAACTCTTCTGGGCCAGGTGATTGCCGCCCTCATCTTCTTCGGCCTGGCAGTCCGCCTTTTGCGGAAGGCCTGGAAAAATGAGAATGTTGTGGAACGGCGGGAGGACCATCCCCAGTGGAAGCGGATCATCCTGCAGCTTGCAGCCGCCAGCTTTTATACCCTGCTGGCGGGGGTGGCCTTCGGATTCGTGGGCTTCAATCTGAAGGCGATCCTCATTATGATGCTTTGTGTCAGCGTGGCCGTAGTGCTGCTGGGGATGTATACCGGCTACCGGCTGGGGTTTGCCCACCGGTTTTCTGTTTACGTGACAGGCGGAGTACTGCTGGTAATTGCCGGGGTCGATGTGGTGCTGCGGATGGTGTGAAAAAAGAACGCATACCGTTTGAAATTTGCTGTTTCCAGAAACCGGGATCTCTGCTATAATCGGATTATAGGTGAGAAGGACTAAATTTTATGGAGGATACAGATTATGGCGAAGAAGATTCTGATGGTTGGCAAATTTGATATGAAATTGGAAGGGTATTCTGTGGTTGGAAAGGCGCTTGATGGAAAGGGGTGCTATAAGTCTGGTATGTGATTCTGACATGCAAAAGCCCGATCTCGCAATCATAGAATATAAGCTTCCCGATATGGACGGGTTGGCTGTGGCCGGGAAACTAATGCAGATCAGACCCTCCATTGCCGTGCTTTTGTATGGCATTGACAGGCGTGCCCCGGAGTACTGTAAGGTAGAGAAAAAAGCCCGCGAGCTTGGGATACGCGGGATCCTCCGGTTTCCATTCTTTTCTAAGGTTGTACCGGGTGCAGTGGAAGCAGCGTTGAAGAATCCGCCGTTTTCCAAATCGGAATGTCAGGTTTTTGGCGGAATAGAAGGAGACGTGATACGGCGTTCAACGCCGGATGAGCTGGTGAAACTGTTCAAAAGAGAAAATAGAACCCCCAAAAACCACATTTTACTGGCAGATTCCTCCCCGTTTCTGCAAAAAACGATGAGTGCTTACCTTGGGAAAGCAGGCTACAAGATCATCGGAATCGCTCCGGCAGAACAGGAATGCCTGCAGATGATCTTGGAGAATCGCCCGGACATGGTGATTTTAGATTATATGGAGGAAAAGGACAACCGTCTGGAGCTTGTCCGAAAGATCCGGAAGGTCGACCCCTTCATCCATATTGTGGTCCGCATTGACAGGCAGAAATACCCGGATATAGAGAAGATGGCAGCACTAGCTGTGAGTGCAGGCGCTACGGGAGCTTTCTTCAGTCCCTTTGAGCAGGAATGCTTGCTGGCTGAGGTAGAAAGACTGCTCGGCTGAAGGTTGGGCTTCCCGGCAAATGGGGTTTTGCCATGCACCATCTGGCAAAGCCCCATTTGCCAGCCAGCCCAAAACATTTTGCAGGGAACAAAATCATAAAAAAATTACCTGGATTCCAAAAAAAGTACAAACTGCCCTCCTCATTTCTTCTATACTAAAACTAACACAGCGCCAAGGCGCAAAAGGATGAAGGAGGATACTACAAATGGCAGAGATTCATGAGATCAGCGAATTTTTACAGAAGGGCCGCGCAAAGAACGTGAAGGCATTGGTGCAGGAGGCCATCGATGAGGGCAAGGATCCCAAGGAGATCTTAAACGACGGTCTTCTGGCCGGTATGATGGTAATCGGCGAGAAGTTCAAGAACAACGAGGTATTTGTGCCTGAGGTTCTGGTGGCTGCCAGGGCGTTGAACGCCGGACTTGCCATCTTGGAGCCCAAGCTGATCGAGGTCGGCAACGAGCCGGTGGGCAAGGTGGTAATCGGAACCGTCAAGGGCGACCTGCACGACATCGGCAAGAACCTGGTGGCGATGATGATGAAGGGCGTAGGCTTTGAGGTGATCGATGTGGGCGTGGACGTAGAGCCGGCTGCCTTTATCGACAAGGCGGAGGAGACCGGGGCCAACATCATTGCCATGTCCGCGCTTCTGACCACAACCATGCCCAGCATGCAGGCCGTCATCGACGAGCTTTCCAGCCGGGGACTGAGAGACAAGTACATCGTTATGGTAGGCGGGGCTCCTGTGAACCAGAGCTTTGCGGATCAGATCGGGGCAGATTACTATACGCCGGATGCGGCGACTGCGGCAGAGGTGGCCAGGGAAGCTGTTTCCAAGTAAGACTTGTTTTTGGAAATCTAAAATTTTTACCAATAAGCCATGGTATTTCAAGAGAAATACCGTGGCTTTTGTTGTATACTGACGGTAGAACGCTTGCCGGACGAAGAACGGGTGTGTTATACTGAAAAAAGGCAGAAGGGAGCAGGAAGATGGAGATTGAAGTAATCAGAAAGGGTCAACAGACCAGAATCACAGGAAGGGAGCAGGTAAGCCTTTTAGAGCTGCTGCGGGAGGCGGAGATCTATATCAGCGCAGCCTGCGGCGGTCAGGGAAAATGCGGAAAATGCGCGGTGCGGATGTTATCCGGCGCCACGGAGGCCACAGAGGCCGACCGCCGTTTTTTTGATGAGCAGGAGATTTCGGAGGGCTGGCGGCTGGCATGTCTTTCCTACCCCCGAGAGGATTGCCGGATTCAGATTGTTTCCGACGACGAATCGGAATTTGAAGTGGTGTCGGAGCATGAGGAGGTGCGTCCGGAGGCGGAGACAATGACGGGAGAATGCGCCATTGCCATCGATATCGGAACCACCACCCTGGCCATCCAGCTTGTGGAGCGCATGGGGGGGCGGATCCTGCATACGGTGACCGGGATCAATCACCAGCGCGCTTACGGCGCCGATGTGATCTCAAGGATCCAGGCGTCCAACGAGGGAAAGGGTGCGGAGCTTACCGGGAGTATCCGCCAGGATCTGTATCAGGGCATTGGAAGGCTCCTGGCGGAGTATCCGGTGGAACCGGAGCAGATCGGGGCCGTCGCCATTGCCGGCAACACCACCATGGGCCATCTTCTGATGGGCTATTCCTGCGAGACCCTGGGCGTCTATCCCTTTACCCCGGTGGAGATCGGGACGGTTAAGAGCAGCTTTACGGAGCTGTTTGCCGCCTGTTTAAAAGAGGAGACGGACGTCCGGATGAGGAGCATCCGGGCGGAGGTGACGCTGCTTCCGGGCATATCCACCTATGTGGGGGCGGACATTGCCGCCGGCCTTTTAAGCTGCGGATTCGACCGGAGGGAGGAACCCTGTATCCTCATTGATCTTGGCACCAACGGCGAGATGGCCATTGGAAATAAGGACCGGATCCTGGTGACCTCCACGGCGGCGGGGCCGGCCTTCGAGGGCGGCAATATTTCCTGCGGTATGGGCAGTGTGCCGGGGGCCATCTGCAAGGTGAAGATCCGGGGAGGAGAGCCGGAGGTGACCACCATTGGGGATAAACCGCCGATAGGGCTGTGCGGCACCGGCGTGATCGAGACCGTGTGTGAATTGCTGGAGCAGGAGCTGATCGACGAGACCGGGATGCTGGAGGAGGATTATTTTGACGACGGGTATGAGCTGGCCAGGACGGCGGAGGGAGAACCTATCGTGTTTACCCAGAAGGATGTCCGGGAGATCCAACTGGCCAAGTCGGCGGTGCGGGCCGGCGTGGAGACGCTGATGCTGCGCTATGGCGCGACGGTAGATGACATATGTCATGTTTACCTGGCAGGGGGCTTCGGCTACAAGATCGATCTTGCCAAGACCATCGGCATCGGGATGCTGCCGGAAGCCTTTGCCGGGAAGACTACGGCGGTAGGCAACAGCTCCCTGGGAGGGGCGGTGGAATATTTGTCCCAGGCGGGGGCCAGGCAGCGTCTTCTGGAAATTGTGGAGCGTTCTACGGAGATTGAGCTGTCCACGGATAAGGATTTTAATCGGTTTTACACGGATTACATGTTTTTTGAATAGAGGGACGTCATGACAGTGTTGGAGCAGATCATTGAGGCCATCCAGAGCGGAAAGCGCAGGCAGTTGAAGGTGCTGATTGAGGATGCCATGGAGGAAGGGATAGCGGCGGAGCAGATTTTGAACGAGGGCTTTCTTCCTGCCATGGAGAATGTCAGCAGAAAATACCACATGGAGCAGTTTTACGTGCCGGAGGTAATCCTGGCGTCCCAGGCCATGCAGGTGGGGACCACCATCTTAGAGGAGTACATGGGCGGCCGGAAGCTGCCTGTGATTGGCCGGGCGGTGATCGGGACCGTAAAGGGGGATCTCCACAACATTGGGAAAAACATTGTGATTATGATGATGCGCGGCGCAGGCTTTGAGGTGCTGGACTTAGGGTATGATGTGGCGGCGGATACCTTTATCCGGAAAGCCCAGGAGTTTGAGGCGGATATCATCTGTATGTCCGCCATGCTGACCACCACCATGGTGGAGATGAAAAAGGTCATCGGCAAGCTGGTTAATAAAGGGCTTAGGGACCGGTATGTGGTCATGGTGGGGGGCGCGCCGGTGACGGAAGCCTTTGCCGCCGCCATCGGGGCCGATCTCTATACCCAGGATGCGGGAAGCGCTGCAAAAATGGCCCGGGAGGCGTTGAAAGAGAGGGGGAAGCTATGAAGATTTTATTGACGGCGGTCAATGCAAAATATATTCATTCCAATCTGGCGCTTTACAGTCTGCGGGCCTATGCCCGGGAATTTGCCCAGTACCTGTCGACGGCGGAATTTACCATCAATCAGCCGCTGGATTTTGTGATGCAAAAGATTTACAGGCAGAGGCCGGATGTGCTCTGCTTTTCCTGTTATATCTGGAATATTTCCTTTGTGGAAGCGCTGAGCCGGGAGCTTCATAAGCTTTTGCCCGACGTGCCGATCTGGTTGGGCGGCCCGGAGGTATCCTATGAGAGCGAAGCATTTTTGAAAAAGCATCCCCAGATTACCGGAGTGATCCGGGGAGAGGGGGAGGAAGCCTTCCGGCGGCTGTGCCGTTCTTATGTGAAGGGGGACATGGACCTTCGGGAGATTCCGGGGGTCCTGTTCCGGGAAAAGGGAGAGCGGGCTCCGGAGAATTACTGCCTGATGCCGCCGGGGGAGCCGCTGCCCATGGACCGGCTGCCCTTCTGCTACGGGGAACCGGAGATGGAGCTTTCGGAGCTGGAAAACCGGATCGTCTATTATGAATCCAGCCGGGGCTGTCCGTTCCAGTGCAGCTACTGCCTGTCCTCCCTGGATAAAAAGCTGCGGTTCCGGAGCCTGTCACTGGTGAAGGACGAACTCCAGTTCTTTTTGGACAGGAAGGTGCGCCAGGTGAAATTCGTGGACCGGACCTTCAACTGTAACCATGAACATGCCATGGCGGTCTGGCAGTACCTTCTGGAGCATGACAACGGCGTGACAAATTTTCACTTTGAAATATCCGCGGATCTTCTGAAGGAGGAGGAGCTGGAATTGCTGGGACGGATGCGCCCGGGTCTTGTGCAGTTGGAAATCGGGGTGCAGACCACCAATCCGGATACCATCGGCGAGATCCGCCGGACCATGGACTTTGGGCGGCTGTCTGCGGCGGTTTTGGCCATCCAAAGGGCCGGCAACATCCACCAGCATCTGGATCTGATTGCCGGGCTTCCCCTGGAGGATTACCACAGCTTCCGGCTGTCCTTTGACGCGGTTTACGGCCTGCATCCACAGCAGCTTCAATTGGGTTTTCTGAAGGTACTGAAAGGCTCTTATCTCTATGAAAACCGTGGAAGATATGGCATACTCTGCCATGACAGTCCGCCCTACGAGGTGCTCTCTACCAGGTGGCTCTCCTACGAAGAACTGCAGAGGATCAAGCTGGTGGAGGAGATGCTTGAAGTGTACGGAAACAGCGGCCAGTATGAGATCGCCATAGGGCTGCTGGAGACGGAATACGACAGTCCGTTTCAGATGTTTCTGGAACTGGGAGAATTTTATGAAAAAAGGGAGCTGCGCGGGCGGAACCATTCCCGGATGGGACGGTGTGAGATCCTGCTGGATTTCCTGGAAGAAAAGAGAAGCGGCTGCGGCCCGGAGGAGGCGTTTGACCCAGAGCTCTATCGGGAGGCGTTGACCTTTGATCTGTATTACCGGGAAAATATGAAGAGCCGTCCGGCCTGGGCTATGGATCCGGGGCTCTTTAAGGAGCAGGCCCGGGGACTGCTGAAAAAGGGGGAGAACGCCCATCTGGAGCCTTTATATTATGATTTTTCCGGGTGGCTTGACAAAAAGGACGTCCGGCCTAAGCGGCAGGAGCAGTGGCGGTTTTACCGGTTTTCCTATGATAAGCGGGATCCTCTGACCCATCAGGCCAGGGTGGAGGAGGTAAGGAATGAGGGGGAAGGAGTATGAGGGAATATGTGGCGGTGGATCTGGAGATGACAGGTCTCCGGCTTGCCAGGGACAAGATCCTGGAGATCGGCGCCGTCTTGATGAAGGATGGGCGGGAGGCCGGGCGCTACCATGCACTGGTGAATCCCCGGGTTGAGATCCCCCAGGAGATCCAGGCATTGACGGGCATCACGCAGACCATGGCCGTCCAGGGGGTGGAAGCCTCCCAGGCCGTGAAGGAATTCCTGCAGTTTTACGGCGGGCGGCCGCTGGTGGGGCATAACATTTCCTTCGATTATGGGTTTTTAAAGCAGGGCGCCGTCAACGTGGGCCTTTCCTT
Organism: uncultured Lachnospiraceae bacterium; assembly: GCA_949738465.1. Taxonomy (GTDB): domain Bacteria; phylum Bacillota; class Clostridia; order Lachnospirales; family Lachnospiraceae; genus 14-2. The sequence continues at coordinate 86,388 of CATJBQ010000110.1, forward strand.
AGAGACGGCCGTGGCGGACACCTTGAAAATCGCCAGGAAGGTGCTGCCAAAGGAGCAGAAGAAAAACCTGGAGGCATTGTGCGGGTTGTTTGAAATTCCGCTGGCGGAGCATCACCGGGCCCTGGAGGACGCGGCGGCCACGGCCCGGCTCTTTGAGATCTTAAAGGAACGGTATGGCGGAACATGCCCGGAAGCATTTGTGCCTGCGCCCTTGCAGATCAAGGTGAAAAAGCAGGGGCCGATTACGCCAAGACAAAAGAAATACTTGAAGGAACTGGCGAAATATCATAAAATAGAATTACCACTGGTGGATGGATATACCAGAAGCCAGGCGTCAAGGCTGATGGACCAGTTGATTGCCCAGTATGGCAGGCTGCCGAAGGAGTGAATATTTCTCCTGCGACGAAGAAGCCTGTTCTTCGCCGCAGAGGCAGCCGGAGAAGCCTGTTCTTCGCCGCAGAGGCAGCCGGAGAAGCTTATTCTTCGTCGAAGAGGCTGGCCCAGGGGGCATCTTCTGGGGGCTTAATGTCCTCGGTGTCCGCCGTTTGCTCCGGTTTATCCACCGGGTTTTCCTGCGGCAGGGCCGGATCGGCCAGGGAGATGACCTCCCGGCAGGTGTCCATGGCATCGAGGGCCTTCAGGATCGGCTCCTTCTGCAGGGAACGCAGCAGCTTGGCGTACTGCTTCAGATGCTCGAAGCCGGTGTGGTTTTTGTTTTCCAGGTAGATGGAGGCCAGAAGGGTGAAGGTGCCCTTGATGTCGCTGCCAAGGGCCACGGCGGTGTGTAGCACGTTTTCCGCTTCCTTGCGGTAGGAGAGCTCGTAGAGCCGGTTCCCCCACTCCTGCATGAGGCAGATTAACTCTGTGAAATTATTGTCATACTCTGTCAGCAGGGGCAGGTTGGGAGCGCCGTATTTCAGCTTCAGGGTGGTGTTGGACATGCCGGTAAGATTCAGCATCTTTTTTTCGGACAGCGCCTGAAAGCTGCGGCAGCAGCGGGAGAGGATCTCGTCCTCAAGGCCCAGCTCCAGAGGAAAGTCTTCAAGGGCCAGCCGGACATAGGGAAGCTGGGAGATATCCTGCCTGCGGGTGGCATTGGCGGCATCCTCCTGGTCCCAGAATTTTTTCTGCTCTTTGGCGTCCTTGCGGTCGGCAACCATCCTTCGGAAGGTAAACCACAGGAGCAGGACAATAAACCCGGTAAAAATTGGAAACTTCATTTGCTATAGTCCTTTCTTATCAAGATTTAGATTATTAAACTTCGGTTTAATTATAAAGCGGTTTTTAATTACATGAAAAGAGGTGATACGCATGAATTTTCGCAATTCAAAGCGCAAGAGAACCATTGCCGCTGTAATTGTGGTCATTCTGGTGGCATCCATGGTGCTCTCCGTCCTGCTGTCCGCCTTTATTTAGGCAAAGGAATCCTTTTTGAATCCGTGGTTCTGGATTCTCTGGATGGAACAACAGAATCTGTTCATAATATACAGAAACACTGGAAATCTGTCAATGATATTGGTTGAATTACATCTTGAAAATGACCATATTTATGATAAAATAATGGTTAGGCTACGTGATTTAGTGTTTTGAGAGAGGTATTTGAGATGAAAAAGTGGAGATTATTTCTGCCTGTGGGACTGCTTGCGCTGGCATTGACAGCCACAGGGGTTTTGTCTGCCAGGGTGAAGGCACAGGAGCCGGAGGACAATACCATTCCGGACCGCGTATATTTTGGTGACATTGCAGGCGGCGGCCTGACACAGGAGGAAGCCGTGGCCGAGATCGAGGCTTATGTGGAGCGGATGGGCGATACGCCGGTGACGCTTAAGGCCGGAGAGAATACGGTGGAGACCACGGTGGGTGAGTTCGGGCTTGCATGGAGCAACCGGGAGATCGTGGAGGAGGCGGAGGGCCTGGGGAAGTCCGGGAATCTGATCGCCCGCTACAAGGTCATGAAGGATCTGGAGCATGAGGATAAGGTGTACGAGATCGGATTTACCGTGGAACGGGAGAAGATCGCCGCGGTGCTGAACCAACACCTGGAGGAGTTCAATACGGAGGCTAAGGACGGCGATCTGAAGCGGGAGAACGGCGAGTTTGTAATCATTCCCGGAAGCCAGGGCGTGACCATTGACGTGGAGGCTTCCGCGGCGGAAGTGGAGAATTATATGAACACCTCGTGGCGCGAGGCTGTGGGAGAGGCGGCCGAGATCGAGATGGTGGCCGAGGTGATTCCCTACCGGGGGACGCCGGAGGAGATGGGCCGTGTGAAGGATGTGCTGGGCACTTACCATACGAATTTTTCTTCCTCTGCCTGGGGAAGGTGCAAGAATCTGGAGAACGGTGCGGCGAAGCTCAATGGCTCCCTGATTTATCCGGGGGAGGAATTTTCCGTGTATGAGCATACGAGCCCGTATGATAAGGCCAACGGCTACGAGCTGGCCGGCGCCTATGAGAACGGTCGTACCATCGATTCCTACGGCGGCGGGATCTGTCAGGTATCCACCACCCTGTATAACGCGGTGATCCGGGCGGAGCTGGATGTGACCATGCGGTTCCCCCATTCCATGATCGTGACCTACGTGAATCCTTCCCAGGATGCCGCCATTGCGGGTACCTACAAGGATTTGCGCTTTATCAACAACACGGACAGTCCCATTTACATTGAGGGATATACCTCCGGGAAGGAGATTTATTTTACCATTTACGGCCACGAGACCAGGGATCCCGGCCGGGAGGTGGAGTTTGTCAGCGAGACCACCAGCAGCAGGGATCCGGGGGTACAGTTTGTGGCCACCGGCGAGCCCATCGGGGTGATCAACCGGGTGCAGGGCTCCCATGAAGGAAAGTCTGCGAAGCTCTGGAAGATTGTGAAGGAGAATGGCGTGGAGGTGAGCCGGGAGGAATTCAATACCAGCAATTACAATGCGTCGCCGGCCATCTATGAGGTAGGCACGGCTTCCGCCAATGCCGATGCGATTGCCAATATCAATGCGGCCATTGCCACCCAGGACGAGGCCACGATCCGGGCGGTGGCCGCCGCATGGAACGACGAGGCCCTGGCTGCCGCTGCGGCTGCACAGCCCCAGCCGGAACCCACGCCGCCGGAGCAGCCTCAGCCCGAACAGCCGCAGCCGCCTGCAGGCGGGGGTACCACACCGTCCGATGGCGGGACAACGCCCCCCGCAGGAGGCGACGGGGCGAATCCCGGGAACGGCGGGACGACACCGCCGGCAACGGACGCCGGAGCGGCAGGAGGGAATTAGCCTATTGTGCTGTATCCGGATACGGCCGGGAGGATAATTTCAGCTTATCTACAGAATGTTCAGAGGCTGTCTCTGTATGGGGACAGCCTCATGCTATATTATATGCACCCGGGGCAGAAAGGAAAATGGAGAGAATATAGATGAAGATTGGAAAAGTGCCGGAGAATGTATTGAAGCGTTCGGTGTTTCAGCAGCTTCACACCAGACGGCCGGAGGTATTACTGGGAGCCGGGGTGGGGGAGGACTGCGCGGCTGTAAAATTAAACCAAGATGAAATTTTTGTCTTATCTACCGACCCCATCACGGGAACCACTCGGGATATCGGGAGCCTTGCCATCCATATTACCATGAACGACTTAGCCTCCGCTGGAGCGGAGCCGGTGGGAGTGCTGCTTACGATTCTGCTGCCGGAGGGGACAGAGGAAGCGGAATTGAAGGAGATCATGGGACAGCTTGAGGAAGGATGTGCCCGGGCAAGGGTGCAGATTATGGGCGGACATACGGAGGTGACCCGTGTGGTGAACCAGCCGGTGATCTCGGTGTGCGGCGTGGGAAAGGCCAGAGAGGACCGGCTTGTCTCCACCGCCGGGGCAAGGCCGGGAGACGATATTGTCATCACCAAATGGATCGGTCTGGAAGGAACCTCGATTCTGGCAAAGGAAAAGGCGGAGAGGCTTCTCGCCCGCTATCCGTCCCATATGGTTGAGACAGCCCAGGGCTTTGACCAGTACCTGTCGGTGCTGCCGGAGGCTGCGGTGGCGGTAAGACATGGGGTTTCGGCTATGCATGATGTGACGGAGGGCGGGATTTTCGGTGCGCTGTGGGAGTTAGCGGAGAGCTCGGGGATTGGGCTGGAGGTTGATCTGCGTGAGATTCCCGTCCGTCAGGAGACCGTGGAGGTATGCGAGTTTTTCGGTATCAATCCCTATCAACTGATCTCCAGCGGCAGTATGCTGATGGCAGCGCCGGACGGCGCCGGCCTGGTGCGGGAGCTTTTGAAGGAAGGAATCCCGGCGGCCCTTGTGGGAAAAGCCACATCCGGCAATGACCGTGTCCTGATCAATCGGGAGGAACGCCGTTTTCTGGAACCGCCGAAAACGGATGAATTATATAAAGTAGATTAAATTTTTGAAAGGGGAATATAAGATGGAAATGAGAGAGAAGATCCTGACTTTTATTGAAAAGAACAGCCGGGCCAATTTGAAGGATCTGGCCGTGATTCTGGGCGTGGATGAGGCAGCGGTTGCCAATGAGATGGCGGCGATGGAGGAAGAACATATCATCTGTGGGTATCACACGTTAATCGACTGGGAGAAGACCGGTGTGGAGAAGGTGAACGCCTTGATTGAGGTGCGGGTAACGCCCCAGCGCGGCCGCGGCTTTGATGCGGTGGCGGAACGTGTCTATAATTACCCGGAGGTCAATGCGGTTTATCTGATTTCCGGCGGCTACGATCTGCTGGTGACGCTGGAGGGGAAGACCCTGCGGGAGGTAGCCCAGTTCGTATCGGATAAGCTGTCCACCTTAGAGGCCGTCATGTCCACCAAGACCAATTTTATCCTGAAAAAATACAAGGATCACGGTACGGTAATTAAGGAGAGCAAAAAGGATGAAAGGATGCTGGTGACGCCATGAGAAACCCATTGTCTGAGCGGATCGTGGGAATCCAGCCTTCGGGGATCCGCAAATTTTTTGATATTGTCAGCGAGATGAAGGACGCCATTTCCCTGGGCGTGGGCGAACCGGATTTTGATACGCCCTGGCATATTCGGGATGAAGGGATCTACTCGCTGGAGAAGGGAAGGACCTTCTATACCTCCAATGCCGGTCTGAAGGAGCTGCGGACGGAGATTGCCAATTACCTGAACCGCCGCCTGGGGATTACCTACGATCCCCTGCATGAGATCATGGTGACGGTGGGCGGCAGCGAGGCCATCGATATTGCCATGCGCGCCATGCTGGATCCGGGGGACGAGGTGCTGATTCCACAGCCAAGCTTTGTGGCCTATGAGCCCTGCGCCATTCTGGCCAACGGCGTACCGGTGGTCATCGACCTGAAGGAGGAGAACGAATTCCGCTTAACGGCGGAGGAGCTTAAAGCTGCCATTACGCCTAAGACAAAGCTTCTTGTGATGCCCTTCCCCAACAACCCCACCGGGGCGGTGATGGAAGAAAAGGATCTTCGGGCCATCGCAGAGCTTGTAATCGAGCATGATATTTTTGTCCTCAGCGATGAGATTTACAGTGAATTGACGTATCTGGACAGCCATGTGTCCATCGCATCCCTGCCGGGAATGCAGGAGAGAACGATCCTGATTAACGGATTTTCCAAGGCCTATGCCATGACCGGATGGCGTCTGGGCTATGCCTGCGGGCCAAAAATGATTATTGAACAGATGCTGAAGATCCACCAGTTTGCCATTATGAGCGCTCCTACCACCAGCCAGTACGCGGCGGTGGAAGCGCTTCGGAACGGCGATGAGGATGTGGCACGGATGCGTGAGGAATACAATGGCCGGAGGCGTTATCTGATGCACCGGTTCCAGGAGATGGGGTTGAAATGCTTTGAACCCTACGGGGCTTTCTATGTATTCCCCAGTATCCAGGAATTCGGCATTACCTCGGAGGAATTTGCCAACCGCCTGCTCTCGGAGGAGAAGGTGGCTGTGGTGCCGGGAACGGCGTTCGGAGCCTGCGGCGAGGGATTTTTGCGGATTTCCTACGCTTACTCCCTGGAGCAGCTAAAGCTGGCGTTGGACCGGATGGAAGCCTTTGTGACCAGGCTTCGCGGGGAAGCGTAGGATGGCGGCGCTGAACGTTGTGCTGTTTGAGCCGGAGATTCCGGCCAACACCGGAAATATTGGCCGTACCTGTGTGGCTACCGGGACAAGGCTGCATCTGATTGAGCCCCTGGGCTTTTCGCTGAGCGAGAAGGCCATCCGCCGGGCGGGGATGGATTACTGGGAGGACCTTGACGTGACACGTTATGTCAACTACCAGGATTTTCTGGAACGAAATCCCGGCGCAAAGATTTATATGGCCACCACTAAGGGGCAGAGGTTGTATACAGAGGCGGTCTATGAACCGAACTGTTATCTGATGTTCGGCAAGGAGAGCGGCGGGATTCCCGAGGAGATCCTGGTGCAGCATCCGGAGGAATGCGTGCGGATTCCCATGCTGGGGGATATACGGTCCCTGAATCTGTCCAATTCGGTGGCTGTGGTGCTGTACGAGGCTCTCCGGCAGAATGGCTTTGCCCATATGCGGCTGGCGGGAGAGCTGCATCATCTGAAATGGAAATAGAGCCGCCTTGCGGTTTGTACCGGAGGCAGAGGGAGAGAACATGAAGTTTATTGAGGCCAGAAAGCTGGTGCATGAGTATATCCGCAGAGATGAGGAAGGCAATGTGGAGAGTATCCAGACGGCGCTGGATCAGGTGGATCTTGAGATCGAAGAGGGGGAATTTGTGGCGGTGCTGGGCCATAACGGCTCCGGCAAGTCCACCTTTGCCAAGCATCTGAACGTGCTGTTAAGCCCCACCGAGGGGAGTCTCTGGGTGGACGGCAAGGATGTGAATGATGCGGACAAGCTCTGGGAGATCCGCAAAACTGCCGGCATGGTTTTCCAGAATCCGGATAACCAGATCGTGGCCAGCGTGGTGGAGGAGGATGTGGGCTTCGGTCCGGAGAACATCGGCGTTCCCACCCGGGAGATCTGGGAGCGGGTGGACCAAAGCCTTCGGGATGTGGGCATGACGGAATACCGGAGCCATTCCCCCAACAAGCTGTCGGGTGGTCAGAAGCAGCGGGTAGCCATTGCAGGGGTTATGGCCATGGAGCCCAGGTGTATCATTCTGGACGAGCCTACGGCGATGCTGGATCCCCACGGCCGCAGGGAGGTCCTGGAAGCGGCCCGGCGGCTGAATCAGGAAAAGGGCGTCACTCTGATCTGGATTACCCATTACATGGAGGAGGTTGTCCATGCGGACCGTGTGTATGTGATGGACAGCGGCAGCGTGGTGCTGAAAGGAACGCCCCGGGAGATTTTTTCCCAGGTGGATACCCTGAAAAAATACCGGTTGGATGTGCCCCAGATGACGCTTCTGGCCCATGAGCTGCGGCAGGCGGGAGTAGGGATTCCGGCGGGGATTCTGACCAGGCAGGAGCTGGTGGAGGCGTTATGCCGGTCCGGTCTGGAGGAACGGGGCGGCGGAGGCTATGCCGGTGTGGGCAGAGAATAGATTGGTGGATATAGGATGTCGATTATATTAGATAAGGTAAATTTCACGTACAGTCCCGGCAATGCCTATGAAAAGCACGCCATAAGGGATATCAGCTTAAAAATTAATGACGGCCAGTTTATCGGTATCATCGGCCATACCGGTTCCGGAAAATCTACGCTGATCCAGCACCTCAACGGATTGGTGCGGGCCCAGAGCGGCGCCATTTATTACAATGGCGAGGATATCTACGACAGGGACTATGATATGAAAAAGCTGCGCCAGAAGGTGGGGCTGGTGTTCCAGTATCCGGAGCATCAGCTTTTTGAGACTACTATTTTTAAGGACGTCTGTTTTGGCCCCCAAAACCAGGGGCTGGAGCCGAAGGAGGCGGAGCTTCGGGCTTTTAGCGCCCTGCGTACGGTGGGACTTCCCGAGAAGCTGTGGTATCAGTCCCCCTTTGAACTGTCGGGCGGCCAGAAGCGCCGGGTAGCCATTGCCGGGGTGCTGGCCATGGAGCCGGAGGTCATGATCCTGGACGAGCCTACGGCAGGCTTAGACCCCAGGGGCAGGGACGAGATCTTAGAGCAGCTTGCGAGAATGCACCGGGAGCTTAAGATTACCATTATCCTGGTGTCCCACAGCATGGAGGATGTGGCCAATTATGTGGAACGTCTGATCGTGATGAACCAGGGCCAGGTGATGCTGGACGGCACGCCCCGCCAGGTATTTGCCTATTACAGGGAATTGGAGGCCGTGGGGCTTTCCGCTCCCCAGGTAACCTACCTGATGCATGAGCTTCGGCAAAAGGGGCTTGCGGTGGATGCAGACGCCACAACCCTGGAGGAAGCGAAGGCGTCGATTCTGCGTGCGCTGAAGGAGCGGCGATGATGTTTGAAATTGGAGAGCAATTATGTTAAGAGAGATTACATTGGGACAATACTATCCGTCGGATTCGGTCATTCACCGGCTGGATCCCAGGGTGAAGCTGTTTGGGACGCTGCTGTATGTGATTTCCCTGTTTACCTTCCGCAATGTGGTGGGATTTGCCATTGCCACGGTGTTTCTGGCAGCGATGATCGCCATTTCCCGGGTGCCCTTTGGTTTTATGGTGAAGGGCCTTCGGATGATCGTGATCGTTCTGCTGATTACGGCGCTGTTTAACCTGTTTTTAACGCCGGGGAAGCTGGTGGTGGAATTCTGGATTTTCCATATTACGGAGGAGGGCATTGCCAGTGCGGTAAAGATGGCGGTGCGGCTGATCTATCTGATTCTGGGCACCTCCCTGATGACGCTGACTACCACGCCCAATCAACTGACGGACGGGATGGAGAAAGCCCTGGGATTCCTAAGGTTTCTTAAGGTGCCGGTCCATGAGATCGCCATGATGATGTCCATTGCCCTTCGTTTTATTCCGATTCTGGTGGAGGAGACGGATAAGATCATGAAGGCCCAGATCGCCAGAGGCGCAGATTTCGAGACCGGGAATATTTTCAAGAAGGCCAAGGCGATGGTGCCGCTTCTGGTGCCCCTGTTTATCTCAGCCTTCCGGCGGGCCAATGACCTGGCGCTGGCCATGGAGGCCAGGTGCTACCACGGCGGGGAGGGACGGACGAAGATGAAGCCTCTGCGCTATCAGAAGCGGGACGCAGCGGCTTATGGGGTGGTGATTGTGTATTTCGCATTGCTGATCGTGGTGCGGATCTGGCTGTGAAGAAATGTGAGGTTGTGATGAAGCGGGTGATGCTGATTGTTGCATACGAGGGAACTGCATACCAGGGATGGCAGGTCCAGCCGGGCCGTGTCACGGTGGAGAGCGTCTTGAATGAGGCGCTTTCGGCGCTTCTTGGGGAGAAGATTACGGTGATCGGAGCCAGCCGCACCGACTCCGGCGTCCATTCCCTGGGAAATGTGGCGGTTTTTGATACCGGGGCCAGGATGCCTGCGGATAAGATTTCTTATGCGCTGAACCAGCGTCTGCCTGCGGATATCGTGGTGCAGCGTTCCTGCCAGGTGGCCGGTGATTTTCATCCCCGGAAATGCAAAAGCACGAAGACCTACGAATACCGGATTTTAAACCGCAGGTTTCCCATGCCCACCCTGCGCCGGGATACGTATTTTTATTACCGTCCTCTGGACGTGGAAAAAATGCGCCGCGGGGCCCGGTACCTGGTGGGGGAGCATGATTTTAAGAGCTTCTGCTCCATCCATTCCCAGGCAAAAAGCACGGTGCGTAACGTATATGACTGCCAGGTGCTTTGTGATTGCGGCGCGGTTCCCGACGGGAGGCTGGTGACGATCCGTATCACCGGAAACGGATTTTTGTACAATATGGTGCGGATTATTGCGGGAACCTTGATACAGGTGGGAATCGGGGAGCTTGCGCCGGAGGATATGGACAGGATCCTGGCAGAGCGGAACCGGGAGGCGGCCGGGCCCACGGCGCCGGCGCTGGGGCTTACGATGATGGGGATTGCCTTTGAGGAGGATCCGGCTTTGCCGGGGATGGGATTTCAAGATGGGATGATTGTGGCTGCCGCCCACGAAAAAAACCTGTGATGCAGCAGCCACATGGCCGTCTATTCGCCAAACACAGCCTTATAATCTGCCTGGAACTTCTCAATTCCCTGGTCGGTCAGGGGATGCTTCGTCATCTGCTCGATCACCTTGTAGGGAACCGTGGCGATGTCTGCCCCGGCCAGTGCACAATCGGTGACGTGGATGGGGTTGCGGACAGAGGCGGCGATGATCTCCGTCTCATAGCCATAGATATCAAAAATCTCGGCAATGGTCTCAATCAGATCAATGCCCGGCTGGCTGATATCGTCCAGTCTTCCCAGGAAGGGGGACACATAGGTAGCGCCGGCTTCCGCGGCCAGAAGGGCCTGGTTGGCGGAAAAAACAAGGGTTACATTGGTCTTGATGTTTTCGGCTGCCAGAACCTTGACGGCCTTTAAGCCTTCCACGGTCATGGGGATCTTCACTACCATGTTGGGATGGATGGCAGCAATCTCACGACCCTCCCGGATCATACCCTCGGCGTCCACGGTGGTGGCCTTCACTTCGCCGCTGATGGGCCCGTCCACGATGGATGTGATCTCCTTGATAACTTCATTGAAATCGCGGCCTTCCTTGGCGATCAGGGAAGGATTGGTGGTAACGCCGCAGATCACCCCCATGTCATTGGCTTTGCGGATGTCCTCTACATTTGCTGTGTCAATAAAAAATTTCATTTTTCTACCTCCATAGAATCTTGGGCCAGACAAATTGCCTGCTGTATTTTGGTTCGTCCCTATTGTAGCATTTTCCCGTTGCGGTTTCAATAGGCGGAATAGGCGGATTTCAGGTATTTTGAGGTAAAAAATAGTTGACAAGGCAAAATTCCTGTACTATAATAGGCAGGTATGGCGAGTAAGAAATGCAAGCCTTCCCGGCGAAGCGTTTTTGCTTTGATGTACAAGGAAAAATGTAAATGGTGAGAAAATGATCTGCCGGATGGAACACAGCTTTTATAAAATCAGGAATGATTCCTGGAATTGGACGGCATCCGGATATCAGAGTAACATCGAAAATTTCAAGGAGGGAAACATCAATGAAAACTTTTATGGCCAGCCCGGCAACGATTGACAGGAAATGGTATGTAGTTGATGCAGAGGGTAAGACCTTAGGACGTCTTACATCTGAGATAGCGAAGGTACTGAGAGGGAAGAATAAGCCGATCTTTACTCCTCACATCGATACCGGCGATTACGTAATCGTTGTCAACGCAGAGAAGATCAAAGTAACCGGAAAGAAGTTGGATCAGAAGGTTTACTATCATCATTCCGATTACGTAGGCGGAATGAAGGAGACTACCTTAAAGGAAATGTTAGCCAAGAAGCCGGAGCGTGTGATCGAGCTTGCAGTGAAGGGAATGCTCCCCAAGGGACCTTTGGGACGTCAGATGTATAAGAAGTTATTTGTATATGCAGGACCGGAGCACAAGCACGCGGCACAGAAGCCCGAAGCTTTGACATTTTAATTAAGGAGGTAAGGATAAATGGCTGATGCAAAGTATTATGGAACAGGAAGAAGAAAGAAATCGATCGCCAGAGTATATTTAGTACCCGGAACCGGTAAGGTTACGATCAATAAAAGAGATATCGACGAGTACCTTGGTCTTGAGACCTTGAAGGTGATCGTCCGCCAGCCGCTGGTAGCTACCGATACGGCTGATAAGTTTGACGTGCTTGTGAATGTACGCGGCGGTGGTTATACCGGCCAGGCAGGCGCCATCCGTCATGGGATTGCCCGTGCGCTTTTGCAGGTAGATGCAGATTACAGACCGACCCTGAAGTCCAACGGTTACCTGACCCGTGACCCGAGAATGAAGGAGCGGAAGAAGTACGGCCTCAAAGCGGCCCGTCGCGCTCCGCAGTTCAGCAAGCGTTAATCGGCTGTTCAAACCGTATCAAAATTGCTCAAAAACCCCGGAAAA
>CATJBQ010000111.1 GCA_949738465.1 uncultured Lachnospiraceae bacterium
CCGCCGCCGGGCCCGCCCGGTCCCCCGCCTCGTCCGCCCCGGCCGGACACTGGCCTTCAGAATCTGATTGAGGTTTTGCTTTACAATGAGATGTACCAGCGCAGATGCCGTCATAAACGGTGCCGCCGGTGGTGGTAGTTTCACCGAAAATGCAATACTCCCCCTTGTTTCTCAAGGGGGAGTTCGCTATAATAGAGAACAGGGATCCCATGGACGGATCTGGAAGGACAGGAAGAGATGGAAGATTTGAGAACCCTTTTTGATAAATATTTAACAGAGGAACTGGTGCAGATGGTCTTAAGCAACCCCAGAGACAGCCGGGTGGCATCCAGGATCCAGCTTCGGCCGGTACGGCTGAAGGGACAGATTCTGTTCCAGGCCAGCGAATATCTGGGAAAAAAGGTTTATCACCACAACATGGACCAAAGTGAGGCGGCCCGGAGGCTGGCCGCGTGGATGGAGCAGTATAAGCAGCTTCTGATCTCCCATTCCCGGGGGGAGGCCCATGTGCTGGTCAGCAAAAAAGGGAAGGTTACCATGAAAGAAAAAGCAGGCTGTTGTGTAAAGCAGGCAGATTTGTCCCATAATAGAAAAAAGAACTATATTTTAGATCCCCGGCAGAAGGTGGAGTTTCTGGTGGACCTGGGGGTACAGACCCGGGAAGGGAAGATTGTAAATGCCCGTTACGACAAATTCCGGCAGATCAACCGCTTCCTGGAATTTATTGAGGATATCCTGCCGGAGCTTCCCAGGGACCGGGAGGTCCACATTCTGGATTTTGGCTGTGGAAAGTCTTATCTGACCTTTGCCATGTATTATTATCTGAAGGAGCTTAAGGGTTACCAGGTGTCCATTACAGGGCTGGACTTAAAGGAGGACGTGATTGCCCACTGCAATCAGCTTGCGGAAAAATACGGTTATGACCGGCTGCATTTTTGTGTGGGGGACATCGCCAGGTACCAGGAGACGGATGAGGTGGACATGGTGGTGACGCTCCACGCCTGTGATACGGCTACCGATTTTGCCCTGGACAAGGCAATCCGCTGGGGCGCTAAGGTGATTTTGTCGGTACCCTGCTGTCAGCATGAGTTAAACAGGCAGATGAAGAATGAGGTGCTGGCGCCGGTATTCCAATACGGGTTGATCCGGGAGCGGATGGCGGCCCTTTTTACCGATGCACTGCGGGCGCAGATCCTGGAGAGCCGCGGCTACGAGGTGCAGATCCTGGAATTTATCGATATGGAGCATACGCCCAAGAATATCTTGATCCGGGCCGTGAAGAGAGGGCGGCCGGGCACGGATGGAGGATATCGGCAGATCATGGAGTTTTTACAGGTAGAACCAACGCTGGCGCGTTTGCAGCAGGAGGAAGGAAAGAACATTAATGATTAAACGGATTATGAAAGTGCTGGTGCCCATACTGGTGTTCGCAGGAACCTTTATCGGCTTCAGCGCCTTGACAGATCAGGACAGAGGGTATCTGACCACCAGAATGTCGGAAGCTTCCCTGCCGATCGTATATCTGCAAAAAGATGGTGAAAATATTGACGAGCTTTTTGGGATGAAAGGCCAGATGGACGAGGCCAGTATCCGGGGGAATCTTATGCCGTTGTCGGAGGATATGACGGTTTCTCTGAATATCCAGGCGTTCCAGAACCATGTGGAGGGGATTTCCTACGAGGTGCGTACCATGGACAACCAGCGTCTGCTGGAATCTACGCAGGTTGCGGATTACACCCAGAAGGATGGCCTGATTGCCACCCAGCTCAAGATCCAGAATCTGCTGAAATCAGACCAGGAATACCGTCTGATTCTGATCCTCACCTGCGACGGGGAGGAGCTGCGTTATTATGCCCGTCTGCTGCGGACCGATAGCTGCTATGTGGACGAGTCCCTGGCGTTTGTGAAGGATTTTCATGAAAAAGCTTTAAGCGGCCAGGATGTGGGATCTCTGGCAGCCTACCTGGAGCCCAGTGCCGAGGGGGATAATACCACGCTGCAGAAGGTGACGATCCACTCCAAGCTGAGCCAGGTGGCATGGGGCGATCTGGAGGGTCAGGTGCTCAAGGAGCCGGTTCCCATGATCCAGGAGATCTGCAGTACCTATAATACGATTCTGCTGCGGTACGTCTATGCCTCCACCGGAGAGAATGGCGAGACAAAGTTCTATAACGTGGAGGAATACTTCCGCGTCCGCTACAGCACTACCAGCAGCCGGATGCAGCTTTTGGACTATGAGAGGACGATGAATGAGATTTTCCGGGGAGACAGCGGGAGCTTTAGCAGGAACGCCATCCAGATGGGGATCCGCAGTACGGATGTGGCCTATATGGCTAATGAATCCGGCAGCAGCATCAGCTTTGTGCAGGAGGGAGATCTGTGGAATTATAACTGCAGTACCAATCAACTGTCCCTGGTGTTCAGCTTCCGGGGGCTGGAAGGGTTCAACGACCGGGAGAACCATCCGGAATATGACATCCGTATTATCAAGGTAAACGATGAGACGGGAAGCACGGATTTCGTGGTTTATGGGTACATGAACCGGGGCGATCATGAAGGGGGGAACGGGATCGGCGTGTACCATTATGACGCCATAGCCAATACCGTCCAGGAGCAGTTGTTTGTGGAGGCGCCTTTGCCGTATCAGTTGCTGCGCCAAAGCTGGGGCAGGCTGTTTTATGTCAGTGATGAGGGATATTTTTATATGGTGGCCGAGGATACGCTTTACCGGATGAACCTGACAGACGGAAGCGTGAAGCTTCTGCAGACAAATCTGGATGCCGATGCATTTGCGGTGGCGGATACGGGCAGGTACATTGCCTGGCAGAATCCGGATGCCAATACCATTACGGTCATGGATCTGGAGGGAGAGGAGAAGTGGCAGCTTCAGGAGGCCGCGGGGGCTGTCCTGCATCCCGTTGGTTTTGTAGAAAGCGATTTTGTATATGGGGTTTCCAATGAAAGCGTTCACGGAAGCAGCTTGATGTACAAAGTGGTGATAGTGGATAAAGAGGGCGGGGTAATTAAGGAATACGAGAAGCCGGAGCTGTATATCACCGACGCTTATGTGGAGAAAAACAGCGTGGTGCTGGAGCGGGCGTACCGGTCGGGAGAATTTTACACGGAGACGGACGGGGATACCATTAAGAGCCGGGAGATCGAAGCGGCGCAGAGTACCCAGGTTCATACGGTTTACGACGAGATCCGTCAGACCCAGGTGGAGCTGGTGCTGCCCCAGGAGCTGGCACGGAAGGATCCGCAGCTTCTGACGCCCAAGGAGGTTGTGGAGGAGGAAAAGAATCTTGTATCCATAGAGCCGGGGGAAGCCAGGGAATGCTATTACGTATATTATGGGAATGGGATCCGGCTTTGCACGACGGACGTCAGCGAGGCGGTGCAGACCGCGGATGAAATGGCAGGCGTTGTGATTGGGGGGAATCAGCAGTATATCTGGCGCAGAGGCCGCGGGGACAGTAAAACCATCGATGTGGCAAAGCTGCCCTTTGACGTGGAGATCCTTTCCGGCCCCCGGGGGAATCAGCGGGAGCTTTTGCACTCGATGGCAGGCATCTCCCAGGTTCTGGATCTGACCGGATGCAGCGTGTTACAGGTGTTGCATTATGTAAATCTGGGGAACCCGGTGCTGGCTTATGACAGCGGGGGACAGCCGCTGCTGCTGGTGGGATTCGACCAGTACAATGTGCTGTTGTATGATTTTGAGACAAAATCAACCTACCGGAAGGGATTAACGGACAGCCAGGAATTTTTTGACCAGGCCGGGAATCTTTTCACCGGTTATCTGACGGAATAACCAGATCCTTGCATTACAGGGCGAAATGCAAGGAATAAGCCGCAAACGCTTAAGTTTTTGCTTTCATTTTCCGAAATAGTAAATGCATGGTAATGGAAAAAGTAAAGCGGGGTAAGAGTATGCGAGTGGATGGAACCGGCATTAACGATATTTTTAAGACGAATGCAAGAACGGAAATAAAAGGTCAGGACGCAGGAAAGGCGGACCATGCCCCGGAGGCCGGGGCGGTATCCTATGGGAACTGCAGCCGTGGGATCAAGTCTGCAACTGTGGAAAAGACCTTTTTTTCGTGGGAATCGGAACTGGAGCGGCTCAGCCAGGCCGCGTCGGAGATTGATGTGGAAGCGATTCATCAGCAGATGGCGATTCTGGGGAGCACGCTGTCCCCGGAGGATATAAGCTCTCTGGGAAAAGAGGGGTATGCCTTAAGCGATACCCAGGTGGAGACCATTGTTACCGTGATGGATAAGATCAAGATCGAGCTGGCAAAGGGCGGCATGGATATCAGCATTTTCGGAGACGATCTGACCATGCAGCAGCTTGCGGCCATTGCGCCCAGCACCGGCCAGGCGTACCAGATGGCCGCCGACCTTAAGCAGTGTACCCAGGAGGAAGCCGCCTATCTTGTGTCCAACGAACAGGAGCCCACCATAGAGAATCTGTACCGTGCCCAACACAGCGGGAGCATGCCCCAGAGCAGGGAGCAGACGGCGCTTTTAGAGGACGAGGGCTTCCGGCAGCAGATCGCGGCCGTGATCGAGGGAGCGGGCCTTCCCGTCAATGACACCACCATGGGATATGGGGAGCTGCTTTTACAAAACGGAGTGCCCCTCACATCCGAAAATCTGTCCTATATGCAGAAGCTGATGGAGCTTCCCCTGCCGCCCTCTCCGGAGGAGGTGCAGACAGCGATCTCGGAAGCGGTGACAGAACTAAAGACGCCGGCAGAGGCTTACCTGATGCCTGGCTACAGCCTGAAGGATCGTGCGGAAGGCGCATGGGAGGTAATCCAGGAGGCAGCAGAGGAGACGGCTGCCGCGTTGGAGCAGCAGGGAGAGCCGGTCACCATAGAGAGTTTGAAGCATTCGTCCGGACAAGAACAACAGTTCGACCAGAGCTCCCGGGATCCCGGGAAGCAGAGCCGTTCAGAGGCAGTTTATGAAGAAGAACATCAGAGCGACATCCACCTTGTCAGCGCCAGACGGCGTCTGGAGGAGATCCGCCTGGTCATGACGGTGGAGGCCAACTACCAGCTTTTGCGCCGGGGAATTTCCATAGAGACACTGGAGCTGGAGCAATTGGTGGAGGAGCTGAAACATGTAGAGCAGAATTATTTCAAGGAGCTTCTTGCGCAGCAGGGAATAGAACCTACAGAGGATGCGGCGGCTCTTTTCATGGATACCACCCATAAGACGGCAGAGCTTAGGGAAATGCCGGCCTATCTGCTGGGAAGGTTCCTTACGGATACGGCCACCATATTGGAAATGCACCAGGCTGGGACGCAGATTACAGCCGAGATCCAGAGTGAGACGCAGATTCCGGAGGGGACCCCGGGGCCGACAGCGGCGCAGCAGGCCCAGGGAGACCGGATCCCCTATGAACCCTTATCCAGAGCGCAGGCCTCCTACGAGACCATGATGACATCGCCCAGGGCGGATCTTGGGGATTCCATCCAGAAGGCGTTTCAAAATGTAGATGATATTCTGTCGGATTTAAACCTGGACGTCAGCGGCGCCAACCGGCGTGCGGTACGGATTCTCGCTTATAACCAGATGGAAATCACGAATGCCAATATCAGTCAGGTGAAGGCTCTGGATGAAAAAATGCAGCAGGTTTTCCAGAACCTGAAGCCCAGGGTTGTAATGGAGATGATACGGGAAGGCTTCAATCCCCTAAAGGCCGATATCGATACCCTGAACGCAAAGGCCCTGGAGATCCAGGAAAGGCTGGATCCGGGCGGGGAGGAATCCTACAGCCGGTATCTGTGGCAGATGGAGCAGCGGGGGCAGGTAACCGCAGAGGAGCGGGAGAGCTACATCGGTATTTACCGCCTGCTCCGGCAGATTGAGAAGACGGACGGCGCCGTAGTGGGCGCGCTGGCCAGCCAGGGAAATGAGCTGACCATGGGAAATCTCCTGCATGCGGTGCGAAGCCGACGTGCCCGGGGGATGGACGTGCGGGTGGACAATACGGTGGGCGCGGCCCGGGAGATCATACCGGATGAGACGGCCATCGACCGCCAGATTGAGGCCGCCTACCAGACCGATTGCGCCAAGGACGCCCTTCACAATTTATCGGCTCAGGGTGTGCAGGAAGTGGTAGAAAACGGAAGCTGGCAGGAGATGACGCCGGAGCAGCTTTTGGAGACGCTACGGCAGATGGGAGCGGCCGGGGAGCAGACCGAAGAACAACTCTGGGAATACCAGCGGCAGATGCAGCAGTTTGCCCAGGGACAGGCCACGGAAGAAACGGTGCTTAAAATGCTGGAGAGCTATCAGCTTCCCATGGATACCACCCATGTGCTGGCCGCAAGCCGGATGCTGAACCAGCGCAACACCACCTTCCGCAAACTGTTCAGCAAGGACAATCTGGACCGTATGCCGGACCTTAAGGCTGCCTCAGAGGAGCTTCTGAAACGGTTCGGGGAGGCGGTAAAGACGCCGGAGGAGATGGCCAGAGCCCAGCAGGAGCTGGCGGAGACGGCGGAGCATATTATGGATACCATGCTGGAGGAGGAGCACCTTACGAGCGTAGATGTGCGGGAGCTTAAGATCATGCGGACTGAAATCTCTATCAGCACCCGGATGAGCCGGGAAGAGACCTACGCCATTCCGGTGATGATCGCGGACGAGATGACCAACGTACAGCTTAAGATTGTCCGGGGCAGCAAAAAGCGCGGCGCAATGGATATCCTGCTGGAGCATGAGCGCATCGGCAGGCTGGAGGCTCACTTCCAGGTGACAGAAAATAAAACAGAGGGCTTTCTGGTATCGGACCGCCAGGAGACGCTGGATAAGCTGATGGAACAGCAGGAGACGCTGGCGGAGCAGATGAAGTTCTCCGAAGACTGGCAGGTACGGTTCGATTATTACCGCAGGGAAGGACTGACAGGATCCGCCGGAATCGGAGGAGCAGCCGGTCCGGAGACAGAAGGAGAGGATTATGAGATTCAGACCAGCCGTCTTTACGGCGCGGCCAAGAGCTTTATGGACGCTTTGTTAAGGTTTTAACAATAAAAACAGGATTTGGAAAGGATGCCAAATTAAGAAATCAGGCAGGGAAGCCGATATAAAACACATAAGAGAGGTGTCTTTATGAAAATCAATCATAATATGTCGGCAATGATTGCCAATAATCAGTTGTTACGAAATGAAAATTCGCTCAGCGACGCGGTAGAGCGTCTGTCCTCGGGACTTAAGATCAACCATGCCGCGGATGACGCGGCGGGGATGGCCATCGCCTCCAAGATGCGGGCTCAGATCAAGGGCTTAGGCCAGGCTTCCAGCAATGCCTCCGATGGGATTTCCGTACTGGAGACTGCCGATGGGGCCATGAATGAAGTGACGGCCATGCTGCAGCGGATGCGGGAATTGTCGGTACAGGCAGCCAACGGGATCTACACCCAGGACGACCTGCAGGCCATCCAGGCGGAGGTAAACTCCCTCACCGAGGAGATCGACCGTGTTTCGACGGATACCGAGTTTAATACCATGAAGCTTCTGGATGGAAGCCTGGATCAGCGCGTGTATGTGAACACCAGGAATCTGGAACGGGTTGAGATTTCGGATTCCGTGGAGGCCCAGAATTATAAGATCGAGATGGTCCAGGATGCCCGCCAGGCAGTAATTTTTGGAAGTGGCCAGATCCAGACTGGGGATATTCCGGCCGGAAAGATTTCCATCAACGGCGTGGAGGTGGAGATCACAGAGGGGCAGGAGCTGTCCTCCGTCTATACGGCCCTCCGGGATGCGGCGGAGATTGGCGAGGTCAATCTGCTTGTTACCAGTGATCCGCCCGCGCTGGATCCGGACAATGAGGCCGCAGCCGGCTATCAGACAGAGGAATTTAAAGATGGAAACCTGCTTTTGTTTGTATCGGAGCGCTACGGAACCTCCGCGGAGATGAGTATTACCTGTGATAACCAGGAGCTGGCCGATTATCTGGGAATCGATATGAATATGCTGCAGTACGGCCGGGATGCAAGGCTGACCCTGGGAGAGGGATTTACCAGCCAGGCCACCTACACCAGCGACGGCCGCGACGTGGTGATTACAGACCGTAACGGCTTCAAGCTTGCGTTCAGGACCCAGACAGGGCTTACGGATGAGATGGCCAACAAGCCGGCCGGTCCGGACGGAACCGTGGATAAATCCGTCAACTTCGAGGTGACAAAGATCGGAACCATGACGCTGCAGATCGGGGCCAATGAGGATCAGACCATGGAAGTGCGTATTCCTTCCATATCCGCCAAAGCCCTGTACATTGACGAGGTGGATGTCTGCTCGGTTCACGGGGCGGATCGTGCCATTGAGACCTATGACAAGGCCATTTCCAGGGTCGGCGAGTCCCGTTCCCGTATCGGCGCCTACCAGAACCGGCTGGAGTATGCCGTCAACAGCTTAGACGCCACCGAAGAAAATATGACGGCGGCTCTGTCCCGGATTGAGGATGCGGATATGGCCGAGGAAATGACCACCTACACCCAGTACAACGTGTTGAGCCAGGCGGCGACCTCCGTTCTGGCCCAGGCCAACGATATTCCCCAGCAGGCATTGCAGCTTCTGCAGTAGGAGAGTTTATGGACCGTGAGAAGAAACAGGAATTTACCCGGCGGATTTCCAGCAGCAACCGGGGCGGCATCATCGTAGTGGTATATGATATTTATTTTGCATATGAGCAGGAGGCGCGGGCATGTTTTGAAAAGGGCGACCGGGAGAGCTATCACGAGGCCCTCAGGAAGGCCCGGCAGGCGGTGACGGTGCTGCGGGATGCGCTGGATTTTACCTATCCCATTGCCAGGGAGCTTTATCCCTTGTACCAGTATGCCATCCGCCAGCTCTCCACCTGCTTTTACCGGCGGGATACGGAAGGGATTCTGGCAGCAAATAAGGTCCTGAAGGGCCTGTATGGCAGCTTCGTGGAAGCTGCCAGGCAGGACACCTCAGAACCTGTGATGAAGCATACCCAGCAGGTAGTTGCCGGTATGACTTATCAGAAGGGGGCCCTTACGGAAACCGTTCAGGATTCCATGAGCTCCAGAGGATTCTTTGCATAAGAATCCTCTATTTGTTTTACGCGGCTCAACAGAAATTTGTAGCGGAGCTGCACGGCGTTTACCTGATAGATACAACTGTCGATCAAATCCGGGTCCACAACATTTTCAAAGTTGGAGTAGGCAAGCTCCAGGTCGTTTTTTGCTTTTTTCAGGTCATCTAATAGCAGTGCATAAGTTGAATCTTTTCTCAAAGAAATCATCCTTTCCAAATTCTGTTATCTATTTATTTAAGTATAATCCAGAAATTTCAAATCTATACAAAAAACGGTATAAAAAAACGGAGAAAAGTATATATTTAATTGAACAAAGCAACAGGGACAACAAAACATGAATTATGGAGCGATCGCAATTGTAGCAATCTGTCTGATGGTCCTGGTGATGGGCGTCTTAAAGCAGCGCGCCCAGATCGTCTTTGGCTTTCTTGCCCGGATGGCGGTGGGCGGAATCAGCATTTATTTTTGCAATTATATCCTGGCAAAACAGGACATTTCCGTGTCGGTAGGGCTGAATCCGGTAAGTCTTTTGACAGCCGGAACCCTTGGTATCAGCGGGGTTGCGCTGCTTTACGGCATTTTGTTCTATCAAAATTTGTAAGTTTTTTACAAAAACAAAAAATTTTTAAAAAAGGTATGGACAATTGGAAAAATCTGTTTTATAATCCAAACTACAAAAGCGAGGTGATGAATTGGGATTGTAAAACTAATGTGTACGCTGTTGCTGTTGCTGGCGGCAGCCGTCACGGATGTCAGGTCTGGCAGAATCAGTAACCGGCTGATCTGTCTGGGTCTAATGAGTGGACTGATCTTCCAGATATGGGAGTCTGGGTGGAGAGGTTCGGTGTTATTTGTAATACAGGTGTTCTTTCCGGTTATCGTTTTATATCTTCTGTTTCTGATGCGTGCACTTGGTGCAGGCGATATCAAATTATTTTCCGTAGTAAGTGGTATTTGGAGCTTGAAAGTAATCTGCTGTTGCATGGTATTTTCCTTCTTGGCAGGAGCTGTTGTATCCTTGGGAAAGCTTCTGTTCTATAAGAATCTGGGGACGCGTCTACGATATTTTTGTCACTA
Organism: uncultured Lachnospiraceae bacterium; assembly: GCA_949738465.1. Lineage (GTDB taxonomy): Bacteria > Bacillota > Clostridia > Lachnospirales > Lachnospiraceae > 14-2. Next base: position 10,157 of record CATJBQ010000111.1, read on the forward strand.
TGTACAGTTGTCATTGACAGCGAAGAGCATTGGTACATACGACAGAGGTACATCAGAAAAAGAGACAATCATTCATTTTTCCGTTGCAATATTAATTGGATTTCTCATTACGATGGGGGTGGTTATTTGAAAAAGATCAGGGTTGCCGTCTGTGATACGGATAACGTATACCGGGAGCGGCTGGCAGAATACCTGATACGAAAGAAAAGCGGGCAGATCCAGGTGTATGCCTTTTCCACCAGGAAGCTGCTGCAGAATCAGATGGATCTGGAACCGGTGGACGTGGTACTCTATGGCAAGGGCTTTGAGAAGCTTCGGCCGGATGAGGACAGCCTGTATATCCGGATGACGGAGGAGCCGGGAGGAGTCGGGGAGGAAAAGGCGATTTTCAAATATCAGTCGGCAGAAGAGATCCTGCGGCAGATGTATGACCACTATCTCCGCCAGGAGCAGAAAAATCCTGGCACCAGCGTAAAGCCCAAGGAGATTGTCGCCATTTATTCGCCCTCTCATTGTATGATGCAGACGCCCTTTGCATTGTCCATGGCCCAGACCATGGCGGAAGAAAAGCGTGTGCTGTACCTGAACCTGGGAGAATGGGCCGGCTTCTGCCCCTGGATGCGGCAGGAGTACCACAGGGATCTGGCGGATCTTTTGTACCTTTTGTCCGCCTACGGCGGACAGACAACGGGACTTCTGGAGAGCGTGGTGCATTCCTACCAGCATTTTGACTACGTTCCGCCTATGACGGATGCGCAGCTTCTGGCCCAGACAGATGCGGACGCCTATGAGGGGCTTCTGCAGATGCTGGTGGAGAAGACGGAGTATGATGCGATTCTTCTGGATTTTGGCATTATGGTGCCGGGCTTTTTCCATATGCTGGAGCGCTGCAGCACCGTATACGGGCTGGTGGAGAGCTTCCCCTTAAGCCGTCTGCGCTGGAAGCAGTTTGAGGACAGCCTGATGAAGCAGGGGCAGGAGGATCTGGCCGGGAAGCTGGAATGTGTGACGCTGGAGTTGATGGATTATCAAGTGATGGAGGAGGAGCCGGTGGTGCAGCAGTGGGTCAACGGAAAAATTGGAGACCGCGCCAGGGCAGCCCGGTATGGAAGTCATGGAGCAGATTAGAGAATACGTGGTGGAGCGTCTGGATATTTCCAGAGAGGTGCCGGATGAGGAGATTCTGGCGTTGATCGATGAGGCCATCTGCCTGCGGGCCAGGCAGCAGGTACTGTCGCTGGACAGGAGAAAACAGCTTCGGACAGAGGTTTTTTATTCCCTGCGGCGTCTTGATATCCTGCAGGAGCTGATTGAGGATGATTCCATAACGGAAATTATGGTCAATGGCTCCGGGAAGATCTTTTTCGAACGCCAGGGCAGGATCCAGCTCTGGGACAAGCGTTTTTCCTCCAAGGAAAAGCTGGAGGATGTCATCCAGCAGATCGTTGGAACCAACAACCGGGTGGTGAATGAATATTCCCCCATCGTGGATACGCGCTTAAAAGACGGATCCCGGGTGAATATTGTGCTGGAGCCCATCGCCATCGACGGATCCTGCATTGCCATCCGTAAGTTTCCCGCAAGCCCCATTACCATGGAGCGGATGATCGGGATTGGTTCTTTGAACAGTGAGATGGCGGAGTTTTTAAAAGAACTGGTGAAGGCCCGGTACAACGTGTTTATTTCCGGGGGGACAGGCTCCGGCAAGACCACCTTCTTAAACGCCATGTCGGCATTTATTCCCGGCGGGGAACGGCTGGTGACCATCGAGGATTCCGCGGAGCTGCAGATTCAGAATGTGCCCAATCTGGTGCGCTTAGAAGCCCGCAGCGACAATATGGAGGTGGGGAACGAGGTATCCATCCGGGATCTGATCCGGACCTCTCTGCGGCTTCGGCCGGACCGTATCGTGGTGGGGGAGATCCGTGGGGCGGAGGCGCTGGACATGCTTCAGGCGATGAATACGGGCCACGACGGATCCATCAGCACCGGACACGCCAATAGCTGCATCGATATGCTTAGGCGGATCGAGACGATGGTGTTGATGGGGGTAGAGCTGCCGCTGGACGCCATCCGGGCACAGATCGCCTCCGGAATCGATGTCCTGGTGCATCTGGGGCGTCTTCGGGACGGGACCAGGAAGGTGCTGGATATTGTGGAGCTTGTGGATTACAGGGACGGGAATTTTGAAATGAACCCGCTGTACCATTTTCGGGAGACAGGAGAGGAGGAAGGGCGGATTACAGGATGCTGGGACAAAAAAGGAGAGCTGGGACGAAGAGAAAAGCTGAGGGCGGCAGGAATCTGCCGGTAAGAGAGAAGGACTACCGCAGCTACAGCCTGACCAGGACGGATTTGGGAAGGTGTCTGGCCTTATCTGCGGGGCTGTCCATCGTAATTGCGTACTTGTTTTATGAAAGTGTGGCAGGATTTCTGGTGGTATTGCTGGTGTTTCCGGCGTCTCTGGCGCGCAGGAAGCACAGCGGCTGCCGAAAGCAGCAGCGGGAATTGAAGCAGCAGTTTAAGGAGTGCATCCGGGTGTTGACAGCTTCCCTGTATGCCGGCTATTCTGTGGAAAACGCGTTCCAGGCGGCGCAGGCTGAGCTGGAGCAGCTTCTGGGAGAGCAGGGCGATATGTGCAGGGAGCTTCGGCAGATGAACGGGCAGATCAAGCTGAACATACCGGTGGAAAATCTGATCGAAAATCTGGCGTGGCGCAGCGGCGTGGAGGAGATTTTTACCTTTGGCCAGGTGTTCGCTTACGCCAAGCATAACGGCAGCAATTTCACGCGGATTTTAAAAGACGCCTCGGAGCGCATCGGCGAAAAGCTGGAGCTGGAGCGCGAGGTACAGACCATGATCGCCGCGAAGCAGTTGGAGCAGCGGATCATGAACCTGATTCCCTTGGGGATTCTGCTGTTTGTGCGGCTGACCAATCCGGGATTTCTGGACGTGATGTACGCCACATGGCTGGGGAGAGGGATGATGAGCGTCTGCCTGGCGCTGTATGGCGGAGCGTTTCTGCTGGCGGAGCGGATTGTGGATATTAAGGTTTAGCAGGAGGAGAGGATGAGTCGGAATGGGAATTTATGTCGGATACGGTTTGATCGCGGTGGGAGGACTCGCCGGAGGGTACTTGTGCAGAAGAAAAAAAGGCGGGCTGCCTCTTGCAAAGTATCTGCCGGTGATTGGGATAGCGGCGCTGTTGTGCCTGGCGCTGGCCGTGCTGGAGGGAGGGGACAGCGGGGCGGTAAAGGAGCTGACCCGGCAGGAGCTGGGAGATCAGCAGATCCCCCTTTTGCTGGACGCGGAGGAGATGGCGGATAAGGCCGATTATCCGGTAACCGTCCAGGAGCAGAAGCTGACAAAAAAGCAGAAGCAGGAGCTGTTGGAGGCGGCGGTGGAGGAGCTGGAGCAGCAGATTTTTGGAGAAAACCGGGAAACGCAGGTGATTTCTGGGAATCTGCCTCTTATGGACAGCCTGATGGGCGGAAGGGTCCAGGCGGCCTTTACCTTCTGGCCGGGGGATGTGATCGATACGGAGGGGGTGATTCATTGGGAGTATTTTAAGCAGGAGGAACCGCTGGTGCAGGTTCACGCATTGTTAGAGTGCCAGGAGGAGGAACTGATCCATGAGTTTTATCTGCAGCTTGAGCGGCCGCCCATGAGTGAGAGCGAGAGCTTCTACGCTGCGCTGGAAGAACAGCTAAAGCAGCAGAACGAAAAAACAGGTACGAAACAGTTTGTGTTGCCCACGGCGGTATCCGGCAGAGAACTGGCCTGGTACCAGGCTGCGGAACGGTCCCATTATAAGCCGCTGCTTCTGGGGGCGGCAGGGGTCCTGGTCCATTACCTTGCGGGAAAATCAAAAAAGGAACGGAAGAAAAAGGAGTGGCAGGAGGGACTGTCCATGGATTATCCGGATATTGTCAACCGCCTGTCTCTGTTGGTGGGAGCCGGAATGACAGTCAGCGGGGCCATCGGAAAGCTGGCTGCGGAATATTATAAGAATCATGCCGAAGGGCGCTGGACACTGCGTCCGGGATATGAGGAGCTGCTTCGGACCTGGAATGAAATCCAGGACGGAACCGGGGAGCGGAAGGCGTATGAGAACCTGGGCATCCGCTGCAATCAGCCCCAATACCGCAAGCTGTCTTCCCTGTTAATTCAAAATATACGAAAAGGTGCAAAGGGCATCCAGGAGCTTCTGGATGCAGAGGTTACGGAAGTGAACCTGCAACAGCAGGCATATGTAAAACGGCGGGGAGAGGAGGCGTCAGCCAAGCTGCTGCTGCCCATGGGCATTATGCTGATTCTGGTATTTGCCATTCTGATTGTACCGGCCATGTTTTCCTTGCAGTTGTAGTAATATTTTGAGAAGTGAAACGGTTAAATTATGATTGAATTGAGAAGGGAGAAAGAAAAATGAAGCATTGGAAGCGTTTTTTGACAGAAGAGGATGGAGTAGGCGTTGTGGAGATCATTTTAATTCTGGTGGTGTTGATTGCGCTGGTGGCAATTTTTAAGTCAAGGCTTACGGCTCTGGTGCAGAGGGTGTTCCAGACCATTGACAGCTCGGCGGGGAGAATCTGAGTGGGCCGGGGAAGCATTACGGTATTCTTGTCGTTGACGACGGTGCTTATTATGTCCTTTGTGACTGCCATGCTGGAGGGAGCAAGAATTAGCTGCCTCCAGGCAGAGGCAGCCCTGGTATCCAGGCTGTGTACCCAGTCGGTTTTTGCCAATTACCACAGGGGGCTCTGGGAGGACTACCATCTGCTGTTTTTAGATGGAGACGGGAAAGGGGCCGGCTTTTCCGGAAGTGGGGGAGAGGCTGAATTTTCGCAAAGCGGCCTGGAGGGGATGGCCCTGGAGGAGGCAAGGAGGAATCTGGCGAAACAGGAAGGCGCCGGGGCGAAGGGCTGGAACCTGATGGGACTTTCCTGCCAGGATGTATGCGCAGATGCCTATCTGCTGGCCACCGATGGGGACGGCAGGGCCTTTCTGCGGGAGGTATGCCGTCAGATGACCCTGGAGATTCCTTACGATGTTCTGGAGGAGTTGAAATCCCAGAAGGAACAGAGTGGGGAGATTATGGAGAAGGAAGCAAATAAGGACAGCCAGTGGGAGCAGGCCCTTAAGGCGCTTGAAAAAGCGGATGAGATCCAGTCCCAGGCTTCGGGGGAAGCACAGACAGGAGAAGGGGCAGGAGCCGGAAATGGAATGCAGGGAGCGGGCGGACAGGGAACACAGGGGGAAGAACCCCAGGAAAACCCGGTGGAATATGTAAAACAGTTAAAAGCATCTTCTACGCTGGCGCTGGTGCTGCCCCGGGGGACCGCCATTTCTGCTAAAATGCTGCCGAAGAACGGCGCCTTAAGGGACCGCAGCCTGAACCAGGGAACCATGGCAATCTCTGATTCCGGGGGGATACAGGATCTGATGCTGTGGTATTATATCCAGCAGTATTTTTCCTGCTTCACCGGGCCAGGTGAGAAGGGGCCGAAGGATCGCAGCCTGGATTATGAAATAGAATACCTGATTGGGGGAAAGAAAAGTGACGGGGAAAATCTGGAGAAGGTGGCGAAGGAGCTCCTGGCCCTTCGGGAGGTTATGAATTTCGCGACGCTGATGGGGGACACTGCGAAAAAGCAGACGGCGCTGGGAATTGCCACGGCCCTGGTGGGATTTACCGGAATTGCGCCGCTGGTAGTCGCGGTGCAGATGGGAATTCTTCTGGCCTGGGCTTATTTGGAAAGTGTGCTGGATGTGCGCAGATTGTTAAAGGGGGGCAGGATTTCCCTGCTGAAAAGCACGGCGGAGTGGAGCAGCGATATCGGCTACTGCCGGGAGGCCATCGAAGGGCAGATGGAGGCGGACGGAGATGAGAAGGGGATGTCTTATCTGCAGTATCTGACACTGTTGCTGTTCTTCCATTCCGCCAGTAAGCTCAGTATGCGGTGTATGACGCTGCTGGAACAGAATGAACAGGTCCGGATGGATCATATGGTTGCGGCCGCAAAGCTGGAATTCACTTACGGAGCCAGCCCCCTGTTCTGGAACCTGAATTTCATCCGGTCCGGGGGCTGGGACGGATTTACCTTCTCCGGCCAGGACGCGTTCTCGTATGCAGGAGGATAGAACCGCAGGACGGATGCAAAAGTAAAAAATCAAAAATTATATTTATCTGGAAAGGAGGGGACTTTGCGGTGTCTCTCGGTCGGATTCTAAAAATCTCTCTCATTCACAAAGACAAAGAAATCAACAAGACCAAAAAAATCAGCAAAGCCAACATAGTTACCCACGACCGGGGGGCGCCGCAAAGTCCCCTCACGGATTATGGGAAGGCCAGCCTCACCCTTGAGGCGGCGCTGGTCTTTCCGATTGCGTTTTTTGCATTGTACAGTATCCTGTTTTTCTTTTGTGTACTGCAGACAAGCATTGATACCAAAGGGGCATTGACGGCCGCGGCCAGCCGTCTGTCCCTGGAGCTTGCTGAGGACGAGGAGGCGTACGGGAGAAACGCACTCTATTTTTATCTGGAATTGAAGGAGAAGGGCGTCGATACCAGGTGGATTTCCAGAGGGGCGGCAGGCGTCCAGTGGAAGGGGACGGAGACAAAGGGGGAGGACGTGGCGCTGCGGATCCAGTATAAGTGCCGGCTTCCGGTGTCTGTATTTGGCATCCGTGAGGTTCCCATTTCCCAGCAGGCTGTGATACGAAAATGGATTGGCGCAGGAGAGGGTGCGGCGGAGGCCGGGGAGGATACCTGGGTCTATGTGACCCAGGAGGGAACGGTGTATCATCGATCCCGGGAGTGCACCCATCTTGCGTTGTCAATACGGACGGCGTCCCGGCAGCAGGCCATGGAATATGCCCCCTGCCAGAAGTGTGGAAGCGGGCCGCAGGGAGCCTGTTATTATGTGACGGATGAAGGAGAACGGTATCATACCACCTTAAGCTGCAGCGGCCTGAAACGGACCATTTATCTGGTGGCGTTGTCAGAGATCCCGGGATACTATGGCTGCAGCAGGTGCGGTGGACAGTGAGGAGGCGGAATATGGAGGAGAAGGTACATCTATTGGAGGTAGTAATTTTGTTTGGAATGCTGGGGATCTATAGCCTGGAGGATGTGCGCAGGCGGAGGATTTCCACAAAATATCTGGTGTTTCCGGCGGTTCTGGGCGTGATCCTCTGCATCCTGGGAAACGGTCGCTCCTGGCAGAGTATTCTGCTGGGGATTCTGGTGGGGGGCGGCGTCCTGCTGGTGGCCGCAGCCACCCGGGAGCGCATCGGCGTGGGGGACGGTCTGCTGTTGACGGTGACGGGGCTTTATCTGGGAGGAGCCGGGAATCTGCAGTTATTGATGAACGGGCTGTTTCTTGCGGCCGTATTTTCCCTTTTATCCATGATTTTACGAAGGTGGAAGAAGAATCATGAGATTCCTTTCGTGCCGTTTTTGTTTGTGGGATATTTCACAATCTTTGTGGGGGAACTGTTATGATAGGGAGAAAAAGATGGGGAGTTTTTGAAGCTGCGGCAGGGGAACAGGGAAGGAAGGGCAGCATGACGGTGGAAGCGGCGCTGGTAATGGCGCTGGTGCTGCTGGTTTTGATGGGATGTATGAAGGAAACCATTACCCTGCGTCAGCGGGTGGCGGAGAGAGCGGGGGTGTGCTGGGTGGAGCTTACGGACGCGGACCGCAGGTTCCGGCTGCTTTCCCTGGGGAGGGAGCTTGTAAAATAGGGGGAAGGTTCCCTTTGAAATGCCCGGATGGGGCAGGAAAGGAGTAACATGGAAATAGGTTATAAAAGGCAGATGAATCAGAGCTTTATGACGGTACAGGATCAGTTTGAAAGCCGGGAGGTATGCGAATTGCAGATGCTGGCCAATAACGGGATCCCGGCCCTGCTTCCGGTGGAACTTCAGATTGCGGACGGGGAGATCTGCTATTGGTATAATATCACGGGATATCAGTCCCTGGCGGATTATCTTGCCCGTAAGCAGTTGAATATGGAGATCCTGCTGCTGTTGCTTTCCGGTTTGGGAGAATTGTACCGGCAGTTGGGGGAATATCTGCTGGCAGAGGGTCCGCTTTTGTTAAAGGAAGAATATATTTTTCTGGACTTTGCGGGAAAAGGACTGGCATTTACGTATGTTCCGGGGTGGGAGGAGGAGCCTGCCGACGCTTTTCAGGCTTTGATGGAACATTTGCTGCAGCAATTGGATCATAAGGACCGCAGGGCGGTGGAAACGGGGTATGAGATGTATCAGATGTCCCTGCAGCGGGAGCTGCCTCTGGAGGAAATGCTGAAGCAGGTATTGCATAAATATACTGTTCCCGGGGCGGTGCGGGAGGAGTCTGGGACGCTGCCCCATGCAGCCGAGCTGGTAAGGAGCGCTGGGCCGGTGGAGGAGCAGATTGTGGACTGGCCAGGAGGGGCCATCGGAAAGGACTGGCCGGGAGGGGCCATCGGAAAGGAACGGCCGGGAGGGGCCATCGGAAAGGAACGGCCAGGAGGGAGCATCCGAAAAGAGCGGACGTGGGCGCCGGAGACGGGAGGGATTCTGGATAAGTTTTCCCGCTTTCATAGGAAGGAGGGCTTTGCAAGAGCCCAAAAGCCGGCGGAGGAGCCTGTTTTCATGACTGGCCAGGAGGAGCCGGCGGTTCATCCCACGGAGCTTTTGTGCGAGCACGGGCAGATCCAGGGGAGACTCTGCTATCAGGGACCGAAGAACTGGCAGGACCTGACTCTTGGGAAGGGGGATTTTCTGATCGGAAAAAAGCGCCAGGAGGTGGACGGCTATCTGCCGGAGCGGACGGTTAGCCGTATCCACGCCAGGATCGAGCGGGAGGGGGAGGATTATTACCTGGAGGATTTGAATTCCACCAATGGGACGTACCTCAATGGGGAACGTCTGGAGTACCGGCAGAAGGCGAGACTGGCCTTTGGGGACCGGATTTTATTTGGAAACGTGGAATATCGATTTGTGTAGAACTTTTTTAGTGAAATTTTTTTTTATTTGTGATATCCTAAGAAAGACGAAACAAAGAAGGTTGTGATGAGATGCGGCAAAAACCTGCTGATATTTGTAATAAGGTGCTGGTGGCCTTAAATGTGGTTGTCTTTCTGGCGTTGGAATTTATGGGAGATACGGAGAATTCGGCGTTTATGCTTGCCCATGGGGCGCTGTTTCCGGTGGAGGTGCTGGCAGACGGAGAGTGGTACCGGCTGTTTACCTGTATGTTTCTCCATTTTGGGATCCGTCATCTTGGGAATAATATGGTAGTGCTGTTTTTTCTGGGAGATAATCTGGAACGGGCTCTGGGTCATGTGAAATACGTGATTCTGTATGTGGCATCGGGACTGTGCGCAAGCGCGTTATCCCTGGCGATGATGCTTCGGACCGGGGATTTTGCAGTGTCGGCCGGAGCGTCGGGAGCCATCTTCGGCGTAATCGGCGCCATGATCTATGTGCTGGTTCGCAATCAGGGGCGCCTGGAGGATCTGACAGCGAAGCGTCTGATCTTTATGGCGGCGCTCAGCCTGTATTTTGGCTTTACCTCTACCGGTGTGGATAATTATGCACATCTGGGCGGGCTGCTTTCGGGAATCCTGCTGGCGATCCTTTTATATAGAAAAAAGAGGAGATATTCTGCCGGCGGCTATCAAAGCAGAGATTGACTTTAGGAGGAAAAGCCACTATACTGAAAATATGTCAATGAATCGGGAGGTCACGTATGAAGGTAAATATTTACTATGGCGGCCGGGGACTCTTGGACGATCCTACGCTGTATGTGATTAATAAAATGCAGGAGGTTCTCACCGAGCTGCGGGTGACGGTAGAGCGTTATAATATTTTTGAGCATAAGAACAGTATTTCCACGCTGCCTCAGACCATGAAGGATGTGGACGGGATTATACTGGCCACCACCGTGGAGTGGGTGGGAATCGGCGGCTACATGCAGCAGTTCCTGGACTCCTGCTGGCTGTATGGGGACAAGGAGAAGATTGCGTCCACCTATATGCAGCCCATTGTGATGTCCACCACTTATGGCGAGAGAGAGGGAGAGCTGGCGCTGGCCAATGCCTGGGAGATCCTGGGCGGGCTTCCCTGTGCGGGGCTCTGCGGCTATGTGGATGATCTGGCCAGCTTTGAGCTGAATCGCGATTATACGGTGATTATTGAGAAGAAGGCGGAGAATCTTTACCGGACCATCTCCCAGAAGCAGAAGAGTATGCCCACCAGCAACCAGGCGGTGACCCGGACGATCCTTCGGACCCAGAAGCTGGAGCTGACCCCCCAGGAGAGCGAGCAGCTTTCCAAATATGTGTCGGACGATGGTTATGTGAAGAAGCAGAAGGAGGATATCGAGGAACTGGCCAGTATGTTTAAGGACATGCTGGGGAAGGATAAGGAGGAGGACGAGACGGCATATATCCAGGAGCTGCAATCGTATTTTGTGCCCCAGGAGGATTTTAAGGCCAATTACCTGTTTATGCTGGACGGCCAGGAGAAGCCTTTGACGGTGCAGGTGGACAACCAGGACCTGAACTGTTTTTATGGCCAGAGCGGATCCATTGATGTCTATGCCAAGCTGACCACGGAGGTGATGGAACGCATCATTCGCGGGGAGATGACCTTCCAGAGGGCATTTATGACCGGAGACATGACAGCCAAGGGGAATTTTAAGACCTTGCGGATGCTGGACCGGGTTTTTATATTTCATGCATAACAGAGGACAGGAGTGAGAACAATGGATAACTGTATTTTTTGTAAAATTATTGCAGGGGAGATTCCTTCTGCGTCCATCTATGAGGATGAGGATTTTAAGGTGATTCTGGATATCAGCCCGGCGGCGAAGGGGCACGCCTTGATCCTGCCCAGGCAGCATTATGCCAATCTGTATGAGCTGCCGGAGGAGCTGTGCGGGAAGGTGATGAAGCTGGCAAAGCGGCTGGCGGTCCATATGACGGAGAAGCTGGGCTGCGACGGCTTTAATCTGGTGCAGAACAATGGAGAGGTGGCCGGTCAGACGGTGTTCCACTTCCATCTGCATCTGATTCCGCGTTATAAGGATGGAGATAATAAGGACCTGCTGACCTGGAACCAGTTATCCTACCAGGACGGCGAGGCCGATCAACTGGTAGGATTGTTAAAGCTTTAACGATTATAGAGATTGGATCAGATCAATGATGGTATCGATGGAATTCAGTTGCTTGCTGGATTCCATTTTTTCTTTGTAGGAGGAGCTGTGCTCCATCACATGGGCGACGGCTTCCCGAAGGGTGTCGTCGGACAGTTGTTCTTCCTCCAGCACGTAGCTGAAGCCCTGTTTTTCAAAGGAGCGGGCATTGAGGATCTGGTCTCCGCGGCTGGCGTTGGCAGAAAGGGGGATCAGAATGTTGGGCAGGTGCAGGGCCAGGATCTCGCAGATGGCGTTGGCTCCCGCCCGGGAGATCACAAGGCTGGCAAGGGCAAAAAAGTCGGCAAGCTCGCTCTGGGCGTATTCAAATTGGGCATATCCTTCCTGCTTGGTTAAGGAGGGCTCCAGATTGCCCTTTCCACAGAGATGGATCACCTGATATCTGGCGCAGAGCGAGGGCAGCAGATGGCGGACGGCGTTGTTGATTACCTGGGAGCCGGTGCTTCCTCCGATAATGAGGATCGTTTTTTTGCTGCCGGTAAAGCCGCACAGCTCCATGGCCCTTCCGGCATTGCCCTTCAAAAGCTCCTGGCGGATGGGGGAGCCGGTAAGCACGGCTTTTTCCGCAGGGAGGTATTTGAGGGTCTCCGGAAAGTTACAGCAGACCTTGCGGGCTGCGGGGATTGCCAGCTTGTTGGCCAGGCCGGGAGTGATATCGGATTCGTGGATGACGGCAGGCACCTTACAGTGTTTTGCGGCCAGCACCACGGGGACGGACACGAATCCTCCTTTGGAGAAAACGACGTCGGGCTTGATTTTTTTTATCAGGCGGATGGCCTGGAAATAGCCCTTCACCACCTTGAAGGGATCGGAAAAATTCTTAAGATCCAGGTAGCGGCGCAGTTTTCCGGAGGAGATGCCGTAATAGGGAATGTTCTGCTGCTGGATAAGCTGCTTTTCCATCCCTTGATAAGAGCCTATGTAATGGATCTCGTAGCCAGCCTCCTTAAGCCTGGGCATGAGCGCGATATTTGGTGTGACGTGCCCGGCAGTTCCGCCGCCGGTAAGAATGATTTTTTTCATATTGTACCTCCGCAAAGCAGGATTTTCTTCTCTTTTTATATTATACGCTTTGGAGGAAATGTCAAGAAAAAACGGGTGTCGATTTATGGGAGAACTTGCGGCGAAAAGTGGGCTTACACTACTTTTCAAAATGGCGGCATATATTCTATAATAGATATCATAATATAGAAAGGAGATGTATAAGCTATGAGGGATATGATTTTTGCCTTTATACATCAATATGCGCTGTGGGGCATTCTGGTTGTGGCTTTTGCAGCCCTGATCGTTCTGCATTGCATGTACCGACAAATGAGAAAACTGAATCGAAGCCTTGGCATGGTAACGGCAAAGGTGCAGCAGTATTTTGATGTTATACTGAAGGAGGACGAGGAAGAGGAGGAGCCGGCCGGGAGAGCGGCGGTACATAGCGAAGGGGAACCGGAGAGACGCTACCGGCCCAGGGAGGAAGATTTCCAGCTTACCAGAGGAGAACGGGAGATGCTGCTGTCGGACCGGGCGGAACGCGGCGGCCGGAACCGTACGGACCGGAAAAAAAGCAAAAATCAGGAAGAAGTGCTGGATGCGGTGCTGCAGGAATATTTTTCTTGATAAAGCGGGGACACTTTGCTAAAATATATGGTAGCGGAATTTAACTGTATCTTTTGATAAAGGAGAGAGAGCAATGAGCAAAGTGACCTTTGATTATGGCAAAGCAGCAGGATTTATCAGCGAGGAAGAGATGTCCTATATGGGCAGGCTGGTGGGAGGCGCCAGGGATCTTCTGCTGGCGAAGACCGGGGCAGGCAGCGATTTTCTTGGATGGATCGACCTGCCGGTCGATTACGACAAGGAGGAGTTTGCAAGGATCAAGGCGGCGGCAGAGAAGATCAAGAATGACTCTGAGGTCCTGATTGTGATCGGAATCGGCGGCTCCTATCTGGGCGCCCGGGCGGCCATCGAGTTTTTACGGCACGGATTTTATAACAATGTATCCAAGGAGATCCGTAAGACACCGGAGATCTATTATGCGGGCAACAGCATCAGCTCCACCTATTTGAAGCAGTTGATCGAGGTTGTGGGAGACCGTGATTTTTCGGTGAATATTATTTCCAAATCCGGTACCACCACGGAGCCGGCAATCGCTTTTCGTGTGTTCAAGGAGCTGTTGGAGAAAAAATACGGTAAGGAAGGCGCGGCGGGCAGGATCTATGCCACCACGGATAAGGCAAAGGGCGCTTTGAAGAAGCTGGCTACCGAGGAGGGCTATGAGACCTTCGTGGTGCCGGATGATGTGGGAGGTCGTTTTTCCGTGCTGACAGCGGTGGGGCTTCTGCCGATTGCGGTCAGCGGCGCAGACATTGACAAGCTGATGGAGGGCGCGGCCAGCGGGCGGAAACTGGCGCTGGAGAGCGATTTTATGGAAAACGATGCTTTGAAATATGCGGCGGTCCGCAACATTTTGCATAGAAAAGGAAAATCCGTGGAGATCCTAGCCAATTATGAGCCAAGCATCCACTATGTGTCCGAGTGGTGGAAGCAGCTATATGGCGAGAGCGAGGGCAAGGACCAGAAGGGAATTTTCCCGGCCTCCGTCGATCTGACCACCGATCTGCATTCCATGGGACAGTTTATCCAGGATGGCTCCCGTATTATGTATGAGACGGTTCTGTGCCTGGAGACGCCCAGGGAGGAGATTGTGATCAATGAAGAAAAGGTGGATCTGGACGGTTTGAATTACCTGGCCGGAAAGACCATGGATTTCGTCAATAAGAGCGCCATGAACGGTACGGTTCTGGCCCACACGGATGGCAATGTTCCCAACCTGATGGTAACGATTCCGGAGCAGAATGAGTTTTACCTGGGGCAGTTATTCTATTTCTTTGAGTTTGCCTGCGGTGTCAGCGGATATGTTCTGGGTGTGAATCCCTTCAACCAGCCGGGCGTCGAGAGCTACAAGAAGAATATGTTTGCCCTTCTTGGCAAGCCGGGCTACGAGGCAGAGCGGGAAGTTCTCATGAAACGGTTGTAAGAAAAATGTAAAATGGATTTTTAAGGAAAATAAGAAAAAATAAAACAAATTTTTAAAATCCAGATGGAAATTAAGAGCAAAAAGGGCCGGAAACCGTTGATTTCCGGCCTTTTTCGTGGAACGGGATCCCCCTGAAATTAAAAACTTGACAGAAGCGGAGTATTTTGCTATAATGCAATCGTAACAAGTTTGTAATATTTGTAACAAATTTGAATCAAACAGCATAGGTTGTGTCATAATATCTTTGCAACTGGGAAATATTTTCTATGCTGTCAGGAGGTATCCATGAGAGTGAACGAGAAGGTTCAGGCGGTATTTACAGGTATGAACGAAAAGGTTCAGACGGTATTCACAGGTGTGAACGGGAAGGTTCAGGCAGTATTCACAGTTTTGAATGGCAAGGTCCGGATGGTATCTAAGAAAGTGGACCGGAAGATGATCGAGAGTGCAGTGGTAGCAGGATTTGCACTTGTGGTTGTGATTACTGCGGCAGCAGGCAGCAATGGCACGGTCATTGTCCTGCCGGATACGAAGGAAGAAGCTCCTGTTGAAGATGTCCTTGTGGCATCCAGGGAGAAGGCGGACGTGACGCTGGTTGCGGCGCCGCTGGATATGGTAGCGCCAGAGGGAACGCAGCAGCCGGAGGTTTCAGAGACTGCGGCAGCACCGGTGGCGCAAGGGCAGGCAGCGGAGGTTTCAGAGACTGCAGAAGCGCAAGCGCCGGAGGCAGAAGTGCCGGTACAGGCTCCGGGAGTACAGATGCCGGAGACAGA
>CATJBQ010000112.1 GCA_949738465.1 uncultured Lachnospiraceae bacterium
GCATCCTACAGCACGCTCTTGTAGGTAATATTTGACACTTGAGATTTTAATTTGACGTTTTTGTGCGGGAGATAGGAACTTTAGTTTGCTGGGCTACAAACATTTTACAGGGCCTGCCCGGTGTACCATTAAGGGGCAGGAGCCTGGCGCAAGCCATCCGGGGGGACACCCCGGTATGCTGGCGGAGGATGGAGCAATGTTTACCATTACGGTACAGGATCGGCATGGAGTCTGGCACACGGGCAGAATCCGGAAGCTGATGCCGGTTGAGTGCTGGCGGCTGCAGGGCTTTACCGATGGACAGTTTTACAAAGCACAGGCCACCGGGCTTAAGGATGGCAGGCTTTACAAGATGGCGGGAAATGCTGTGAGCGTGCCTGTCATCTCTGCCATCGGGCAGAAAATAAAAGAAATCAATGGCCATTACGGCATTGTGGAATGAGGTGGAAATTTTGGGAGAATCAAAGACGATAAAACTGGAGCTGAGCGCTGATAACCCTGCATTTGGGAACAGTTTCTATACCGAGCTGGAATTGCCCGCAAAGGATTATGAGATCCGTGATGCGCTGCACAGAATTCGTGCAGAAGGCCTGCCGGGGCATGCCATATCCATTTCAGTGCTGGAATGCCATGTCCTGCCGGAATTAACGGATATACGTCTGGATGCACCGGCGTTGGAGGAACTGAACTTCCTATCCGTCCGGCTTGGGAGTCTGGATGATGACCGGCAGTGGGTCCTGCAGGCAGTGGCAAAACAGTTTCTCCATCCAGAGGAAGATGATCCCATCAGGATGAAAGACCTGGTCAACATGACTTTCGGCTTAGAAGATGTGCCGGCCATACCCAATATATCCACGGACGGGCAGCTGGGGCGGTTTGTGATTGCAAATGGCATGCATGAGGATGTTATGGCGGTGCCAGAACAATCCCTGTATCTCCTTGACCAGCAGAAGATTGGCAGGCTCCAGCGGGAAAATGACGGCGGTGTGTTTATTGGCCGCAGGTATATTGCCGCAGGCCAGTATAAAATGCCGGAAGTGTATGATGGGGAGCATCTGCCGGAGCCTGTTCCCGATGAAAGTTATGTGTTCGCCCTGCTTATTTCGGAGGCACCGGAAAATTTCGCAGAGGAAACGGCAGATTCGGCAGAATGGATCCGGTTCCCCATGGATAAGGCGGAGGCGAACCGGATTGCGGGGCTGCATGGTGAAAGATGCATTGAGGACTGCGTATATTATGCGTTTGAATCTACTGTGCCGCAGATTACAGAGGATCTGTTTGGCGATATGCATGACTTTGATCAATTGAACATGCTTGCGGAGCGTGTGGAATCAATGTCCCCGCCGGAACAGGTGAAATTTAAGGCAGCCTTTGCAGCGGAGCGGCCGGAAGACATTGACGGGGCGCTTAATATTGCAGGGCACCTTTCTGAATATGAGCTGTCAAGGGCATCGGAAAATTACGAACAGTTTTTCATGGGATATCTCCAACGCCATCTGGACAGCCGGTTTGACGGCAGATGGCTGGATACGCTGCTTACCCAAAGAGGGGGCAGGGAGCTTCTGGAACGGCTTGGCGCTTCAATCACAGACTATGGCGTGATTTCAGCCCGTGGCCGCTCTCTGTATGAGCTTGTGTCCTTTGAGGATATGCAGGAGAAAGAACTGGCAGGGCAGCCCATGGCTGATGAAAAGCGGAAGGTGGTTGGACTGCTGGATTCCGGGGAAAGCCTCCCGAACTTTCTTTTGGGGGAAATGGAACCGGAGGAATTTGCAAAACCGGACATGGACGAGGAGGAAGCAGTGCAGATGGGAGGCATAATGGTATGAGTGCAAAAAACATTACAACCGAGGAACTCCGCCATATGAAGGAAAGCGAGGGGCTGATCCTGCAGGGCTGCGGGGGCAGCCTTGACGAATGGGTGGACGGCATCAACGGCATGCTTGCAGAGTCCCAAATCCTGCTTCATGGGACAAGATTCAAGGCTGAAAACTGCTGCACTTTTACGCACGACGGACTTACCTGCCTGCTGTTTCCTTTTTCCCATGATGTGAAGCTGGACATGGGCAGGCTTGCCATGTGGCGGCTGCAGACAAGAGAAAATTTTGGCAGCATGTGGCTTTCAGACTATGTGCAAAACCGCCTCGGCGGATTTACAGACGGAGAAACAGACTTGGGAGAAAGGGCGCAGAAATCTGAAAAACCGGATTGTCCGCTGATTGGACAGAATGGCAACATCTTCAATCTTATGGGGATTGCATCAAAAACGCTTAAGCAGAACGGCATGGCAGGGCAGGCAAAAGAGATGTGCGGCAGAATCCACGCCAGCGGAGGTTATGAGGAAGCCCTCAATATCCTTGGGGAGTATGTGAACATTACGTCCGCTGATGGGATGGATGAAACTTGCAGCGCTGGGATGGATATGCAGTTATGACATATGGAGAAATGCAAAAAAAGATCGAAGCCATGCTGGAAAAATATGATTCCGTATGTATTTACGCTTCGCCAGATTTCCAGTGTGGCCAGACAGGCGGTTTCCCCACCTCCCTGTGTGTCTGCTGGGAGAAAGGGAAAGCATGGCTGCAGCTGAATGACAGCCTGGCAGACGAAGCTTGGGATATCACCGCCTATGGGCAGATGTGCGCAGATTTCGGGATCCGTGACTGCTGGGTGGAGGCAGATTTTAATAACCTGCTCCGGGAGCTTGGGAGGATGCCTTCCAGAGTGCGGGGCTGATCCCCGGTGAGGACAGGGATTATGATATGCAGATGTAACCAGTGGAAAGGATAAGAAATGGAAATAGCAATGTCAATCACCGGGCTTTTCCTGGGTGGCTGCACCATGACGGTGTACCTGTGCTGCCTGCAGCTGAACCGCATCAGCGGTTATGAAGCGGAGGTCCAAAGGCTTAGGGAAAAGCTAAACGAAATAAAAATATAAAAATACCGGCGGCATCAATCGTTCCAGGGCAGATGATGGGTGCCGCTTTTTTCTGCCTTGAAACGATTGGCCGCATTAGAAGGAGGTGACCACCATAAAAACACCTGTATCAAGGGTGGGCAATAAAAGCACCATCCTCCATATCCTCTATGCACTGTTTCCGCCCAAATACGGACGGTTTATCGATGTGTTCGGCGGCTCCGGCAGCGTCCTTTTGGGAAACCCGGAGATATGCCCGTTTGAGGTATACAACGACTTTGACCGCAACCTTGCCAACCTGTTCCGCTGCATGAAGGAGCGGACGATGGCAACCATCCGGGAGATTGGCTTCTGCCATTTAAACTCCCGTGAGGATTTTATTTCTGTGCGCCGGTTCTTTGAAAATGAGCGCTTTGATGATTCTTTTTTGCCAGAGGAACTAAGGCTGACGGAAGTGCTGTTCCCGCCGCCGGAAGCAGCGGAGCTAAAAGAAATCCGGACAAGGATTACCGAAGATTACGATGTGCGCCGTGCGGCCATGTTTTTAAAGCTTTTGCGTTACAGCTATTCCAGCGGCGGGAAATCCTATGCCTCCCAGCCCTTCGATATCCGGAAGCTGTTCACCCTGATCCTGGAGCTGCAGGACCGCATGGCAAATGTGGTGGTGGAGAACCAGGACTTCGAAACCCTGATCCGGCACTACGACCGGCTGGATGCTTTCTTTTATGCCGACCCGCCCTATTTTTCCACGGAGGATATGTATGCGGTAGGCTTCGGCTGGGATGACCATGTACGGCTCCGGGATACGTTAAAGGACATCCATGGTAAATTTTTATTGTCTTATAATGACTGCCCCAAAATCCGTGAACTGTATGAAGGCTACAGCCTGTTTGACTTCTCCCGTACCCACTCGATGGCACAGCGGTATGAGGCCGGAAAGGAATTCAAGGAGCTGCTGATTGGAAACTATGACCTGTATGAGCGCCAGAAAGCGAAATCCTCACAGCTTACGTTGTTTGATATTTATGGCAGTGCTGACAGCGGAAGTAGGGAGTGTGACTATGAAAAAATATTAAAGGAGTGTATTGTGCAATGCAGGATAAAAAAATAACACAGGAGTATGTCCTGGTCTCTGTCCCCGCCGAACTGCTGGTAGCGGCAGGGATCTTTGCGGGCGATGCCATACAGATGCATGTGGAGGGGGATAAGCTCATCATGGAAAGCGCAGACAGCACGGAAGGCCTGGTCTGCGGCGGTGGCTGTGAAGACCGCCCGCTGGGAGGGCATGACTGTGACGGAGGCTGTGGGAGCTGTCCATGCAGCGGGGAATGCGATGAAAGCGGGGTGGCCTGATATGGAAAAAATGTACCGCATCCTCGGAAAGCGGGGAAGGGTTACCATCCCCTATGAGATCCGGCAGCGTGTGGGGTTTGCCTACAATGACATCCTTTCTTTTACCGAGGACCCAGACGGGAGGACGGTGGTTGTGAAGCGGGAAAGGCTTTGTGAGGGCTGTGCAGATGGCCAGGCACCGGGTGACTTTAATGACACCGTAACCTTGGAGGAATTCCTTGACGGCCTCTCCGCAGACCAGCAGCGTGCCGCCCTCATCCACCTGTCCGTGAAATGGGCAGAGCAGCAGGGAGGTGATTTAAATACAGGAGCATAAGCCATTATACCGCTGGTCTTTGGAATACGCGGAGCACAGCAATGAAATAGACCAGTGGCGGGATAGCCATAAGGAAAACTGCGCCTGCGCCAGGGCCATGGAAAGGCTGATCGCAGACAATTACGATGGAAGACGGCTGGGGGATCACCTGGCAGGGCAGGCTATTGAGCAGTATGGCTTTGACCGTGTCAACTGGGTGCTGGCAAACACCGTCCAGCAGAACAAAACGGATGGGAGGTTCTCCTGTGAAAACAAGGAGTGGGCGAAAGGCATCCAGATCCCCCGCGACGATTCCCGGTGGCATTTCACCGTGGAATCCCATCCGGGGCTGACCGACTTATTTTTAAACCAGGCACGCCGGGCATGGCAGGAGCTTGGGCTGTTTGAAGCCGGCCACTGCATGGCGGAGGCGGATGGGGATCTGGATTATACCGGGCAGGTGCTGGTGATGAAGCCGGAGGTCTTAAAAGACCAGTACAAAACACCGGAGGACCAGCTTTTTTTGGCAGAAAGCGGCTTTGGATGCAGGCCGGATGCCCGCGGGCGGAAGGTATACGGGCAGTTTTTAAAGGATGGGGAAGCCACCCACCTTTACAGGCAGGATTTCCTTGGCGTCCTCAAAGACGAATATCTCCCGGAATGGGCAGCGGAAAGGCTTGCCGAAATACGCCAGCCAGGGGAAACACCGGAGGATGGCATGGATATGGGAATGTAAAAATATAAAAAATTTCAGGAAGGAATGTGAGGTGATGGGAGATATGGCTGCATAAAAATCCGGTAAATGCATGATTGGTGTGCATTACTGGATAATCCAGCTAGGGTATCTCATAAATAATACGAAAGGAAGGTTGATTATGGCGACAAAGAAACCATCACAGAAGCCTGCAGCGGAAAAAGGGCAGGCCCCTGCCCCCTCCATCACGGCACGGATTGACCGCCTGGTGGATTATGAGGGGAGCAATGTAAGGGCGGTTGCCAGCGTAAATGTGGCCGGGGTTTTTGCCGTGCATGGGCTTAAGGTCATCGATTCGGAGAAGGGCCTGTTTGTATCCATGCCCCAGAGCAGGTATGAAAAGGAGGGCAAAACACAGTACAGTGATATCTGCCATCCCATTACCGCTAAGGCAAGGGCGGAACTTTCCGATTCCGTCCTTGCGGCATATGGGCAGAAGCTTCTGGCACAGGAGGAGGTGTCCCAGGCAGCCGGGCAGACGGAGGAAAGCGGCCAGGCGGAATGTGGGCAGGCGATGTAAAAAAATTTTGGAAATTTCCCCATTCTCTCTGGACTTTTCCCGTTTTGGTGGTATGGTTGTGGTAAAAAAAGCAGGAGGGTGATCTTATGAGGAAAAACAAACTTTTGATTGCAGCCCTGGCAGGAATGCTGGCGGTCAGCCCGGCAGGGTGCGGGAGCTATGCACAGGCGGCAGGAAAGGAAGGCGGCCTGCCGGTGCAGGCCACAGGGAAGGCAATGGAACCCATGGCTGCTGCTACAGAAGAAGTGGCTGCAGGGGAAGCCATGGCTGCGGAAGGATCCATAATACCGGGGATGATGCCAGGGCCAGCCGGGCCGCCTGAAACCCAGCCGGACCAGACGGCAGAAGAAAAAACGGCGGAGGGTGAACCGCCACAGGGGATTGCGGCAGCGTCGGTTCCGGCACAGGACAGCCCCAACCAGCAGGAAAACCAAGCGGAACAAGCCCAGCCGGAAGAACCGCCCATACAGGAACCTGCCCCGGAAGAGCCAGCGGCTGCAAACCCGCCTGCCCCGGAACCGGAGGAACCAGAGCCGCCGAAACCAAAATCCATCTATGATTATGAATTCGACATGGAAGCCATCCGCCAGGAGCTCATTGCCCTGGGGGAAGGGATGGGGCTTTGCCACATCACAATGGATGACGGCAGGGCAGTCACGCCGGAGAACGCCTCCTGGGCAACGCCGGTCACAGCTTCCGAATCCTTCCAGGGGGCAAACCTGGAGCGGAAACTCAAAGACTACGTGCAGTCTATGCCGGGGATCATCACCGCCTACGGCGGGAATGAGGTTACACTTTTCACGATTTATGCCGAGCCGCTTGGCGGCGGCAGCTACCGGATCTACTTCCTGTACTGAGCAAAACCGTGAAGCCACACCCTCTGCTTGTAAAAAGGCAGGGGGATTTTTTTCGGTACAGGGGGTGCATCAGGGAACCGGCTGCTTTGCAGCATGCACCCGCACAACAGGCAGGGGAACATTTTTCCCTGCCTGAATGGACTCCAAAAAACGAAAGGAAGGACCAACAGAATGAAGCAGTTGATAAAAACAAAAGCAAAGCGCATCGCAGCGGCGCTGTTAAGCGCCATGCTGTGCCTTATGGCCGTCCCGTTTTCCACCTTGGCCTTTGTGGCAGAGGAAGGGAAGGCAGCAGAGGCCTATTACGGCGGTTATTACCTGGGATCGGACGGGAAATATTACCGTTCCGCAGATTTTCATTTTATGGTTTACGATGCATATGGCAATACAAGCCTGCATTTCCATGAAGGGGGAAGCCCAAGGAGGAAGCTGATGGTTTCCGACAGCAGCGGGGCCAGGCAGCTGATGTGCCTAGAGTCCGGCGTGGACTATGGGGCGGACTCCACCTACCAGAGCAGGAACGGCAGGAACAGCGCCTATTTCCAGAACCTCCCGGCAGAGGCACAGTTCGGGATCCTGCTGGCTTCCGTCTACGGCTGGCACCCGGGCAGGACAGCACCAATCGGCGGCACCAACGAGGATGATTTTTCGATGGCAACCCAGACCATCCTGTGGGAATACCAGCAGCAGCTGAGGACCAGCCCCACGTCCCTGCATGGGAACAGTTACGGGGTCTCCGGGGACAGCTACTTCCAGTGTATCCAGGGGAGGCCGGCGGAGCTGTGCTACAACTGGATCTTAGACCAGATGGCCAGCCACATGGTGGTTCCCAGCTTTGCCTCCAGCCACAGCCAGACGGCAGGGGAATATACCCTCAAATATGACCCGGCAGCAAAGAATTACAGCCTGACGCTTACGGATGAGAACCATACCTTTTGCGACCTTCAGTTTGATGGGGGCGGGGTTTCAGTTTCCAGGGATGGGAGCCAGTACACGTTTACTTCCACAGATATGATTGAAGATGCCGTTACCATCACGGTACAGAAGCAGGTGCCCGGTTTAGAGGGGAACTTCCTCTTATGGGGGCAGCCCGGGAAGCAGACCATGATATCCGGCGCGGAGGACCCGGTGGTTTTCTATATCAAGATAAAAACAGAAACTACGGGTGTCGGCCATATCGTAAAGCATTCCGAGGATGGGAAGGTGGATGGCATCCGTTTTCTGGTTTCCGGCAATGGAGAAAACCAGACGGTAACTACCAAAGCAGACGGCACTGTGGATTTGGAGCTGATGCCTGGCGTGTATACCGTAACGGAGCTGACAGAGGAAAAGTATGAGCCGCAGGCCGTGCAGGAGGTAACGATTATCAGCGGCGGCACCTCCACCGTGACCTTCAGCAATGTCCTAAAGCGTGGGGACCTGGCTGTCACAAAGACCAGTGAGGACGGGCTGAATGAGGGGATCAAGTTCCATCTGTATGGGACCTCCCTGTCCGGACACGCAGTGGATGAATATGCCGTTACCAACCCTTCCGGTACCGCAGAATTCAAAGACGTGCTGATTGGCTCCGGCTATGTGCTGGAGGAAGTGGATCCAGCCATCCGCTACGTGGTGCCGGAAAAACAGACGGCAGCCATCCTATGGAATCAGGTGACAAATAAATCCTTCCATAACAGGCTGAAGAAATGGCAGCTGATTGTAACCAAATCGGATGCGGAGACAGGAGCGGCACAGGGCGATGCAACGCTTGCCGGGGCTGTGTATGGGATCTATCACGATGGACAGCTTGTGGACACTTATGTGACGGATTTAAACGGCCAGTTTACCACAAAGTATTATGCCTGCGGGGATACCTGGAGCCTGCGGGAGGTTTCCGCAAGCGAAGGCTATCTTGTAACCGCTGGGGATACGCACATCGGCGCAGAGGCAAAGCTTTATACGGCAGAGTACGGGAGCACCGCCCTTTCCGTGCTGGAAACCGTGCAGAAGGGCAGAATCGCCATCATCAAGCATACCGATGACGGGGAGACACAGATCGAGACGCCGGAGGCAGGTGCGGAGTTTGAAGTGTTCTTAAAAAGCTCCGGCAGCTATGGGAACGCAGAGGAATCCGAGCGGGATATCCTGGTATGCGATGAATCCGGCTTTGCCGAAACAAAGGAACTGCCTTACGGTGTTTATACGGTAAAACAGACCAAAGGCTGGGACGGCAGGGAGCTGATGGATGCCTTTGATGTATCCGTGAGCAAAAATGGGGAGGTTTACCGGTATCTCATCAACAATGAGCCGTTTAAGAGCTATGTCAAGGTAATCAAGACGGATGCAGAAACCGGAAAGGCCATCCCTTATGCGGGGGCCGCCTTCCAGATCTTTGGGCCGGACGGCAGCAAGGTGGAGATGACCTACACTTATCCGGAGATTACCACCATTGATACGTTCTATACTACAGCAGACGGCATGCTGATCACGCCGCAGCAGCTGGACTATGGGTGCGGCTATTCCCTGGTGGAGGTAGCTGCACCGTATGGATATGTGTTAAATAGTGATCCGGTTTCTTTTGATGTGACGGAGGACAATTCCACGGAAGAAAGTGCGGTTACCATCATCAAAGTGGAACGCCCGAACATGCCGCAGAAAGGGACCATCACCGTCAGCAAATCCGGGGAAGTATTTTCATCTGTGACTGCCGTAGGCGGGAATAGCGGGGAAGATGGGAATGAGGTGGAATTCCCGGTTGTTTACCAGCCGGTGTATGCTATGGCAGGCCTGGAAGGTGCCGTCTATGAGGTGGCTGCGGCGGAAGATGTTATTACGCCGGATGGCACGCTCCGCTATGCAAAAGGCACGGTTGTGGCAGAGATTACGACGGACAGCATGGGAACAGCTGCTACTGAGCCATTGTATCTTGGAAAATATGAGGTGCGGGAGAAGACGGCCCCGTTTGGCATGGTATTAAATGATGGAATCCACAGCGTGGAGTTAACCTATGCCGGGCAGGAAGTGGAGATTACGGAAACATCCACAAGCTTCTATAATGAGCGCCAGAAGGTGGAAATCAGCCTTTCCAAGGTCATGGAGAAGAATGAACTCTTTGGCATTGGGGATAACAGCGAAATCCACTCTGTACAGTTCGGGCTGTTTGCGGCAGAGGCTCTGACAGCAGCCGATGGCAGCGTGGTTCCGGCGGATGGCCTTTGGGAGATGAGAAACTGTGATGAAAACGGCAGCTTCGTATTCCAGACGGATATCCCTGTAGGTGCCAGGCTGTATGTAAAGGAGATCAGCACCGACAGCCATTATATCCTCCCAGAGGAAAAGTACCCAGTTGTATTTGCGTATGCCGGACAGGATACCGCCCTGGTGGAAATCAAAGCAAATGAGGGCCAGCCAATCGAAAATGGCCTGGTTTATGGAACCCTCAAAGGATTAAAGATTGACCGGGAAACAGAGGAAACCATTGAGGGGGCAATGTTTGGCCTGTTCAAGCCGGATGAAAATGACTATACGGAACGTACCGCCATCCTTACCGCAAGATCGCAGGAGGATGGTATTTTTATGTTTGAAAATGTCCCGTATGGGGACTGGGTGGTCCGTGAGCTTGCACCGGCAGAAGGGTTCCTGCCAAATACCGATCTCCACCATGTACAGGTTGGGCTGGATGGGCAGGTAATTGAACGCACCGTAATCAACGACCGTATCCCGGAAATCGGCACCAAAGCCGAGGTGGATGGGGAGAAGGAAATCTGTGCCACAGAGGTGTTCACACTTACGGATACCGTATCGTATAAGCACCTGATCCCTGGAAAGGAATATACCATCAAGGGCGTCCTTATGGATAAGACAACGGGAAATCCATTACTGATTAACGGTGGGGAAATCCATGCGGGAACCACATTTACGCCAGACGAGCCCTCCGGAGAAGTAACTGTTGAATTTACTTTTGATTCCAGGTATCTCAAAGAAGATACGGATATCGTAGTCTTTGAAAGCCTGCAGCGCGGCGGCATGGAGCTTGCCGTCCATGCGGACATTGAGGATGAAGGGCAGACTGTCAGGGTGAAAGTGCCAGAAATCGGCACCCAAGCTACGGTTGAAGGGAAAAAGGAGGTTCCTGCAAACGGCAGTGTTACGGTTGAGGATATGGTATCTTATAAGAACCTGACTCCCGGAAAAGAGTATACCATAAGCGGCATCCTGATGGAGAAGGCTACCGGGAAAGCGCTGCTGGTAAATGGCAATACCGTACCCTCCGAGGTGGCCTTTACACCGGAGCAGCCGGATGGGGAGGTGGCCGTATCCTTTTCCTTTGACGCCAGCGGGCTGACAAAAGAAGCAGAAATCGTAGTCTTTGAAATGCTGTACCGGGAAGGGGTGGAGCTTGCCGCCCATGCGGATATCGAAGATGAAGGCCAGACGGTAACCATTACGATGCCAGCCCCGGATGTGCCAAAGACCGGGGATGAGGGCAGTATGGGATTCTGGATTGGCCTCATTGCCATTGCCCTGGGCGGGGCTGCCGCTACAGGCATTATCTTTATACGACAGAAGAAGGATGATAGGAACGAATGATGAAGAAGGTGTATATCTGCGCCCCCCTCGGCGGCGATGCCGGGGGAAATATCGAAAGAGCCAAAAGATACGCCAGGTATGCATTGAAGTGCGGGGCTGCGCCTGTGGTGCCGCACTTTTATGCCCTCTGCCTGGATGACGGTGTCCCGGAGGAACGGGAAGCAGGCATGGCGGCGGGCTTGAGCCTGTTGTGGTTCTGTGACGAGCTGTGGGTCTTTGGGGACAGGGTTACGGAAGGGATGGCGTCTGAGATCCAGTTTGGCCAAAGCCTGAATATAAGAACCAAAAGCATCCGGGAGGAAGAGATAACCAGAATGATTGGAGGAAATGCCCTATGAAAAAGAAAAGCAAGAAGATTCTCGTTACACTTATGGCGGCGGCGCTTATGTTTGCCGTCCACGCCGTCCCTGTTTTCGCATCCGGGGATGTGGCGGGCGCTATTGAAAACACCTGGACAGCGGCGCAGGCACAGATCAAGACGGTGGTCAACAATGTCGTGTTCCCGGTGGTGGACATGATCCTGGCGATCCTGTTTTTCGTAAAACTGGGCACAGCCTACTTTGATTACCGCAAACATGGGCAGTTTGAATTCACGGCCCCCTGCATCCTGTTTGCCTGCCTGATCTTCACCCTGACCGCACCGCTTTATATCTGGTCGATCCTGTAAGGGGGCGTTATATGAATTTTGATGCATATGAAATGCTGCTGATGCTTATGTTGGGATGTGTCAGAAAGAGGGCATGGAGATGGGCGGCATGCAGATGTAACCAGATATCCATGCAGACGTATTCCACGATGTTGGAAGACTGTACTTTTGATAGAAAGAAACGATAGAAAGAAACCGGCAGGGCAGGTGCAAAACGTCTGCCCTGCATCCAAAATCTAGGAGGTGATGACCTATCTTTGATTGGTTAGGCGATCTATTTTCCGGCATGGGGGAGGCCATGGGGGCAGTATATGAAACCTTAGGGAGGGAGGTCTCCAATGGGATCTGGGACGCAATGCTTAAATGGATCTATGAGGCGGTCTATGGGGCCGCTGCAGATTTCTTCACGGCCATGGGGAGCATGGGGGCGGATATTTTTGGCCTGGGCTGGGTCCGGGAAACCATCCATCTGTTTACCCTGTTTGGATGGGCGCTCTTTACGGCCGGGGTTGTGGTTGCCGTCTTTGACGTGGCGGTTGAATACCAGTGCGGGAGGGCAAATATCAAGACAACGTCGCTCAACGTCTTAAAGGGCTTCTTTGCCTGCTCCCTGGCCGGGGTTGTGCCGGTGAGGCTGTACCAGTTCTGCATCTCGCTGCAGAATACCTTTTCCCATGACCTGGCGGCGGTCTTTGCAGGGGGAAGGGCCATTGACCTGTCAGGCGAGAGCACCAGCGTGCTGGAAGGCAGCTTTGCCGTGGCGGCGGATGCCAGCCTGAATTTAACGAACCTCCTGGCGATGACTGCCTTTGCCTACTGTGTGGTTAAGATCTTCTTTGCCAATATCAAGCGGGGCGGCATCCTGTTGGTCCAGATGGCGGTGGGGGCATTGTATATGTTTTCCGTGCCCAGGGGCTACCAGGACGGGTTTAACCAGTGGATGAAGCAGGTCGCGGCCTTATGCCTGACGGGGTTCATGCAGACCACGCTGCTGTATTTGGGGCTTTTGACCTTCCCCGGAAACATGCTCTTAGGGCTTGGCATTATGCTGGCGGCCAACGAGGTGCCAAGGATTGCCCAGCAGTTCGGGCTGGATTCCAGCGTAAGGGTGAACATGATGAGTGTTGTCCATGCGACTGCCACAGCGGTCAACCTTACCCGCAGCGTGGCGAGAGCCGCAGGAAAATAAGGGATAAATTTTCCCTGAAAGAAAAGAAATCAGCTTGCTATTATTTCGGTATGACGATATAATAATTACACGAGGGAAAAGAAAGCATGCTTCCGTTTGACGGACGGTGATGCGGACAAGCGGGGTGAAGGGACATGATCATAGAAGATCTGCTGGAGAAAAGAAACATGACAAAATACCGGCTTGCAGTTTTGGCGGGGGTGCCTCATGCAACGCTGAATGATATCTGCAGCGGGAAAACAAAGCTGGAAAAATGTTCTGCGGAAACGGTATATAAAATAGCAAATGCACTTGGTGTCTCTATGGAAAAGCTGACAGAAAGCGGGATCCGGAAAACAAAAAGGGAACGCAGCTTTGAGTGCGGCCTGCCGGACTATCTGCAGCATGACCTTAATGCATATAAGGAAGGATTGAAAACGAAATCCGACCTCCTGGACTGCCTGTGGGGGGAACTGTATGGCAGCATCAACATGGCGGAAATCAGCGAGGGCGCCATTACCC
>CATJBQ010000113.1 GCA_949738465.1 uncultured Lachnospiraceae bacterium
GAATTGTTTGAAACCGGGCTGGAACCGGAGGAATCGGAGATCTCAGAACTGGGGCCGGAACCGGAAGAATTATTTGAAACACCATTGGAGCCGGGGGTAGAGGATCTATCGGAGCCAGGGCTGCTACCGGAGCCGGAGGTGGCCGCAGAGCCGGAGATCATACTACCGGAACCGGAGATAGAGGATGGGCCGCCCGCACCGGATCTTGGCGATCCCAATAAATTGATGAGTCCGGAAGAAATTGCGGCTTTGATTGCAAATATGTAAACAAAATTGAACCTCTTTTATAAAAAACAGGTCTTTTCACGAATATTTGAAAAGACCTGTTTTTACGCGCATGGGCATCAAATGGAAGATTTAAGATACGGCCTTGCCCTAGGCCTTCATGATTTCGATTAGGATCTCCACAACCTTTTCCATCGCTTCCACACAGATATGCTCCATAGGTCCGTGGAAGGCATCCCCGCCTGTTCCAAGATTGGGGCAGGGAAGGCCGCGGAAACTGAGCTGGGCTCCGTCGGTACCGCCCCGCACGGGCCGTGAGACGGGAGTAAGTCCACAATTTTTTATGGCATTTCTGGCCCGTTCGATCACATCAAAATGCTGCTCCATTACTTCCAGCATATTGCGGTAGCTTTCAGAAAGCGTTAAGGTAACGGTTCCTGCGCCATATTTTTCATTCATCCTGGCTTCTATATCCTTGAGAACCTGCTGGCGCCTTTCGAACAGATCCTTGTCGTGATCCCGCACAATGTAATTGAGACGTGCGCTGGCCACAGAGCCGGTTACCTCCATCAGATGATAGAAGCCCTGGCGGTCCTCTGTGTGCTCCGGCGTCTCCTGTTCCGGCAGAAGTTCCTGAATCTCGCAGGCAATCGCGGCGGCATTAACCATAATATCCTTGGCGGAGCCGGGATGTACATTGACGCCCTGGATCTGGAAAACAGCGGAGGCTGCGTTGAAGTTCTCGTAGGCAATCTCTCCCTCGTAATCCCCGTCTACGGTGTAGGCATAATCTGCCTGAAAGTAATCCAGATTAAATTTGTGGGAGCCGCAGCCAACCTCCTCGTCAGGCGTAAAGCCAATCCAGATATCCCCGTGGGGAAGCTTCTGGCGGATGATCTCCTCCACCGCCGTAAGAATCTCTGCAATGCCGGCCTTGTCGTCTGCCCCCAGCAGCGTCGTTCCATCCGTAACAATCAGCGTCTTGCCAAAACGTTCCTTTAAAAGTGGAAAATCGGCAACACGGATGACTTTCTGGTTGGCAAGGGTGATATCCTTGCCGTCGTAATATTCAATGATTTTCGGCTTAACATGTTCTCCGGAATAATCCGGGGAGGTATCCATGTGTGCGATAAAACCGATGGCTTTGTCCTTCTCATGGCCGGGAGTGGCTTTAAGAAGCCCGTAGACATAGCAATGCTCGTCACAGAGCACCTTGGACAAGCCAAGCGCCAAAAGCTCCTGCTCCAGCACATGGGCCAGCTCAAACTGTCTCTGTGTGCTGGGGATTACGTCCATATCGTCGCAGGACGTGGTCCAATAGGAAACATAATTCAAAAAACGTTCTTGTACCTTCATATTCGTCTTCCTCCTGATCTGGTTTCATCGGCTTATTCCGGAAATTCCGTTACAACCTGGGGATCTCTGCCCGGAATATATTTCAGCTTGATACGGTCGCCCACCTGGTAATGAACCACCTCAATCATGTTGGCATTCGTCATATCGACATCAAAGATCTCGTCTTTTCCTTCCAATGTCAGATAGATATGTGTATTTCCGTCTAAAATCACAGACATCATGTTTTTAATTTTTCCGGAAGCCTCCTCCACCAGGCCGGTGTCCGTGGCGGAAATGCCGTTGGTGGTGAGCAGCTCGCTGTAGGCCTTCTGGCAGTCGGAAATGGTATCCCCGATGGCTACCCATTGATATTTCTGGATATTCACCATAGCGTATTTTTTCACAAGGCCGGCGCTGTCCTTTAAGGCCATAAAATAGGTAGGCTCATTGGCAACATTTAAAATCAGCGGGAAGGTGGCCTGGTAGCCTAAGTTCTGCACCTGTCCTTCTGCGGAGGACATGGCGGAGTCTTCGATGGCGCCTTCAATTTTATAAAATCTCGTCTCCATGGTCCGCTGGTTCATCAGTACAAATCCGACGTTGGACTGGTCGCCGCTGACACTGGTTACGCCGGAGTATACCCACACATCGTCGTCTAAGGCAATGTAGTTATATCCGTTGGTGGTCTGCAGGCAATCCTTTTGCCCCAGAACACTGTTGAAGAATCCATGCTTTAAGGTACCGTTATAATCATAAAGATCCATCAGAAGCTCCGCCTGATACACCTTATCCACCCATTGGGGCACATCCTCCACATCGTAGGAGACACAGCTTCCGTCCTGGGCGTTGCAGATCACTACCTTGCCGATCACCTGGCCGCCAAAAAGGCCGATGGAGAATTTTTTCACCGGGCAGATCCAGTAGGGAATGCCCTCATCGTCAATCTCGAAAAAGATCTGGCTGTCAAAGATATAGGTCGGGTACTTAAAACGCAGATGGCGGTAAATGTTGCGGTTAAAGTGCTCGGACTTGGAGTAGCGGATGGGCTTATCCAGCTTGACGCATTCCGTGTCCTGGGTGGTCATGTCAATCTTAATGTAGGCAGGAATCCCGTTGCTCTGGTTGGTCAGCCACTTAATGGTGCTGGCGTAAACCAGGGGCGTTACCCGGACCGGCCGGTTATTGACATTGATCTGGGCATAATCGTCAGCCACTTCAAACTGGGAAACCATGTCCACCATGCTTCCCATTTTCCGGTTACCAAGAAGCGCCGCGGAGTCCTTATCCAAAATGGGGATGGTGGAGAAATCTGCCTGGGAAATATCCTGGGAGAACACACGTTCTTCCACCTGCATCAGATTCTGGTATTTTTTCGCATTTACAATGGGGGAGGAGAGGATCGTTCCCACCAGCAAAACAAGCACCAGGATGATCATCAGATACAGGACGAATCTTGCGGCGCCAAGCTCCTTAGGCAGCGCCCGGACGGATAGGCCGGACAGATCGTTGATCTTCTTGTGATCCTTGCGGAATTTGCGGATAGCCAGAAATACCGTAAGGACAAACAGTACGATAAAAATACTCCACCAGGTGTCCGTGGAATGGATATTAATGGGCGGGAGGGCAATGTAATAATAAATACACAGTGCCGCCAGCAGGGCAACGATCAGGAGGATGGTAAGCCCGATCTTCTTTTTTTCTTTTTTCATAATGCTTCCTTTCCCACACTTCCTATGAAGGTGATAAGATAGTGTAACCGTTTTTTACGTTTTTCATAATTGTACTATCTGAATAATACAATTATATCATAGCTCAATTTTACATTTCTGTCAAGGGATGGCTTGTCAGATTCAGGAAAATACATTATACTAACAATAACCTTACAAAATTTTGCAAGGTTGGATTTTCCGAAAAAGAAATGGATGGAATATACAGAAGGAGAAAGCTATGAAAAGACGTAAGAAAATTTGTATGTTTTTTGCTGCGCTGCTTTGTATCCTGCCATTTGATAAGAGGATGGTGCAGGCGGAGGATTACTGGCCTACAGGACCCGAGATCCAGGGTGAGGCCGCTGTGGTGATGGAAGCCTCCACAGGGACGGTGCTCTTTGAAAAGAATCCCCACGAGCAGTTATATCCTGCCAGTATTACAAAGATTATGACGACGCTGCTGGCGTTGGAGCATTGCAGTCTGGATGAGGAGGTAACATTTTCAAAGGATTCCGTTTATAATATCGAACGGGACAGTACCCACATTTCCCGGGATGTGGGGGAGATTATGACCATGGAGCAATGTCTGTATGCGGTGATGCTGGGATCGGCCAACGAATGTGCCTACGCCGTAGGTGAGCATACCGGCAAGGGCTATGACAACTTTATTGCCATGATGAACGACAAAGCCGCGGAGCTGGGGTGTACGGATACCCATTTCAATAATCCCCACGGGCTGCCGGATCCGGAGCATTATACCAGCGCATATGATATGGCGCTGATTTCAAGGGCGGCAATACAGAATGAGACCTTCCGCACCATTACAGGAAGCAAGCGGTATACGATACCTTTTACCAACAAGCATACGGATGAAGAGACCCCTCTGGTGAACCATCACAAGATGCTGACCAATTATATGGGGGATACCCAGTTTCTCTATGATTACTGTATTGGCGGGAAGACCGGTTTTACGGATGATGCCGGAAGCACGCTGGTAACGTATGCCCAGAAGGATGACATGATCCTGATCTGTGTGGTATTGAAGGAGCACAGCAACGGACATTACAAAGATACGCGGCTGCTGCTGGACTATTGCTTTGACAACTTCCGGTTGTGGAATGTGTCCGAGCAGATGACTCCAGAGCATGAGGATTCCCAGGTGACCGGAACGGCCAACACAGAGATTTTTGGGATGACCCACAGCTTTGCGGATCTGGATGAAAAGAGCTGTATCGTGCTGCCCCAGTCGGCCGTATTTGGCGACGCGGACTATCAGGTGAAGGAGGTTCCGGATGCCAATGTGGCCGCCTCCATTGAGTATACCTACGCAGGAAGGGTAGTGGGAAGCGTGGCCATCCGTGCCACCAATGCCCAGACAGTCCAATATCCCTTCCATGAAATGTCAGAAGAAAATGTATTGGAAAAAGAAGAAAAGGATACGAATCTATTGTACATTGCCATTGCCGTCTGCGGAGTCATTACCCTGGTGTTGTTTGGATTCCTGCTGTACTATGTGATCAACAACATCTTCATCTTTCGCCATAACATACAGTCCAGACGTCGTGACAAAGCGCGGTTTAAGGAGATCAAGAGAGGCAGGCACACCCGGTGGAAGACAAGGTGGTAATTGTCGTTTTTAAAATAAATACATAATATTTAACTTAAAGAATATAAAAAGACAATATTTTAATAAAAATATTGTCTTTTTATATGAAGATGGACATAATGGATTTATATTAAAATTGTCAGAAAATAATTTAAATTCGAGTAAGCTTAAAGTAAACTCTCAAATAAAACCTCCAACTGCTTCCGGTTCCTGGTATAAAACAAAAGTCCGTTGGAACACTTCTGTGCGGCAGCGTAGGTACCGTTAAAGGTCTCGCATTCTGAAATAAGCTGAAGCACATAATCCTGGGAGGCAGGCTCTAAGGACAGGAACAGGGGCTGGCAGTCTTCCAGATTATCGATCCCGGAAGCGGACCTTGCAAAAATAGACTGCAGCTCCTTTTCCTGGGCAAGCTGCCCGGCGGTCTTGTTGGGAATCAGAAAACCCTTTTCATCCTTGGGCATATTCAAAGCCTTGATGGCCCGCTGGACCTGCTTCGTAAGGCTGTCGGAGGCCGGGTACAGGGATTCAAAATATCCAAGAAAATCCGAAGCCTGCCGGAAATGCTGGTTGGAGCCGTGTTCTAAAACCTCCACAGAAAGAATCCGCTTGATAATCTGCTGGCAGGATTCCCGGGAAGGATTCTTCCGGATCGTATGATAGTTGTCCATAATATCTCCTTTCGACATAAGGAAAAGTCTTATAGAAAGTATAAGACAAGTAGAAAAGAAAAGCAAGTGAATTTTTTGGAAAATAATACTGGAATATTGACAGAACAGGAGTTTTTATCTATAATGAAAACGCTAGATTTTAACCACAATAAATCGGATGGAGCGGAAAATATATGAAGAAAATGGAAGAGCGGCGGAGGAAGCTGATGGAGCAGATCCGGCCTCTCATGGAAGAAAACCGGGGGATTTTGAAGACCACACAATTGTATGAGCTGGATCTGGATTACCGGAAGATCCAGCGTCTGGTGGAGCTGGGTCTTCTGATCCGTGTCAAGAACGGGTATTACAGCCTTGGGGAGGAGCCACAGGAGGAGGGAGAGGTACAGAAGCGGGAGGAGCAGATGATTGCCGGCCTGTATCCGGACGGCGTCCTGACGTTGGAAAGCGCCCTCTATTATTATCATTATCTGCAGGAAAAGCCCTACTGCTGGCACATTGCCATTGACAAAAATACGTCGAAGTCCAGGTTTAAGCTGGAGTATCCCCTGGTGGAGCCCCATTACACGGACAAGGAATCCCTCTATCTGGGGGCAGCGCCTGTTTCCTTCGGAGGCGGAAGCCTGAAAATCTATGACAGGGAGCGATTGATCTGCGACTGCATGAAGTTTGAAGATAAGCTGGACCGTCAGGTGCTTCAGGATGCCCTCAAGTGCTATTTAAGGGAGCCCAGGAAGGATATCCAAAAGCTAATGGAATATGCAAGAGCGCGGCGGGTGGTACAGAAGGTACAGACCAGGATCGGAGCGTGGCTGTGATGAAGGAGGAGGGAAATAGCTTGGCAGAGCTGAGGCAGAGGGGGAAAAAGCTTGGCCTTTCCTATGCCCAGACCTTATCGCTTCTGCTATTTGAACGGATTCTCTGGGAGGCCGGCAGCCTGGAAATCAAGGACCGGCTGTGGCTGAAGGAAGAAGAATTCCGGATCCAGGGACGGAAGAAGAAACAGATTCCCAATGAGATTACCTATTATATGACGGACATTTCCTACCAATTGATCCAGGATACCATCCGTAAGCTTCTGGATGAGAATCGATATGATTCCGTGAACTGGCATCTTGATTTTTATGACAGAGAGCTGGTGGTGGATCTTAATCTTGTACTGGAGCAGATTCCTATTGCCTTTAAGATCCGGATCCGGCCTGTCTGGCGAAAAGGACTTACTTCCGAGGAAAATTATTACCAGACCGTGCTTTTGCCGGAACAGGAGATTGCATACCAGAAGTATCCGGTGGAGCTGGATCTGGTGGAAAATCTTTTTTATATGATGGACAGGCTGGAGCTGATCGGGGATATGAGAACCTATGGAGCCGTTTACCAGATTTTACGGAAGCTCCCCCTGCCGGGAAGATATATCTACCTTAATATGAGGGAGCAGTTGGAGGAAAGCTCCATGTCCGAGCCCGGAAAACGTCTGGAGACGGTGCTGGGCTACAAAACCTATGGATATATGAAAAAACGCTGGAACCGTTACAGGAAGGAATGCGACGATCTGGATAAAGAAGAGGACTCCTGGGAAAATGTGATGGACCTGCTGAAGGAATGCTTTCTGCCCGTGTGGGAAGCCATCGAGCGGGATGAAATTTTCATTGGAGACTGGATGCCGCAATTGGGGCGATATCTATAAAACGACAAAGGGGATTGTCGTTTTAACGAAAAAATCAATTCGTTAATGTCGCAATCCCCCTTATATCTTCTTAAACCGACTGGAACTTCAGTTCACGATATTTTCCGTATTTCTCCTGTACCTCGCCCATATTCTGGAAGAAATGGATTCTGGTCTCGATGATCTCATCCAGATGCAGGTCTCGACACTTATCCACATTACGGTCGCGGCAGAGACCATTTTCTGCCAGGACGAATTTCACCTTGCCATCCTCCTTGACAATGTCGCCGCCGGCGCCGCAGACAGCACACTCAAAGGGGAACTGAATGCCGTCCCAGTGCTCGTCGCCACGGAAAATCAGCCCGCCATGGCAGTTGGGGCAAAGACCCAGATCGGGATCGCCCAGCCATCCCCGCTCCTCAACCGGCGTCTGGATGGCCTTAATGATATTCTCGCCCATCTTATGGCATCTCTCCAGATGATCCTCACGAAGCAGCACGTTGCCCGGACGTCCCACCCGGGTTACCATATACTGATCGACCACCTTGATAGACTGGGTAAACATCGAGGCAGCCATGGTCTCCAATGTCAGACCCTGCCAGTCATGACAGGAACCGCCTACCGCAATCAGGCCGGCCACACAGTGTTTATCCTCTTTCAAAGTACCGATCTTCAATAAGAACGCCTGTTCGTATGCCAGGAATCTCTGGGCAAATCTTGTATACATGGAGCTGGGCATCAGGTCATATGTAGGACATCCGATAATCACGCCGTCCATGGTCTGCATGGCGGAGATCAGCTTATCAACGTCATCCTTCTCCTTTAATACGCAGCCCTTGTATTCGCCCTTGCCCTGGGCCACGTCCCCCATGCTCATGGTGCAGCCCTCGCAGCCGGTACATGGAAGAATGTTGTAATCAAACAAATTCACCAGCGTGCATTCCGCACCCGCCTCCTGGCAGGCAAGCAGAGCCTCCTTCACTGCAATCTCACTGTTCCCGTTGTGTCTTCCGGCAACAATACCCATAACCTTCATAAGATAATTCCTCCTTTGATGCATTTCTTTATGATAAGAAAACCTTAAACCTTACCTATAGCATACCATCAAAATTTATAGGATTCAACGAATTTTCCTTAAAAAAAGGCGTTTGATTTATGCAAAAATCTTATGTTTATATGTCTTTTGGTTATGATATAATGTTATTAAGGTTATAATAAAAATAAGGAGAAGTGGAATGACCTTCAATCAGATCAAGTACTTCATCACCGTTGCGGAATGTTTGAATTTTACGGAGGCGGCAAAATGCCTGTTTATTACCCAGCCGGCCTTAAGCCGTCAGATCAGCGCCATTGAGGAGGAATTGAACACCCGTCTTTTTGTGCGGAGCAAAAAAACCTTGAAGCTGACGCCGGGCGGCGTGCTGCTCTACAATAAGCTGCCGCATCTGTTAGAGGAATATAACGAGATCGTGGAAGAAGCCCGCAGCGCCAATAACGGCTTTGAGGGTTCCCTGCGCCTGGGATTTCTTGATATCTACAACATACAGGATATCATGTCTCCGGTTATTTATGAATTTCAGAAAAAATATCCCCAGATCCAGGTCAGTATGGAGCGGGGAAGCCTGGGAGACCTGCCTTTGAGATTATCGGAGAACCAGCTTGATATGATCCTGACCTATGGCTTTTCCCTGTTTGATAAGCCGGATCTTCTGGTGGAAAATGTGGAGGAATTCCATTCCTGTATCATGATGCCTAGGAATCATCCGCTGGCGGAGAAGGAAGAACTGAAGCTGTCCGACCTGAAGGATGAAGTATTTGCCACCCTGCGTCCACAGGAAAGCGAGGAAGGATATAATTACATCATTGCGCTCCTGCACCGGTATGGCATTCATCCCCGCCTGCGTCTGGTGGATTGCAATGCCAGCGTGCTTCTCTGGGTGGAGACCGGAAGTTGTGTGGCAATCACCTCCGACCGGACCATCGAACAGACTAACGAGAGCGTGGTGATCCGTCCCATTTTGGATACCCCGCCCCATGATACGGCCTTAAGCTGGATGAAGAATAACTACAATCCGGCAATTTCACTTTTCTTAGAGCTTTTTCATCAGATCAACGGACCAAAAAAGCCGGGCGGGAATTCGAAGATACGTTACACCAGCCCTAAGAGCCAGCTGCGGGAGATGGAATTCGTGGAGAATCTTACATCCAGCCCGCCAGCAGCACGCTCATAACCGTTCCTGCAAGTGTGGCCAGTAAAGCTCCCGCCAGGGTATAGCGGCTCTTTTTTACATGGGCCGCCATAAAGTACACGCTCATGGTATAAAAGATCGTCTCGGTGGAGCTCATCATAATGGAAGCCATGGAACCCAGAAGAGAGTCCGGCCCATGGGATTTGTAGAGATCCAGCAAAAGTCCCGTGGCCGCCGAGGAGGAAAACATTTTCACGATGGTGACGGGCACCAGCTCTGTGGGAAAATGGATCCATTCCATGGGAGTTTTCATCAGGTCCGAGAGGAAATCCAGGAATCCGGAAGCCCGCAGGACCCCCACCGCCACCATCAGGCCGATGAGGGTGGGCATGATACCGATCACGGTTTTCAGGCCGTCGGCCGCCCCCTTAATAAAATCATCGTAGATATTCTGTTTTCTGGAGAGCCCCACGGCTACGATAAAAAAAATCAGCAGGGGGATGATGGCGTTGGAGAGGAATAGGAGGAAATTCATGGCAGTTGTGTGGGAATGTTGTTTTATTCAGTATATGGGGAAATGCTTGGGAGATATGCCCATAGACTGAATAAAACGTTACTCCGTGTCTGCCGCAAACTGCTCTGGATAGATTTTACTTCCGCAATAACCGCAGACGCCCATCCGGGGAGAGTTGCACACATCTAACATCATTTCCTGACCACATTTGTGAGTCTCACAGCAATTATCGCACAGGAAAGGGTTGTCCCCGTTCCAGAGACATTCCGTACAGACGGTGGTAGCGGGTTTACCACATTGGCTGCAGACATATTCATGGGGGTTATTTCTGGATAATATAGTCAGTTTTTCTTTATTCCAGTATCCCACCCGATAATTAACAGCGGTAATCATCAGATCCGTGCTGGAGCCGAAATCATATTCATATTCTATGGTCATACCTTTTTCTAATAAAGTATTCAATTTGTAGTTCATACTTTTCGCCGGTTCACCCCAGAAGGAATCCTCATCGGGCATAACCTCATAGGAGGTCCCGTTTATGTAAAAAGCGCTCAGATGGCCGCAGCATTCCAGCCAGATATCCCTTAAAAATGTATCTAAATCTTTTAAAGTAGCGGTATCCCGGATTTCAATAAACAGCCAGTAATCCTTATTGTATTTTGGATGGATGGCCAGTTGAAAATACCCGCATTTTTTCTTTCCAGATTCGGCTGTAAGCTGCTCTAAACGTGCGGGGCAGCTTGAAAAATGCTTGTTCATGTAGCCTATGGTATATTCTTTTCCACAATATTTACATTTTCCTTTGATTCTTTTTTCCATATTATTTGTCCTTTATCCTATGTTTAATTTGTGCCACAACATATTCCTTAAACGATATTTGGCCAGATCCGCCCTTGTTTTATCCATAAATTTTCATGCCCTCCTTTTCAATGTTTTGATAAAATGGCTGATACTTCATTTGATTTTCATAATCAGCGCAGTTACGTGCAAGAAGCGAAATCATAATATCATTTTTCAAACCAACCCGGCTTGCGATTCTGCTGATCTCTTTTCGTTTTTTTGTTATTTTTTTTGTTCGCAGTTTAACAAGATTCCCACCAAATAGTTTTATCAGTTCTTCATTTACTTCAGACGCAATATTCTTTATATTTTCTTCCATGTTCATATTCCTCGTATATTTCTTAAATACTGATATTCATCTCTTTTTTAAAGTATACCCCAAAAAACCTTGCTTCTCAACAATTTGTTCTATTTTTGTGGACAAAGTCCGTCCTCTGGCTGTCAAAGCATATAAAAGCGAAGAACTCACGTTCTCCGCTTCCCTTCCATCATCTTACAATAAATTACCGCCACCCCCGTGCTCACCGCCGTCGCCACAATGGCCGGCCCCACAATGGCTGCCGGGTTTACGCTTCCGTACTGGCTCCGGTAAGCAATGATATTCACTGGAATCAACTGCAGCGATGAAATATTAATAATTAAAAAAGTACACATTTCGTTGCTGGCGGAGATAAGGTTGCGGGAGTGACTCCGCTGCTCCTCCAGATTTGCCAGCTCCTCCATCGCCTTAAGTCCCGCAGGGGTGGCCGCCCAGCCCAGGCCAAAGATATTGGCGATCATGTTGGTAGATATGTATTTCAGCGAAGGGTGGCCGGCCGGGATCCTGGGAAACAGGAACTTCAAAAGAGGTTTCATCCTTCGGGTGGCGGAGGCGATGATGCCGGCATTTTCCGCAATGCGCATTAGGCCCACCCAAAAGGACATGACCCCCAGCATGGTGATACAGAGCGTGACGGCCTCTTTGGCAGAGTCTAAGGCAGCGTCCGTCAGGTCGGGAAGCTTTCCGGTGAGGGCGCCGTAAACAATACCGATCAAAAGCATAAACCCCCAGAGATAATTGAGCATAAAAATTCCTCCATTGGATCATGATTCTAAGTTGCCCGACAAATGCCTCATTTTGTCAGGCAACTCAATATTATTATATGATATGCAGGAAAAACTTTTTTTTCACAAAGAAATGTGATAGGATGGAAGACAGGGAGGGTGATGATTCGAATGGAAGAACAGAAGATAGATAGATACCACACGATCAACCAGGTGCTGGTACGGCTTTTTCATGATATTATGGACATTGAAGAAAAGGCTATTATCACAGAGGAGTTTTTGGATATCACCAACAACGACATGCATGTGATCGAGGCCATCGGTATTGACAGGCCCCGGAATATGTCGTCGGTGGCCAAGAGTCTGTCTGTGACGGTGGGGACATTGACCATAGCGGTCAATAACCTTGTGAAAAAAGGATATGTGGACCGCCGGCGCAGCGAATTTGACCGCCGGGTGGTACTGGTCTCCTTGTCTGAAAAAGGAGAGAAGGCCTATTACCACCACAAGGAATTTCATGAGAAGATGGTCCAGGCGATCCTGGAGGGTCTTAACGAGGAGCAGACCGAGATGCTGGTGAAGGCTTTGAATCAGCTTCTGGAATTTTTTTACACTTATGGAAAAAAAGGAAAAAATTAAGTTAACCATGCAAAAACCCCGCAGTCAATATCTGCGAGGTTTTTCTTTATCGGCTAAGCCATGAATTGTAACAAAAATAATGATCATTTGATCTGTTGCATTGACATTTTATATAAAATATAATATAATTTCTATATTGATTGGACACAATTTATACAAAAATGGTTCGAGCGTAATTACTTAGGAAAGAGGGAAAGGAAAATGAAAAAAACTATATGCATTGTGCTCTCGTTGCTGCTAGCCCTGTCACTGGCCGGCTGCGGACTGTTCGCCGGCGGCTCGGAGAAGAGCCAGAAGAAGGCGGACGTCATCTCCCTTCTAGATGGCGAGAAGAACTACACGCCCCCCGAGGGTGTGGATTATGACATTTACTATGTTGGCCAGTTTGACGTAAACCTTGATGATGAATATGGTGTGCTTACCGAGTTAGTCCAGTATGGCCTTGTGAAGAATTACCATGTTATTTACGGCAAGGACAGCAAGCCTGTCGGACAGGACGACATTTACATCTGCGACACCGCTGAAAACACCAAGGCCCTGTATGACTACTTCATCGAGATCGGCGTTTCCACTGATAATATTTCGATCAACGAAGAAGATCCCACCATCCTTGTCCTTTTCAGCGACCAGCAGAGCCTTGAGGCCATGATTCTCCAGTATGCCAGCTACGGCATTGGCGTTGAGGCAGATATGGATGTTGCCACCTACGCTGAATTTGACGCTCAGATCTATAGCGGCTATCTGATTACCGGGGAATGATGCCGCAAAGCGCCGCGCAGATCCGTGTGCAGCGCTTTTTCTAAAATTGGAGGAACCAATGAAAAAATTACGAAAAAATCACAGCCCGGAGGTCAGTTGGAAGAGCGTATTTCACGTACTGCGGCGTTCGAAGCTGCCATGGCTGTGGATTTTAATCGCTTTTGGGGTAAATCTGTACTATAACGAGCTCCTTCTGAAGATCCCCCTGACCACAGCGGCGCTGTTTGGCGGTGAGCTTTCCGAGAAAGCCCTGGGGGATGCCGTATGGTACTACGTGCTTTTCGCCTTGATCATGGCAGTCTGGAATCTCTTTATGGCACAGGCATGCTGCCTTGCGGTGAAAAACGCCCGCGGCAACCTGTGGGGGAAGATGCTTGGCATACATATGTCCTTTTACGACGGCACCGACCCGGCGGAGCTGATGAGCGCCGTCACCAACGATATCTCTTATGGCGCCGACCGTACGGCGTATACGCTCATAAATATCATTCCGACGCTTTACTATGTTTTCAAGGCCACTGGAACCATCGGTTCCTATCACTGGCTGCTGGTGACAGGCATCGTGGCCTTTGTGCCCTTGAAATATGTTTATGCTTATATTATGGGCAGGTTCTCCTATAAAGTGGAGGCCAATATTTATGAGGAGATCGGCTCTCTGACGGGTTTTCTTGCCGAGCGTGTGCGCAATCTGCCACTCATCAAGACCTTCACCAATGAGAAGGATGAGCGCGAAAAGGGCCGCAGGACGGTGGACAGGCTCGTTCGTGCCAACATGCGCAGTGTCAAGATGGAAGCGGTCTATAGCGTTTCGCACCAGCTTCTTGACTTTATCCAGAGCTTCGTGCTGATTGTGCTGGCGGTCATCCTCATCCAGCAAAAGAAGATAACTATGCAGCAATGGGTGGCTTTTTTCCTGATCAGCGGGCATCTTTCCAGCACCATGTCACAGCTT
The DNA here is from genome assembly GCA_949738465.1 of uncultured Lachnospiraceae bacterium. Taxonomy (GTDB): domain Bacteria; phylum Bacillota; class Clostridia; order Lachnospirales; family Lachnospiraceae; genus 14-2. Next base: position 14,144 of record CATJBQ010000113.1, read on the forward strand.
GTCAATGAGTGGATGTCTATCAAGATGGTCAAGGCGTCTCTTTGCCGCGCCGCGAAGATCTACGACGCCCCCAGTGAGGAGCCGGAGCAAACCGGCAGCGTCCCCATTCCGGAAATGGGCCGTGACGTGCGCTTTGAGGGCGTGACCTTCTCCTATGGCGAGAAGTCGGCTCTGCGGGATGTGTCCTTTACCGTGCCGGAGGGTAAGAGTACGGCGATTGTCGGCCTGTGCGGCAGCGGCAAGACCACCTCCCTAAACCTCCTGGAGCGTTTTTACCGCCCCGACGAAGGTGAGATCACCATGGGCGGGGTGGACATCAAGAGTATGCCCCTCGATCAGTACAGGCGCTGCTTCTCCTACGTTCAGCAGCGGCCGGAGATCTTCAGCGGCACCGTACGCGAGGCGCTGACCTACGGCGTAGGCAGGGAGATGTCCGATGAGGAGATCATGGACGCTGTGCGCATCACAGGCATCGCGGGCTACATCGAAAAACAGCCGAAGGGCCTGGAGACTGAGATCGCCCCCTCTGGAACGTCTCTTTCTGGCGGCCAGATTCAGCGGCTGGTGCTGGCACGTGAGTTTTTGCGGAATGCCGACGTCCTTCTGCTTGACGAGCCGACCTCCGCCCTTGATGCCCAGGCGGCCAAGGGTGTACAGGAGGCAGTTCTTTCCACCTTCGCAGACAAGACCATCATCATGGTCACTCACGACCTGCTCCTGACACAATTTGTTGACAAGATTATTGTCTTGCAAAACGGTGGACTTGTGGGTGAGGGTACCTATGATGAGCTGATGGCGGATTGTCCCATCTTCAACGAGATGGTAATGGCACAGGAGAAGGAGGTGGCGGAATGAAAAAAACTTTAAAGCGGTATGTGAATATCTTCAAGGGCGTGCGCCTGCCATGGGTGTGGATGCTTCTCCTTATGGCAGTGACCTTACTTGAGATCACGCTCGGACTGGAGAGCGTGGAGATCAGCGCCTCGATCATCGACGCCAGCCAAAGCGCCATCGACACTGATAAGCTCGTGCGCTACGTTGTGAACCTCGGCCTGACCCTGGTAACATTGATGGGTCAGACATATTTCTCCGGCGTGCTCAGCCAGAAGATCAGCGCAGGCGTGCGCGTCAAGGTCTGGGACAAGCTTATGCGCCTGCCCCTGGGCTATTATGACACCGAGAGCGCTAACGACCTTGTGAGCCGTGTGACCTCCGACTCCGCCTCCGCCAGTACCTACTTCACCACCAGCATTAATTTTATTTCCACCGTCTACGCAGGCGTGGTGGTGTTCTTGCGGCTGTTCAGGCTCCATGTAGGGCTTGCCTCCTGGTCGTTGCTCATCATTCCATGCACCCTTGGCGTGGGCGCTATATATTCTGCCATATCCTACCACTCCGCCCTGCTGGGGACGAGATATAACGCTAAAACAACAGGCTACATGACAGAGCGTGTCCACAACCTGCGGCTCATCCGCGCCCTTGGCGCCGAACGGTATGAGAAAAATAAATCCGCCGGCATCTTCAAGCGCCAGTACTGGGCCGACCTCTATGGCCAGGGTACCGTCGCCTTTATCGTTGTGGGGATGCAGGCGCTGGGATGCATGTCCCTTGTCATCTCTTTTGTGACCGGCGGCAAAATGGTGGCTGACGGGACGCTGACAATAGGGACGCTGGTTATCTTTTACGGCTTTTCCTCCGCCGTGTCGCTCCATATGTCCAACCTCTTTATGGCGTTCGGCGCCATTATAGGCGCAAATGGAGCGCTCAAGAAGATTTCCCAGCTCCTGGAGCAGGCCGACGAACCGGAAGGCGGCGAGGAGGTGGCAGGGGAGGAGGACATTGTCCTTGACCACGTATCCTTCGCCTACAGGGATGTGCCCGTGCTGCATGATATTTCCTGCCGCATCAAAGCGGGCTGCGTAACCGCCATTGTGGGTACTAACGGAGCAGGGAAATCTACCATTCTCAAGCTTTTAGAGCGGATGTACGCCCCCAACGAGGGCCGAATCCTCTTTGGTGAGCGTAAGATCAGCGAATATAACCTGACCTCCTGGCGTCACACCCTCGCAATTGTGGCACAGGACACGCCCTTGATGTCCGGCACGGTTCGTGAGAACCTGACCTATGGCCTTGGCCGCGAGGTATCGGACAATGAGCTTATAGAAGCCGTAAAGCTTGCCAACGCCTATGATTTCATCATGGAGGCCCCCGGCGGCTTTGACGCCGAGGTGGGACCGGGTGGATCCAATTTTTCCGGCGGCCAGCGTCAATGCCTTGCCATTGCCCGCGCTGTAATCCGCGCTCCGCGCTACCTCCTCCTGGATGAAGCTACAAGTAACTTAGACGCCAAGTGCGAAGCCGATGTCGCCACCGCCCTTGACAGGCTGATGGAGGGCCGCACTACCGTGATGATCGCCCACAGCTACCGCGCCGCCCAGGCCGCGGATGAAGTCATTGTCATGGACGCAGGCCATATCGTGGGCATGGGCTCCCCAGAGGAGCTTTTGCGCACAAATACCTATTACCGTATTTTTGCCCGCAGGGCAGATAAGGAGGCCGTATTATGAAAACACATGTAACGCACCTTTGGGATGTGAAGCTTATCCCTATGCCAGAGGACGTTCCCGAATGGCGTGTAAGCGATGCCGAGACGGATGCCCTGATTTCCGCCCTTGCCGCCCAGCATGCAGCGCAGCTTGACGTTCCCGCCGCCTGCGCAGGTGACACCGTTTTCTGCGCTGCCGGCCAAAATCTTGCCGACCGCACCGTCATGATCTACCCCGGAAGGAATATGCCCGGAGCAGAAGCCGCCGAAGAGGCCCTTGTCGGTGCGAAAGTCGGGGAAACCGTCAAAACGGAACTTTGCGGCTCTCCTGCCACCCTCACGGTACAGCGCGTCGTCCGCCTTCAGCCTGCCACAATCGATGACGCGCTCATCACGGGCGAGGGCATTGACGGTGTCGCCACCGTGGATGCCTACCGGAGGTATATCCGCGAGAAAACGGAGCAGGAAAACCGCAGCTTTTCCGCCAGGAGCCTTTCCGCAGCCTTTCGCCAACAGCTTATCGAGCGCTCCGAGTACGCTGTGGACGAGGAGGAGCGGGAGGCATGGCTTGAAACGTCAGCACGTGAGCTATTCGACATGTACCTGCAGGAGGGAATAGATCCCCATATTCCGGAGGACGGCACGGAATTCCTCACCGACGAGCAGGCTATAGAGCAGTTTAAGGAGAAACTCCGCCCCCAGTACTTAGCCCGTGCCATGAACCGTGCGTTCTGTCTGTCCCACGGCATCACCATGGGGCCAAAGGAGGCTGAGATTTATTCCGGGTCGGATCTTTCACCCGATATGGCGGAGGACACCTTCTATGAAAGCAAGACCTGGGATCTTTTATATGAGATTGCCATGGAGAGATTGGAGGGAGAAGAATGATAATCCAAGCTACCGCTGAAAACTTTGATGCGCTTCTTAACACAGAATACGCCGTTGTAGATTGCTATGGCGATTTTTGTGGGGCGTGCGTCGTGCTGGAGCCAATCTATCACGCCGCCGCCGCCGACCTTGCCGGAATCAGCTTTATTGAGATCAATCTCACCCAAAATTGGCAGATTGCGGAGCGCTTTGGCATTGATGCCATGCCTACCCTGCTTTTTTTCCGAAATGGAAAAGAAGTTCACCGTGTGGAAGGCAGTATGGACCGTGCCGAGCTCAACCGCCACATTGCGCAAATGCTATATAACTAGAGGAGGTACCAAAATGGGAAAAATTCGTGTCAACACCAACGCTGAGGTTGTAAAAAGCGTCCGCGAGGGCCTGAAAGCGACCGGGGGCTATTGCCCCTGTCGCACAGAGCGCCTGCCGGAGTATAAGTGTATCTGCGAGGAGTTCCGAGCCCAGTGCGCCGACCCCGACTTTGAGGGCTATTGCCACTGTATGCTTTATTACAAGGAAAAATAAAAATCAGCTATCACAGTCATACTTTTTTAATTTTTTACATAAATTAGACAAAAACAGGAATGAGAGCTATGAAAAAAGTCATACGATATCTGCTCCCCTGCTTTTGTCTTTTTTTGTGCATGGGAGCTATTTTTTCCGGGCAGATGGGAAAGCTGGCGACGTTGGGAGAGAAAACCGGGGCTCAGGGAGAGCAGCAGCGTTTTCTGGAATACTTAGACCAGCTTTTCCGGGAGGAGATCACGGCAAACACCATCAACCTCCATTATACTCTGAAAAATCCGGATCAGTACGGAATCCGGGAGTACCCCGTGACATTAGGCCAGGTAAATACCCAGGAAAGCGTGGAGGCCACGGCAATGCTGGAAAATATGCAGGCAGCCTTAAAAAGTTTCGACTCCAAAAAACTGGATCCACAATACGCCATGATTTACGATATGCTGGAAGACGAGGTGGAGCTGGAGCTTGGGGCGGCGGAACTGTATCTGTACCAGGAGCCCCTGCGTCCTTCGACGGGAGTAGCCGGAGAGCTGCCGGTGCTTCTGGCGGAATATACGTTTTACACGGAAAAGGATATCCAGGACTATCTGGCGCTTCTGGGACAGCTTCCGGAATATTTTTCCCAGGTTCTAAAGCTGGAGCGTGAAAAAGCAGACGCCGGGCTGTTTATGCCGGAGTATGCGGCCAATGAGGTGATCGACCAATGTGAAAATTTTGTCAAAGATACGGAGAACAATTATCTGCTGGACACCTTTGCAGACAAGGTGCAGGGCCTTGAGGTGGATCAGGCGTCTTACATACAGCAAAACGAAGCCGTTGTGGCGGAGGCGGTGATTCCTGCCTATGAGCAGTTGATTGCAGGACTTCGGGACATCCTCTCGGAGCTTTCCGGACAGGAATGGAACCAGCAGGGGCTGTACCATCTTCCCCAGGGAACCGCGTATTATGAATATCTTGTCCGTTCCTACACCGGCTCCGATCTGACGATCAAAGAGATGCAGCAGGCGGCAAAGGAACGGCGGGCCTACGATATGTCGGAAGCGGCCAGGCTGATCCGGGAAGATCCCGATCTTCTGACCGTCAGCGCTTCCTACAGCTTTGACCTTCAGGATCCGGTGGCTATTTTACAGCAGCTCCAGGAAAAAATGGCCGCTGATTTTCCCACGGCGCCGGATACGGCCTATACGGTAAAATATGTACATCCCTCCCTGGAAGCCCACTTAGCGCCGGCCTTTTATCTGGCGGTCCCCATCGACGACATCAGCCAGAACGCCATTTATATCAACGGCTCCAGCAATTATCAGAAGCTGAAATTATACACTACCCTGGCCCATGAAGGATTTCCAGGGCATCTGTACCAGAATATCATGGAGCGGAGCCAGGACTTTCTGCCGATCCGCAGCCTTCTTGGCACCAGCGGCTATTCGGAAGGCTGGGCCACCTATGTGGAGATGATTTCCTATGGCTACGCAGACCTGGAGCCGGGATTGGGCGAACTTCTGATGCACGACCAGTCGGCCCTTTTGAGCCTGTATGCCACGGCGGACTTAGGGATCCACGGGGAGGGCTGGTCCTTAGAGGATATGACGGAATTTTTCGGGGAATACCAGATCAGCGACCAGCAGGTACTGACGGACATTTACCAGCTCATCGTGGAAGAACCGGCCCATTATCTGAAGTATTACATCGGCTACCTGGAATTCTTAAAGCTGAAGGAGGAGGCCCAGAACGCATGGGGAGACGGATACAGCGATTATAAGTTCCATGAGGTTTTGATGGAATTGGGACCGGCGCAGTTTGACATTTTGCGGAAATATTTTCCACATGAGGTATAAAGCGCCCGGCTGACAATCCTTGCGGCAAAGTCCTTGGCCGCAAGGCCAGGCAGGGGGCCTTAATCCTGGGACTCCTTCAGCAGAGCCTGGTAGACCTCCCGCTTGCTGATTCCCCGGTCCTTAGCCGCCAGCCGCATGGCTTCCTTGCGATCCATGCCCTGCTGTTCATAATAAGCCACATGCTCCGAAAGCGTCAAAGCCTCCCAGCTAAGACGCGCTTCCTCAAGCAGGGCCTCACGGCTTTTCCCTTCGATCACAAGGACGTATTCGCCCCGGGGCTCCTCCTTCTCATAGAAGGCGGCGGCTTCCTCCAGGGTGGTGGCAAATACCGTCTCATACCGCTTGGTCAGCTCCCGGCAGAGGGAAATCTTCCGGTTTCCTATGGCTTTTTGCAGCTCTTCCAGGGTCTTTTTCAAATGATGAGGCGCCTCGTACAGAACGACAGTTCTAGTCTCCTCCTTCAAGGAATCCAGAATGAAAGCACGTTCCTTTTTTTCTCTGGGAAGAAATGCCTCGAAAGCAAAACGCCTGGTGGGAAGCCCGGACATGGTTGGCGCCGTGACGCAGGCGGCGGGTCCGGGCAGGGAGGTGACGGGGATGCCAGCCTCCTGGCAGATGCGGACCATCTCCTCCCCGGGATCGGAGATCCCCGGCGTTCCCGCGTCGGTGATCAGAGCGATGTTTTTCCCTTCCCGAAGCTGCTGCGCCAGTATATGGGCCTTCTCAATCTTGTTGTATTCGTGATAGCTGGTCATGGGTGTTTTGATCCCAAAATGATTCAAAAGCTTGATGGAATTGCGGGTGTCCTCGGCGGCGATCAGATCCACTTCCTTCAAAATCCGCAAAACGCGGAGGGTAATGTCCTCCAGGTTGCCGATGGGAGTAGCGCATAAATATAAGGTTCCGGCCATAATCTTCCTTTCCTCCAAAAAAGTGTGCAAAAATCAGTATCCGTAAATATCATAGATTTCATCGGTATATACTCCCGGCTTTTGATACACGATCAGAGGTTTTTCCACGGTAATGCGGGAATTGCCGCCACGTAAGCCTTCGATCAGCACCATGTTGGGCTCCTTGTCCACAAAGGGGTGTACCAGCTTCATGCGTTTCGGCTCCACGCCATACTGGTGCATCAGGCACAGAATTTCCGTCAGGCGGAAAGGGCGGTGTACCATATAAAAGCGTCCCCTGGGCATCAACAGCTTTGCAGACTGGGAAATCACGTCCTCCAAGGTACACAGGATCTCATGGCGGGCAATGGCTTTGGCCGGGTCGCTGTTGGTAAGGCCATGGTTTCCCGTCATGTAGGGTGGATTGACGGTAACCACATGAAAAGAAGATGCTCCAAAGGTCCTTGAAGCATCCTTGATATCTCCCTCTTCGATTGTAATCTTATCCTCCAGGCGGTTGGCGGCCACGCTCCGCCGGGCGATATCCACATTTTCCTTCTGGATCTCCAGGCCGGTAAAATGCTCTCCCGGCGTCTTTGCCTCCAGCAAAATGGGAATAATCCCGTTGCCGGTGCACAGGTCCATGGCCCGCTCCCACGGCTTTACCCAGGCAAAGCCGGACAGGAGTACGGCGTCCATGCCGAAGCAGAAACGGCCGGGATCCTGGATAATCACATAGCCGTTGCGGGCAAGCTTGTCCAGCCGCTCGCCGGGGCGTAACGAAATCTTCATCGGTTATTTGCCCTCATCCAGCTTGGATTTGCCCCGGTCCTCCAACGCCTCCAGGGCCTTCAGCTCCTTGGCGGAAAGCTTCTTCTCCTTCTTGCGGCGGGGCTTGAACCGTAGCTGGTTCACGTTATATTCCCGGATCTCCTTCTCATCGTCGATCTCCACCACTACCTTCACGGTCTGGCGCAGCACATTGACACTCTGCACCGTACCCTTCAGCTTGTCGTCTGTGGTGACGAAGTCGCCGTTGCCGGGAAGGCGGCTGTTCAGGTATTCGTAAGTCTCCTCTTCATTTTTCAGACAGCACATCAGCCGTCCGCAGACCCCGGAAATCTTGGTGGGGTTCAGGGAAAGATTCTGCTCCTTGGCCATCTTGATGGAAACCGGGGCAAACTCCGACAAATAAGTGCTGCAGCACAGAGCCCGTCCACAGATGCCGATCCCGCCCAGGATCTTCGTCTCGTCCCGGACGCCGATCTGGCGCAGCTCGATACGGGTGCGGAAAACGGCCGCCAGGTGCTTCACCAGCTCCCGGAAGTCGATCCGTCCGTCCGCTGTAAAGTAGAACAACAGTTTGTTATTGTCAAAGGTATATTCCGCTTCCACCAGCTTCATGTCCAGCTTGTGCTTCTGGATCTTCTCCAGGCAGATGCGGTAGGCATCCTTTTCCTTCTCCCGGTTGCGCTCCGTGGTACGGTCATCCTCCTTGGTGGCTACCCGCAGCAGCGGCTTTAAGGGCTGGATCACCTTATCCTCGGGCATCTCGGTGGGGGGGATGATGACGGTCCCATATTCTACGCCCCGGGCAGTCTCCACAATAACGTGGCTGCCGGCAGTTACTTCAAAATTCAGCGGGTTAAAATAATAAACCTTCCCCGCCGGGCGAAATCGAACGCCAACTATTTTTACCATATGATTAGTTCTCCTTCATGGTCAGCAGCAGGAGCTCCATTACCAGATCGAAATTCACATTAGCGTTGAGGCGCTGCTTTGCCTTTTCCAGGCCTTGCAAAATAGTCTCAATGCCGCCGTAGGAGCTTGTGCTGGCCGATTTTTTTATTTCATAAACCTCATCCTTGAAAATCAGGCAGTTTACATCCGCGGTAGCCTTAAACAGCAGTACATCCCGGTACCAGATCATCAGGATATCAAAATAATCGTTGATCGTAAGCTTATATTCGCTGATCTTTCGGACGGCGTCCATCATCTCGTAAAGCTCAATCTCATGGATCCGTTTCACTAACTGTAAGGCGGAATGCTTCAATTCATTAAAATCCTCATTTCCCGCCAGTTGGATGGCCTTCCCCACATTTCCCTGGGCAAAAGCGGTGCAGACCTCCGCCTTGTAATCCGGCACCTGCAGCTTCTGCATCAGATAAGACCTGATCTTGTCATCCTCCACAGCCTTTAGGTCCAGGGTAATGCAGCGGGAGAGGATTGTGGGAAGAAAAGCGTCCGCATTGGTGGTCAGAAGCAGGATCACCGCATAGGCCGGTGGCTCCTCGATGGTCTTAAGCAACGCATTCTGGGCCTGGGGATTCATCTTCTCCGCCTCGTCGATAATATAAACCTTGCGGGGGCTGCTGTAGGGCTTGATGGTAATATCGTTATTGATCTGCTTACGGATCTCATCCACCGAAATCGTGGCCGGCTTCTCATGGGTAAGATAAATGATATCCGGCTGGTTTTTCGATAACGCCTGTCTGCAGGAATGGCACTCCATGCAGGGGGCGCTGCCGCCGGACTCACATTGCAGCGTCATGGCGAAAGCCTCTGCCAGCATCATCTTGCCGGAGCGGTCCGGGCCGTTGAAAATATAGGCGTGGGACACCTTATCGCTGGCGGCAGCCCGCTGAAGATGCTCGATGATCTTCTCATGTCCGATAATGTCTGAAAAACCTGCCATAATTGCCTCCTTATAAAGGTATAAAATTGCCACGCAAAGAATCTTTCGGCGGAACTTTTAATTAAGTACTGATATCCAGAAGCAATCCCCGGATCTCATCCACCTTGCCTAAGATGGTAAGATGATCCTTCTCATCCTTCACCAGCTCCGAAGCCAGCTCGTCCAGATTCCGGTCCACCAGCTTCACAATGCCGTAAACCCGGTGGCGTCCCCGGCGGTCCAGAAAGTTCTCCCGGGAAAACTTGTGGGAACGGTTGACAACCTCGTTCATAAAATCCTTCACCAGCTCACGGTACCGCTTCATATCCCGCACATCCATATGCTCCGCGATCTTCTCCCCCTGGGTGGTGATATCCTCCATCAGGGAGTTGAGTTTCTGCTGTAAATCCTTCTCCTCAATCTGGCTGGCCAGTGTAAATTTGAAGGTACCGTCTGCTTTCTCCGCTGCGGTCGTCTTCTCCGGCGCAGGGGCGGCGGTAACCTGATTGACTTTCATATCCATAGTCGCACCTCTTCTGCCAGTGATCAGGCAGCTTCTATTTTAAAAAATTTCCAATTGTGTCCGGATATATTCCGTAATCTGCCGGACGGTGGCCGAAAGCTCCGTATTCTGGAAAATAAGAGTAATACCGGCCGCGGCCAGCTTTTCCGGGGAAAAATCCGCCTGGTCCGCCAGAAATCTGCGGCACATCTCCGCGTACTTTGGCTCTGACTGGCTCCGCTCCCGTTCTAAGGCCCGGGTCAGGCGCAGGCCGTCCTCCACCTCCACATAGATGGGAACCAGAATCTCCGGCCCGAAGCAGTCCCGGATCTTCCCATAAGCCTCCAGGGTGCCGATCATCAGATAATCGTGGACGCCAAGGTCGATCTGCTCATCCGTGGTAAAATATTTCCAGACGCCATGTACCGTCTCGTAAGCCCTAAGCTCAAGGATATGCCCCTCTGCCTCCAACTGCGTAAGCTGGTTCTCCGTGTAGAAAAAATATTCCACACCCGGGGTCTCTCCCTGGCGGATGGGGCGCGTAGTGCCGGGAATAATCCTGCAAAGATCCAGAGACGGATCTGCCAGCAATCTTTTGTAAATGGTATCCTTTCCCGATGCACTTTTGCCCATAACACAAAAAATCTTTCCCATGGCTTCCCCTTCCTGCTTCTTCATTATATTATAAAATCTAAAAATTTACAATGTTTATCCGCTGATTCGTCATGTCCGATAAGCCGTTCAGTTCAAGCTCCTGCTCCCGGAGGGCCAGAATATGGGCGAGGAGCGCCCCGTCAATGTACTCTCCGGGAACAAGCAGGGGGATACCGGGCGGATACAGGTAGAGATATTCCCGGCTGACACATCCTGCCGCATCCGTAAGGGGGACAGCGGCGCCGGGCTGAACCATGGCATCGGCGATGGAGTATACCTGCCTGGGAAGGGTCAAAGTACTGCTGCTTATCATATCGGCCAAAACCGGCTCCGGATTAAGCGAAAGCCGCCGTTCCACATCGAAAAGAGCATTGGAAAGCCGCAAAAACCCTTCCGGCCGGTCCATCAGGCTGCACAGGGCCAGGGCATAATGGCCCGCCGCCATTTCCAGCTCCAGGCCATAATCCTGCCGCAGAAGCTGTGACAGCCCGGGACCGGACAGCCCCAGACGCCGCCCCGACAGCAGAAGCTTGGAATCATCCCAGGCAAAAGTATCCTCCGGGCGGAAGCATTCCAGGCGGGACAGCTTTTGAGTTTCCCGGTAAAACCGGTCCAGGTTCTCCCGAAGGGCTTCAAACCGCCGGGAGCCCTCCTGGGAAAGAAGCGTAAGACAGCAATCCACGGAAGCCATCAGCAGATAGGAGGGAGAGCTGGTCTGGTAGATATCCAGAAACCGGCGGATGTCATTTTCGAACACCAGTTCTGAATTGAGATGCAAAAGAGCCGTCTGGGTGAAGGCGGGAAGGGTCTTATGGAGACTCTGTACCACCACGTCCGCGCCGCAGGAAACCGCGGAGTCCGGAAACTGCCGGCTAAAGGGAAAATGCGCGCCGTGGGCTTCGTCCACGATCAGCGGCACCCCATGGGCATGGGCAATGGAGGCGATGGAGGCAATGTCAGACACAACGCCGTCATACGTAGGCGAAACCACCAGAACCGCGGATATCCGGGGATCCTCCGCAAGAGCCTGCTCCACAGCTTCCGGGGGCAGGGAGCCCATGATCCCGCAACCGCACATTTCCGGCAGCAGATACACCGGGGTGATCTGCCGGATCTCTAGGGCATGATAGACGGATTTGTGGCAGTTCCGGGACATCAGCAGCCGTCCCTTTGCCGGAAGGCAGGCGCTGACGGCGGCCAGAAGACCGCAGGTACTGCCCCCCACCAGAAGAAAGCTCTGCCGGGAGCCAAATAGCCGGGCCGCCCGCTGCTGGAGAAGGGCCAGAATCCCTGTGGCATGGTGCAGGTTATCAAAACCGTCGATCTCCGTGATATCAAGCTGCCAGGGATCGCCGAATCCGGTAAGCTGCCGTTTGTGGCCCGGCATATGGAAGGGGTACACGTTTCCCTTGCCGTATTCTGTCAACATGTTATATAAGGAAGTATTTTCATTTTTCATCATAACATCATTTTAACGGTATTTCCTTCGAAAAGCAACGCGGCGGTTTAGAAAATTTTAATTTTGTTGGGAGAAGTTTCTATGGTAAAATAAAAGAAAGTAGACGGAAATGGGGGGAACGGGATGGCTTTTATTGAATTTTCACATGTGAATAAGATTTATCAGTCCGGGGACGTGAAGATCCATGCCCTGAAGGATGCCAGCTTTGAGGTGGGGCAGGGTGAGATCTGCGTGATTGTGGGACAATCCGGCGCAGGGAAGACCACGCTTCTGAACATTCTGGGGGGAATGGACACTTTGACCGACGGCCGGATTTTTCTGGACGGAGTGGAGGTATCCGCTTTCCGGAAGAAGCAGCTTGCCAATTACCGCCGCAATGACATTGGATTTGTGTTCCAGTTCTACAATCTGATTCCCAACCTTACGGCGCTGGAGAATGTGGAGATCGCGTCCCAGCTCTGCAAGGATCCCCTGCCGCCTGTGGAGGTGCTCTCCGGGGTGGGGCTTCACGAGCGGATGCAGAACTTCCCGGCGCAGCTCTCCGGCGGGGAACAACAGCGGGTGGCCATTGCCCGTGCTCTGGCCAAGAATCCCAAGCTTCTTTTGTGCGATGAGCCCACTGGGGCTCTGGATTACCAGACGGGGAAGGCGATTCTCAAGCTTTTGCAGGACGCCAGCAGGCACAGCGGCATGACGGTGATTATCATTACCCACAATTCGGCGCTGACGGCTATGGCGGACCGGATCATCCGGGTGAAGAGCGGAACTATCGACGAGGTGATTCTGAACGAGAAGATTGTGCCGGTGGAGGAGATTGAGTGGTAGCATAGGGGGATCATATGAAGCAGGCATTTCGAAAAAATATTTTCCGTACCATCAAAAAAAGCATGGGCCGCTATATGGCTATTTTCGCCATCATTGCCCTGGGGGTGGGATTTTTCTCGGGATTAAAAGCCTCCAAGCCCTCCATGCTCTATACGGCCCAGGATTATCTGCGGGAGCGTCAGATGTTTGATTACCGGCTGATTTCCACCTGGGGCTTCGACCAGGAGGAGGTGGAAGCCATCCGGGCCCTTGACGGGGTGGCAGAGGCGGAAGGGGCCGTGTGGGAGGATTTTCTCTATCCGGACGAATCTGGCCGGGAGATCTGCTTTAAGGCGCTATCCATCACGGAGTCGGTGAATACGCTGACGTTATTGTCCGGCCGTCTGCCCCAGGCGGACAATGAGTGCGTCCTGGACGGATACCGCTACAGTGAGGATATGATCGGCACCGAGATTACCATTGGCGAAAATAACAGCTCTGAGACCAGGGACGCCTTTGTCCACGATTCCTATACCGTTGTGGGCCTGGTGCGTTCTCCGCTGTATATGAATATGGAGCGGGGCACCACCACCATCGGGAACGGGAAGGTGGAGGGATTTATTTTCCTGCCGCTGTCGGGGTTCGACTACGAGTATTATAAGGAAGTGTATGTGAAGACACCCTTAGAAGCATTGGCTTTTACGGAAGAATACCAGGATTCCATTGAGGATGGAGCCCAGGAGTTGGAGGATGGGTCGGCTGCAATAGCAGATATACGATATAACCGGGAGCTTGCTGATGCCCGCGAAGAGATTGCGGATGCCAGGGAAGAACTGGCCGACGGGGAACAGGAGCTTGCCGACGCCAAAAAGGAACTGGAGGAAAAGACCGGGGACGCAAGAAAGGAACTTGCGGATGCCAGGGAAGAACTGGAGCGCGGGGAGCAGGAGCTTGCCGATGCCCAGAAAATCTTAGATGACGGAAAGCGGGAGCTGACAGCCAGGGAACAGGAGCTTGCCGACGGGGAGAGCGCATTGGTCGACGGGGAAGCCCAGTACCAGGCAGGACTTACCGATTATGAGAATGGGAGAAGCCAGTACGAAGCCGGTTACAGCCAGTATCAGGCAGGGTTGGCAGAATATGAGAAGAATCTGGCCCAGTACCAGGCCTTTCTGGCCATGCTGGGAGGCAATACCGCAGGCTATGAGGAGCAGCTTGCGGCTACGGAGGCATCGCTGGAGCAGGCAAAGGAGCAGTTGGACGCCACCGGCGCGCTTTTAAGCGCCACCAAGAACGAACTGGATCAGGGAAAGGCCGCTCTGGATGCTTCCAGGGGGCAGTTGGATGCAAGCCGCGCCCAGATGGAGGAAGGGCGCCGCCAGATCGAGGCTGCCAGGAAAGAACTGGCAACAGGCCAGAGGGAGATCGACGACAACCAGAAGAAGATCGCTGACGGCTGGAAGGAATACGAGGACGGCTGCAGCGAGCTGGAAGAGGAGGTGGCGGATGCCGAAGCAGAGATCGCGGATGCCGAGGAGGAGTTGGCCGATGGCAGGCAGGAGTTAGCCGATGCCGAGGAAGAGCTAGCCGATGTGGAGGAGCCGGAGCTTTATGTTCTGGACCGCAATACCAATGTGGGGTATGCCTGTTATGAGAATGATATCAGCATCGTAGAGGGTGTAGCTAAGATCTTTCCGGTATTTTTCTTCCTGATTGCGGCGCTGGTCTGCTCCACCACCATGACGCGTATGGTGGACGATGAACGGACCCAGATCGGGACACTGCGGGCCCTTGGCTATACCCAGGGGGCGATTCTGGCAAAATACGCAATTTACTCCGGAAGCGCGGCGGGTCTTGGGGCCATTGTGGGATATCTGGCGGGGGTGCGGTCCTTTACCACATCCATCTGGACCGCCTATAATATGCTGTACGGCTTTTCCGAGCTGATTATCGTGGATAATATCTGGCTGCTTCTGATTTCTCTGCTTGTGGCTCTGATCTGTTCGGTGGGGACGACTTACGCCGCCTGCCGGCTGGAATTGAAGCATGCGCCGGCAGAACTGATCCGTCCCAAGGCGCCGCCTGCCGGGAAGCGGATTCTGCTGGAGCGGGTGACCCTTCTGTGGAAGCATTTAAAGTTCCTCCACAAGGTATCGGCCCGCAACGTATTCCGCTTTAAAAAGCGCATGATCATGATGATCCTGGGAATTTCCGGCTGTACCGCCCTGGTGGTCACGGGTTTTGGAGTGAAGGATTCGGTGACCAACATTGTTAATGTGCAGTACGATGAGATTTTGCAGTATGATCTCAGTGCAACCTATAGTAAAGAACTGACGTTCGATATTCTGGAGGAAATTAAAGAAGAATTTGGCAGCGAGATCGAGACGGCGGCGTCCGTGATGGAGACCTCGGCGGAGGCGCCCTTTGAGGGCGGCTCTAAGTCGGTAACGCTTCTGGTGTCGGATCCGCAGGCAGCTCTTGGCGACCCTGTGACAGACAGCATCAATTTTCACCAGGAAAAGGATGGCAGCGCTGTGGAACTGCCGGGGGACGGGGAGATTCTTATTGATAACCGTCTTGCCGGGGAGCTGTCCTTAGAGGTTGGAGATACCATAACCCTGAAGGTAGGGGATCAGGAGAAGCCCCCTCTGACTGTGGCGGGAATTTTTGAAAATTACGTTTATTTCTACGCTTATGTAAACAGTGCAACCTATGAGGAATATTTTGGTGAAGCTTATGAG
The DNA here is from genome assembly GCA_949738465.1 of uncultured Lachnospiraceae bacterium. Classification (GTDB taxonomy): domain Bacteria; phylum Bacillota; class Clostridia; order Lachnospirales; family Lachnospiraceae; genus 14-2. The sequence goes on from CATJBQ010000113.1 coordinate 29,658, forward strand.
CCGAAGACCTTGTATCTGTCCCTGCAAAAAGAGGCGGATCCCTACCGGATCTCCTCGTATCTGTCGGATATGAAGGATGCGGCAGGCGTGAATGTGATTGCGGACATGCGCATACGGGTGCAGAACATCATGCAGAGCATGAACTTTATCATTGCCCTTGTGATCGGCAGTGCGGCGGCCCTTGCCTTCATCGTATTGTTTAATCTGGGCAATATCAACATCTCGGAGCGTGTCCGGGAGATTGCCACCTTGAAGGTCTTGGGCTTTTATCCCCGGGAGTCGGGAGCTTACGTATTCCGGGAGAGCATGGTGCTTTCCGTGATGGGGATTGTGGTGGGATTACCCTTGGGCGTGCTGCTTCACACCTTTGTGATGTCGCAGCTTAAGGTGGATATGGTATCATTCCATGTGCAGATCCTGCCCTTAAGCTATGTGTATTCGGTGGTGGCGGTGATTGGTTTTACCGTATGTGTGGATCTGATCATGCGCAGAAAAATCGAGCGGATCGATATGGCGGAGAGCCTGAAATCCATTGAATAAAAAGATTTTCGTTCCGGAGAAAAAGAGCATATCACCACGGGATTTCCGTTGGAGAGATGCTCTTTTTCTGTAAATGAGTTTTAAAGTCCGATTCTTAAACCGCGTTCATGTTGAGCAGCTTTTTAATGGCTGGCTGCATATCCGGATTGCTGCGGTACTTAAGGATCAGATCCCGTTCCTCCCTGGACAGGAGCAGTTCATCCGCCATATCATTGTAGCCGAAGGTCTCCAATATGTTGTCGATTTTGTATATCTTACAGAGTATCAGCAGTGTGTCGGCGTCCGGCTGCGTTCTGCCACATTCCCATCCATAGATCGTCTTCTCGGCCACAGAAAGATGGTTTTCAGCCAGCCGGAGTACAACATCATTGACGGAATAACGGTTTAATTTGCGGTAAGCTTTTAAGGCTTTTGATATGTTCGGGTTTTTCATGGTCTCACCTCTTTTCTTATCATATCTTACTGAAAAATCTGCGTCAATATTATATGGGAAAATCTTCAAAAGTAGGAAGAAATTGTGTTGATATTCTTCAAAAAGAAGAATATAATGTAAATTATTAAACAATTTTTAAGAAACGTTAGGAGGAGACTATGCAGAATAAGGCCACACAATATGTCGCAGACTATATTGCCAGGAATCAATTGCCGGTGAAAGTGATCTCGGATAACCTGCAGATACCTCCATCGAAATTAGTTCCCGGGACGATGGAATCGTTAGAAGCAGATGATTTTCTCAGATTGTGCTGCTACCTCAATCTCCGGCCGGAACGGATTATAGAGGAGCTTAAGTTGGGAACGCTGTGATTTTTTGGACGTTTTAGCATATTTTGGTTTATAAAATGCTTTTTGATGTGTTATACTATGGAAAAAGGAATACGGGAGGAGAGGAAATGATTGTTTTGAAACAGGGCATGATCCATGATGCCATCCATGAGGAGCCATATACCGGAGATATCCTAATCGATGAAGGAAAGATCCGCAAGATCGCGCCGGTGCTGGAGGGGAAGGCCGTCAATGAAGCCCAGGTGATCGATCTATCCGGGAAGCATATCTATCCCGGCTTTGTGGAGGCCCATTGTCATCTGGGACTGGACGGGTATGGAATCGGTTTTGAGGGGCAGGATTACAACGAGGCCACCGATTCCCTGACGCCGCAGCTTTCCGCGATAGACGGGATCAATCCCCAGGATCCCACCTTTCAGATGGCTCTGGAAGCGGGCGTGACCTGCGTAGCCACCGGACCGGGAAGCTCCAATGTGCTGGGAGGAACCTTTGTGGCCATCAAGACCCGGGGAAAGCGGGTTGACGATATGATCGTGAGGGAACGGGTTGCCATGAAGTGCGCCTTCGGGGAGAATCCCAAGCGCTGTTATAAGGAAAAGGACAATTATTCCCGCATGACGACGGCTTCAAAGCTTCGCATTATGCTGGAGCGGACGAAGGAGTACATGGAGAAGAAGGAGGCGGCAGGAGAGGATATCACCAAGAAGCCGGCCTACGACCCCAAGCTGGAGGCGCTGGTTCCGGTGCTAAGGGGAGAGCTTCCCCTGAAGGCCCATGCCCACCGGGCGGACGATATCTTTACCGCCATCCGTATTGCTAAGGAATATGAGATTGGTCTGACGCTGGACCATTGTACCGACGGATCCCTGATTGCGGAGGATCTGGCAAAGGAGGGCTATCCCGTTGCCGTTGGCCCCTCCTTCGGGCACGCCGGAAAGGTGGAGCTTAAGAACAAGAGCTTCGAGACGCCGGGGGTTCTGGATGCGGCGGGATGCCAGGTATCCATCATCACCGACTCCCCGGTGATCCAGCAGCAGTATCTGCCCCTGTGCGCCGGCCTGGCGGTGAAGAACGGGATGAACCCCTTTAAGGCATTGCAGGCCATCACCATCAACGCGGCCCGCCATATCGGTGTGGAGGACCGGATGGGAAGTATCGAGGAGGGCAAGGATGCCGACTTCGTAGTGACCGATGGGGATCCGCTGGTTTCCGATACCAATGTGCTGCTGGTGATGGTGGACGGAGTGCTGGCATTTGAGACGGATATTATTCGGGCATAAGCTCAAACAGCACGACCCCATGGGGTGTGAGGGTGCCTTCCAGCATCAGTGTGCCGTTGCTTTCGGCAGAATCGTATCGTATTTCCGGTAAGTTTTTCTGTTTGAGATAGGCGACGGTATCCGTATCCAGATCCTTCGGGGCGCCAATTTCCATCCACAGATCATAGACGGAGCCGTTTTGACGATTCAGGCGGCTCTCTTTTATGGTATAGCGGCCCGCCGGGACCGGCAGTATGGCGTGAACCACCAGCTCCTCCGAAGACTCAAAAATGTTATAGCGCTGGGTGTAGGACAGGCTGGAGTGGTCGTCGATGGAGTAGAGGAAATCATAGTATACGTAATGAAACAGCAGTAGCTGATATCCATCGTCGGACCGGGTCAGCAGATAATTCTCTCCATGGGAAAGAACCTGCCGGCCCATTTTATGCAGCAGGAAAAAGGCATAGTAGGAGGCTTTTTTCAGCCCGTTGTAATCCATCAGGCCGGGACCGCCGTGGAACAGCTTCTGGTCGATCATAAAATCCTCGCTGATATCGCTGAGGGAGTGGAAGCAGAAGGTATCCACCTGGCCTTGAAGCCGAATGACCGTATACAGCAGATGGGGCGCCATAAAGCAGGTATCCCGCACCAGATCCCTATGAATATAGGAGAGGTTCCAATCGGATACCACAAGAGGAAGCGTATCAAGCTGATAATTATTTAACAATCCAAAAAGCAGCGTAATATTAGACACTGCCATGTCACGGCTGCTATTCAGCTCCTGCGGCTCCTGCTGGCGGGAAACATGCCTGGTTGCAGGCAGCGCATCGTCCATGCAATTATAGAGGTGCGTGGAGAGATAGGACGGATGCAGATCATACTCCCGGCAGTAATGGAAAAACGCCTCGTACCAGTCAAGGCCGGAGGGCAGGGAAAAATCCGGGGAGCCTAAGCGGATCTCCGTGTCCACGTTTTTTACGGAAAAATAAGTAATCCGGTAAAACAGGAAAAAGTCTTCCCTGCTTTCCTGCCAGTAATTATCCCGGAACTGCAGATTGGGTGTGGTCCAGAAGCCGAAGCGCCAGGTCAGCACCTCCCTGCGCCCGTACCGGTCCAGCAGATGCTCCATAAAGCTCTTGATCAGAAGGGACCATTTCTTAAAGGACTTTGGCAAACTGACGTTCGGCCGGTAAAGCCAGCCGGCATACTGCTTCTTGGCGGCCAGCTCCCGGGGCATGAAGCCGATCTCCGGAAAAGGCCGGATTCCCAGCTCCAGCAGAAAATCAAAAATAATATCCACATACTTCCAATTGATGATGGGATTCTTCTCCTCATCTTCATAATAGACATAAAGGTCGTCGGAAAAAATATCCCGGATCCGCAGCGCCGTAAAATGCAGCTCTCCTGCCGCTTCCCGGATCTGCTTTTGGATGTCGGCGCGCAGCAGCGAGGAAGCGCGTCCCAGGGAAAAGCAGATTTCCGGCAATTGATTTCCTGCATCAGAGCCGGAGAGCAGCGCGGGGCGCAGGGTCAGATGCCTTTGAAGGGTCCGCTGGCCGACGGAGGGCGTCTGATCCGTATCCCAGTATTTCTGGAAAAAAGAAAAATAGTCCAGGTTCTGGTCATCCAGATAGGCGTTGCCGTTGTCAAACTGCCGGGCCTTGCGGTATTCGCTGGGGGTGATGCCGTAAGCCTTACGGAAGGCGGCGCTGTAGGTCTTGTGGCTGGAAAAGCCGTGGCGCAGCGCGATCTCCGTAATGCTCCGGTCCGAATAGATCAGGTCGTTGAGGCTTTTGTTGATCCTAAGGGTGGTCAGGTAATCCACGAAGGTATACTGGAAATGCTTCTTAAAAAACACAGAAAAATACTGGGGATGAAAGCCCAGCACCTGAGCCGCGGAGGACAAGGTAATTTTTTCATCCGTATGGTCGTTGAGGTAGTTTAAGATGGTGGAAATCTGCTGCCGCAGATAATCATTTTTTCCTTCGTCCACATTTTTGACGCCGTAAGCCTCGATCAGGCGTATGAGAATGGAAGTGACGGCGGAGATCAGCTTCATCCGGGTACAGCTATCGCTTTTGATGGTATGGAGAATCATCTGGGCGATGGAGGTGCACAGGGAAATGTAGACCGGATCATTCTGGGAGCTGCGGACCGTGTGGGTGGAAAAAGAGATCTGCTCCAGATCCGGGCAGTAGGTGTTCAAAAATTCGGTGGGTATAAAAATGCCCAGGACGTGGATATCCGCAGAGGTATCCAGAACCGCATGAATCTCGTAGGGTTTCAGAAACAGGATGTCGTGCTGCTTCAGGGTGTAAGTCCGCCCGGCCAGGGATAACTGCAGGGAGCCGTTTAACAAGAACATCAGTACGAATTGCTGGCGCAGCTGCACCTCATGGCTGAAATGGCGGATTATGGCCTGCTCGAAGGGGAGGCCGGTCAGGTTGTGTTCTGGAGGAGCGGTGTGGTTGGAAGCAGGCATGGAAGTGGTCCTTTCTCTGGAGGGTGTGTGGGATGCAACTGATAGAACATGAAGAAGCTCTAAGCTTCTGCACAGTCGCATTCGGAATACATTTTGTGCCATTTGCCATTCACAGTTTGTAAATGCCCCTTTTTCCCACAGCATCCGCGATTGGTATCGTTCTAATTTATAGTATCATATCTGAAAAATTTCAGCAATATCCATGATTATAATTTTTTGTCTGAAATATCTGTCTTATATTTTAAGGTCAAAAAATCAAATAAAAATATTTTCATGAAAAATTATCCGGTATTTTTATAAAAGAAACCATAAAAGGGGCAGAAGGAGCCTCATTTTTTCGGTAGAATTATGAACCAGAAAGAGGTGAAGCCCATGGCACAGGAGCTGATTTTTGAAGCAAAAAATCTGACAAAGCATTTTGGCCCGACCGTTGCGTTAAACGGCGTAGACTTTAAGGTATATCGCGGACAGATCACCGGGCTGATCGGGGAGAACGGTTCCGGCAAATCAACCATTACCTCCATTGCGGCAGGGATGCAGCCGGCCACCAGCGGGGAAATGACCTTTCTGGGGAAGGCCCACAGTCCGTCCACTATGATTGAGGGAAGCAAGCTGGGGATCGGCATGATCGTCCAGGAGCAGGGAACCGTCAGCGGGATCACGGTGGCGGAGAATATTTTTGCCGGGGAGGAGAGCCGTTTTAGGAGCGGCCCCTTTATCAGCAAGCGGAAGATGAACCAGGAGGCCAGGAAGGCCATGGAGGATATCGGGTTTACCGGAGTGGATCCCGCCGCCTACATCGATACCCTGGATATGCAGAGCCGCAAGCTGGTGGAGATTGCCAAGGTAATGTACAACAAGCCCGAGATGCTGGTGGTGGATGAGACCACCACGGCGCTGTCCCAGCATGGCCGTGAGATTATTTACGGGATTATGCGTAAGATGAAGGAAGACAATAAGGCGGTGGTGTTTATTTCCCACGACCTGCAGGAGCTGATCGATACCTGCGACACCCTGACGGTGCTGCGGGACGGGGATCTGATTACCACCTTAGACCGGGACCAGATGGATGAGGATACCATCAAGAAATACATGGTGGGACGCGAGATGAAGGGGGATTACTACCGGGCGGATTACGGAACCCCTGTCAGTGAGGAAGTGGTGCTGGAGGTTGATAAGGTGACCAGTGGAAGCGGCCTGTTGATGAATTTTTCCATGAAGGTACATAGAGGAGAGATCCTGGGGATCGGCGGGCTTTCCCACTGTGGGATGCATGAACTTGGCAAACTGATGTTCGGAGAAGATAAGCTTCTGACCGGTAAGATTACCCATGTGCCCAGCGGGGAGGCGATCACCAGCACCCAGACAGCCATGAAGCATGGCTTTGGGTATGTATCCAAGAACCGTGATACGGAATCCCTGGTGCTGACAGCCACCATTCAGGATAATATCATTTCCGCCAGCTACGATAAGATTGCAAAGGGCCTGGTGATGACGCCGAAGGCCGTGAAGGAATTTGTAGATGAGCAGGTGGAGAGCTTAAGCATCAAGTGTGCCGGAGTGGGCCAGGACGTCCAGTACCTGTCCGGCGGCAATAAGCAGAAGGTGGTATTTGGAAAATGGATCGGCCGCAACTGCGACATTCTGATCCTGGACTGTCCCACCCGTGGGGTGGATATCGGCGTCAAGGCGGCCATGTACCAGTTGATCGACCAGATGCGAAAAGCCGGCAAAACCATCATTATGATTTCCGAGGAGCTGCCGGAGCTTTTGGGCATGAGCGACCGCCTGCTGATTTTGAAGGACGGCGCGCTGGCCGGGGAATTTTTCAGAAGCGAGACCCTGGATGAGAATCACATCATCGAGGTCATGATCTAGGAGGGCGGTGAGAACATGAGTGAAAAAAAGAGTACAAAAATAAATCTTGGCGGGATCGGTAAATTAGCCCCGCTGATCGGCCTGGTGCTGGTTATCCTTATTTTCACGGCCCTGACGGGAGGAAAGCTGCTGTCGGTGACGAATCTGCAGAATATGGCAAACCAGGTGATGGTGACGGCCCTGGTGGCCATTGGAGCCGTGTTTGTCTATGGCGTGGGGAATTTTGATATGTCCCTGGGAGGAGCGGTCCTGTTCTCCGCCGTGCTGGGAGCCATGGCGGCGGTACGCAGCGGAAGTATTTTCGTGACGCTGGTGGTCTGTATCCTTGTATCGGTGGCCATTGCGTTGATAAAGGGCATCTTTTCCGCTTATATCGAAGTGCCGTTTTTCATCTTCACCATCGTGCTCGGTTCCGTGATTTCGTCAATTGTGCTGGTGATTATGGGAAGCGAGACCACCGTTTACCTGAAGGATGCGGTAAGGGAGATTCCCACCTTTAATTTTACCCAGATGACCATTATTAACGTGGTATTTCTGGCGGTGTATTTCCTGGTGTGCCTGTTTCTGTTTAACTATACGCCCATCGGCAGCAAGGCCAAAATGATGGGAGGCAATAAGGTATCGGCGAAGCAGTCGGGGATCAATGATAAAAAAATGCATGTGCTGACCTTTGTAATCAGCGCCATCGGCGTGGCACTGGCGGCCTTTATCCTGATCATCCGTACCCGGACCATCGGCTCCCAGACGGCAGGCAGTGTCGGAACTGACGTTCTGATTGCCCTGGTGGTGGGCGGCATGCCCATATCGGGTGGCCCCAAATCCAAAATCAGCGCCGGGCTGGTGGGAGCATTAACGGTAGTCGTTTTAAACAGCGGGCTTACCATGGTGGGGCTGTCCACGGCATGGATCCAGGCCATCCGCGGCGTTGTGTTTATTGTGGTAGTGCTGGTTTCCAGCTTCAGCTACCGCGGCAAATTATTACCAAGATAAATTAACAAATCAATAAGAATCCCGAAAGGGTGCTTATAAAAAATTTTAAGGAGGATTTTAACAATGAAAAAGAAGGTTTTATCCATGATGCTGGCAGCGGCGATGGTATTTTCCATGGCAGCCTGCGGCAGCGATGATGCAGCAGGGAACGATCAGGGCGGCGATACCCGGCAGGAGGAGCCATCCGGCGACGAGGACCAGGCTCCGGCCGATGAAGGCGGCGATACAGATATCCAGGAGCCGGCGGGAGACGAGACACCGTCCGATGGAGCGGCAGACATTACGCTGGACGGAAGCTGGCCGGAGGAGACGGTGAAGATCGGTTTTGTGGGTTATGACCAGGCCAGCGAGCAGCAGCAGGCCATCACCGCTTACTTTGATTATCTTTGTGAAAACTTTAACATGGAAATCATGTACTCCGAGGATCTTACCGACGCCCAGAGCGAGCTGGATTTTATCGGCCAGTGTGCGGCAGCAGGCTGTAAGGCTGTAATCGGCTACTACAACGAGGCCAAGGAGCAGTCCGCCATTACCTGTGCCGACTATCAGATGTACTACTGGGGCGGCTTCGGTGGCGACGAGGAGTCCGTAGCGGCTGCCGTTGAGGGCGCAGGCGAGTATTACCTGGGCGGCTATACCCTGGGGGATGCGGAGTATGAGGCCGGACGTTCTATGGCGAAGGCTCTGGCCGAGCAGGGCTGTGAAAAGGTGGTTCTCTGTTCTGGCGGTGCTGCAATGGGCGTTCCGATGTTCGTAAGCAGGAAGCAGGGCTTTGAGGATGGCGTGAAGGAGGCTGTTGACGGCGGCGCAACCATGGAGATTGTGTACGAAGTGGAAGGATGGCCGGGAACGGATGCCTTTACGGCGGCCCAGACCTCTGTGATGGATATGGACATCGATGCCATCGCGTCTACCTTTGACGTAGCAATGTGGTTCCAGTTAGTGATGGAATCCGGTAAGGCCGATTCCTTGAAGCTTGCCTGCATCGGTGAGGTCAGCGACACCTATTACGATTTCTTCAACAGCGGACTGGTATCTGTAATCGTGTATGACAACGAGGAAACCTGCTTTGGCAACGCGATCCCGTTGATTTTAAATGCTGTCAGCGGAACCAAGCTGGTGGACGAGAGCGGAAACGGCTTCCTGTTCCCGGTAGAGCGCTGGACCATAACGACACCGGAGCAGTACAATTCCGTATACGACCTGCATGATGCCGGAAACTGGGTAGTTACTGCCGAGGATATCGCGAACCTGGTAGTGGCCTTCAATGCGGATGCAACCACAGATACCTTTAAGGACTTCTACGGTTCCTTTACCATTGATTCTGTAAAATAATTTTTAGCGAAAATAAGAGGTTTTGATTATGAAGAGAATCCTGAAAAATATTGTGATGACCATAGCGATCCCGGTGCTGGTATATGTGTTCTTTCTGATCGTGTGCAACCTGTTTGGTTCACCGGGATTTGGCGTAGGCTCCGACCTGTCCACGATCCTGTACACCACACTGTATACAGGCATGATCGCACTGGCAATGTCCTATAACCTGACCTGCGGGCGGTTTGATTTTTCGGTGGGCTCCACCATTGTTCTGGCGGCGATCCTGGGTGGAAATATTGTAAAGGATAACAAGCTCGGGCCGGTGGCGCTGCTTCTGATCATTGTGGTGATTGCGGCAGTTCTGGGGCTAATCTCCGGGCTGGCCTATGTGGCATTAAAAATCCCGCCTATGGTAGTTTCCATCGGAATTGCCATGGTTTACGAGGCGGCAGGGTTAATGTTTAACCGGGCCAAGGGCATTAAGATGATCGGAAATTCCGCATTGATCTTTTCAAAACCGCCTTACAGTATTCTGATTGCGGGCGTGGCGGTGCTGGTGCTGATCTTTTTATACAACTTTACCAGCTTCGGCTTCCAGTGGAAGATGCTGCGCTCCGGGCAGAAGATCGCCGTGGATATCGGCGTCAATGAAAAATTAAATGCCGTGATCTGTTATGTGATTGCCGGTGTGCTCTTAGGAATCGCGGCTGTGATGTACTTAAGCAAATTCGGCACGGTATCGCCGGAAATCGGCTTAAGCAGTTCCTCCTTCTTCATGTCGGCCTTCCTGCCGTTGTTCATCGGCGGGGCCATTGAGAAGTATTCCGACAAGAATATCGGCGTGCTGATGGGGGCGCTGGCCCAGGCAATGATTACCTCGGGCTTTGGGAAGCTGGGTTTCAGCTCTTCCCTGCAGACGGTGCTGAACGGCGTCATTGTTATGGCATTTCTGGTGTATACTTCAAACAGCTACAAGCTGGTGCTGCGCAAACTCCATAAGGAGAAGCTGGCAAGAGCGCTGGCCGCGGCAAAATAATTCGGGAAATCATAATCAAAAACACAGGGCGGCGGCACAATGCTGTGCGGCTGCCCTTTTTATAGGACAAAACGGGCGTTTGCCTTATAAAAAGGGCAGCAAAAAGAATCGGATACCCGTTGGAAATGATCCGGCATTCAAGGTATGTGCAGGAAGGAGTGTAAGAAAATGAACGCATTGGGAAAATGGATTTCCAATGAAACGGCAAGACCGTTTCTGGCCAGGAAGGAACTCTGGATTGATAAAAAAATAACAAAGGCTGTGGCTTATGTTTGCGGCCTGGGCCAGTTCCACTTTTACCTAAATGGGGAAAAGGTGGGGAACCATGAACTGGATCCGGGCTGGACTAATTACGATAAGCTGGTGCAGTATGTGGCTTTTGATGTGAAGGAGCAGCTTCGGCGGGGGAAAAATGTGATGGATGTAGAGGTGGGGAACGGCTGGTATCATATGATGCGGGAGCGTTACTATATGTCCATGCCGCCGAAACGGCCGGAGTTCTCCTTTTTACCGCCCAATCCAAATCCCTATCAGCCTTTCAGCCAGTATCTGGCGCTGGGCTTTCGGATGGAGCTTCTGTATGAGGATGGAACCGGGGAGGAGATCCTGTCGGACGAAAGCTGGCTGGTCCGGCCCCATTATGTGACCATGTCCAATGTGTATGGGTCGGAGATCATCGATGGGCGGCTGCGGGCGGAAATGATGAGCGGCTGCGGCGAGCCGTCAGAGGAGCAGCCGGAGGGAAAGTGTGGTTGTGGCGGTGCAGACGTAGCTGGGACGTGGCAGCAGGCGGCCGTACTGGCGCAAAAGGACTGCCCCAAGGGCCGGCTGGTGGAGCAGTACCAGCCGCCGGTAACGGTGAAGCGCACCTACGAGGCGAAGAACATATGTTCGATAAACGGGCGGGATATCTATGATTTTTCCCAGAATATGTCGGCAATCCTGGAATTCGAGGTAAAGGGAAAGCGGGGAGATACGGTTCATATCTACCCGGCGGAGAAGCTGTCCCCGGATGGCGATGTGGACCAGATGGCCAAGGGCTGGACCCCCATTGATGTGTGCATTACCTATATTGTCGGAGAGGATGATGTGTGGGAGAAGTGCCGCATGAAGTTCACGTATTTCGCCGGAAGGTACATTGCGGTGGAGGGCGCGGTTCCGGCGGAGGACTGCCGGAATGGCGTGCCGTCAGAGGAGGACTGCCGGGATGGCGTGTCATCAGAGGGAGATTGCCGGAATGGCATGTCGTCAGAAACAGCGGAATCCAGGCCGGAGGCGCAGATCCGCGGCATTCACGGGGATTACATTACGTCCTCTGTGAGTGATACCGGGAGCTTTACCTGTGACGATAAGCGGCTGGAGCAGATTTACGATCTGGTTCTGAAAGCGGTGGAATCCAATCTGCTCAGCGTCCACACCGACTGCCCCACCATTGAGCGTTACGCCTGGCAGGAGCCAAACCATCTGATGGCGCCGTCCATTATGTTTATGAAGGATGTTTCCGTCTTGTGGGATAAGATTTTATGGGATCTGCGGGTGGACCAGTGCACCGGCGAGACCTGCTTCAACGGCCTGGAGGGGGAAAAATTTTACCCGGGAGAGGGCATGGTGCCTTCCCAGGCTCCCTGCTATGAGCATAATGTGCTGCCGGCCCCCATGGGAAGCTTTTTTGATATCATTCCCTGGGGAAGCACCTGTATCCTGGGGCCTTACTGGCACTATCTCTATTATGGCGACAAGAAGATCCTGGCGGATAACTACGAGACAGGCATGAGGTACTTAAGCTACCTGAAGTCCAAGGTGACAGAGGAGGGCTTCATCAACCATGGCCTGGGAGACTGGGGCACGCCGGACCCGGAGGGCTTTGCCCGAGAAAATATTGAGACGGCCTTTCTGTATGCGGACGCGGTAACCTTAGCGAAAGCGGCCATTGCCCTGGGGAAGTATGACGACATGGTGGAGCTGGAGGATTATGCCAGGGAGGTAAAGGACCGGTATAACGAGAAGCTTCTGGTAAAGCATCCGGCAGAAGGCTTCTGGTGCTACCGGGCCTGGGACCATCCGGATGCGATTTATCTGACCCAGGCCAGCCAGGCGATGCCCCTCTATTGGGGACTTGTACCGGACGACAAGCGCACGGACGTGGAAAAAGCTTTTGCCTGGGTATTGGACCGGGATCAGACCTTTGTCAGCGGCGAGGTGGGGCTGCCTTATATCATCCAGACCATGAACGCCTGCGGGATGCAGGAGCGGATCATCGACTTCATTCTGCGAAAGCAGCACCCCAGCTACTATGCTTTTGTTCTGGCCGGGGAGACTACCCTGGGAGAGTACTGGGAGGAGAATCCCCGCAGCCACAATCATGACATGATGGGCCACATTGTGGAGTGGTTTTACAACGGGATCGGCGGGATCCGTCCGGTGAAGCCTGGGTTTGCGGAGATGAATATATGTCCTTATATGCCAGAAACGACAAAAGAATTTGTCGTTAAGTATTGCTCGGTCAAAGGAAGGATTAAGATTCATGTGAAGGAGGAGGATGAGAGGATTCTGGTGGAGACGGAGGTTCCGGCTGGAATCGTTGTCAAGTATGAGGACCGGTATTTGCGGAAGCAGGGGAAGAAGGTGGAGTGGAGAAGGGGATGAAATTTGGGACTGTGCTGTATTTTTGAGGATAATAAAGGAAAATTACTATAAGATTCCAACCTATTGAAAGTTTCGAAATGAAAAGGTACATGGATATGATTTACATTCCATGTGCCTTTTTTTATGCACACGGGGCGGCGAGGAGTATGGCCGCATAAGCGGCCCCGCCCCGGCGCGGCGAGCAGGGGAAGAAATCTTCCCTACTCGATTAGAGAAAAGGGACAAAAAAGGATAAGAATATCAACATCAGAGAATTGCTTCCTCCTGTTTGGGCCGTTATGATAAAAATGAAAGAAAATTATCATATAGGGAGAGAGGTATTTATCATGAAAAAAGGCCCGATTACAGGAACATTTATTGATGAGATCACCTATGATATGCCATCCTCAAACTGGTCGCAGGAGCAGTGGAAAAAAGAATTTGATTACATGCAGGATGTGGGTATCGATACGTTGATTCTGGTTCGTGGTTTTTTTGCAGGCAGAAGCATCTATCCTTCCAGAGTATGCCATACAGAGGAAGCGGAGGATTTTGCAGGATTTGTTTTGGAGCAGGCCGAGAGGCGTAGAATGGATGTCTTTTTTGGGCTCTACATATCAAACCTTACCTGGAATGATGGAGATGCAGCCACAGAGATCCGCAGGAACAAGCCTTTTATCGATGAAGTCCTTAGGCGTTATGGGCAGCATCCATCACTGAAAGGCTGGTATATTCCCCATGAAACCTGCTGTGACGAGCTTAATATCGGGGAAGTAATGCATGGGCTATCGGGTATATGTAAGGAGAAAGCGCCGGATAAAAGCATATTGATCAGCCCGTTTTTCAAAACAAATTTGACGTGTCCCGGTGCGGCTCTGACACCACAGCAGCATTATGAAGAATGGGACCGGATATTTGACAGGGTGGGTGAAAATATCGATATTTGCGCATTTCAAGATGGAACAGCACCTCTGGATCAATTTGACGATTATTTTGGATATACAGAAAAGCTTTGTGAAAAATATCACATTCATCATTGGGCAAACCTGGAAACCTTTGAACGTGATGTAAGATCGTTATATTATCCAATATCATTTCCACTTTTAAAACAGAGGCTGGAGCATCATAAAAAGTATGCGGAAAAGATTATTACATTTGAGTTTTCGCATTTTCTGAGTCCCCAGTCTATCAATCCTTCAGCAAGAAATCTGAATCACCTATATAAAACATATTACAATCTTTAGTAGGAACGCAGGATACTGAAAGAAAATGGGGGAAAGACATGGATATGAAAATAGGGAATTTAAAGGGGAAGTTAATCGTTTCCTGCCAGGCACTGCCCCAGGAGCCATTACATTCTTCTTATATTATGGGAAAAATGGCACTGGCGGCGCAGAAAGGCGGCGCGGCCGGAATTCGTGCGAATACCGGAAAGGATATTGCGGAGATTCAAAAGCTTGTGAGTCTTCCAGTCATTGGAATTGTAAAACGGGATTATGAAGACAGTCAGGTTTATATTACACCAACAATGCGGGAAATCGACGAACTTATAGAGGTAGGGCCGGAAATTATCGCAGTAGACGCCACAGCGCGTTTGCGTCCGGGGAATCTGACGCTGAAGAAATTTTTCTGCCAGATAAAGGAAAGGTATCCAAACCAGCTTTTGATGGCAGACTGTGCCACAGTAGCAGAAGCACTTCATGCGGACGAACTGGGATTTGATTTTATTGGAACGACCCTGATTGGATACACAGAACAAAGCTGCAATATGCATATAGAAGCAGATGATTTTGCCATTTTAAAAGAAATACTTGGAAAGGTGGGGCATCCGGTAATCGCAGAGGGGAATATTGACACACCGCAAAAGGCCAGGCGGGTGATCGAACTGGGGGCGTATAGTGTAGTGGTTGGTTCCGCCATCACCAGGCCGCAATTAATTACAAGAAATTTCGTAAAAGTATTGGAAAATTGGTAAATGCCACGTAAATCATAACAGGAGAGGGGGAATCAAATGAAAAAATACGTGAGTATTGATATTGGGGGAACTTTCATGAAATACGGAATGATTGGAGAAAATGGAAGGATTATATGCAGCGCTAAAAAGGAGACCAACGCCGGCAGAGGCGGCCCTGCGATCCTGGAGGATGCAATTGCCATTGTCGAAGAGTACCAAAGGACAGATACGATTAGCGGGATCTGTATTTCCACGGCGGGAATGGTGGATATTAACAAAGGGGAAATCTTCTATGCTGCGCCATTGATTCCAGATTATGCGGGAATCCGTTTTAAAGAAATAATAGAGCGGAGGCTCCGGCTTCCCTGTGAGGTGGAAAATGATGTGAATTGTGCAGGGTTGGCAGAATATGTCTCCGGGGCAGCAAAAGACAGTAAGGTTTCTCTGATGCTTACCATTGGTACTGGAATTGGTGGATGTGCTATCATAAACGGCAGCGTGTTCCACGGGGGTTCCGGAAGTGCCTGCGAAATCGGGTATATGCATATAAATGGGAGCGATTTCCAGACGCTGGGGGCCGCCAGCATACTCACCAGGAAAGTAGCCGGGTGGAAAAACGAACCAGAAGAAAAATGGGATGGCTGTCGTATTTTTCAGAGCGCAGAGCAGGGCGACAGCTTCTGTATCCGTGCAATTGATGAAATGGTGGATGTTCTGGGGAAGGGGATTGCAAATATTTGCTGTGTACTGAATCCAGAGGTAGTTGTGCTTGGCGGCGGAATTATGGTCCAGGAGAATTACCTGAAAGAAAGAATTGAAAAGGCCATGAAACACTGGCTGGTTTCCGGTATTGCCTCCCATACACGGGTGGCATTTGCAAAGCATCAGAATAATGCCGGTATGCTGGGAGCATTTTATCATTTTCAGCAGAGAAGGGAGATAAAGAATGATAAGAGTAACTTTGTGGTATGAAAATATCCAGGAATCGGGAAAGCTGCCAAAGGAATTCAAACCTTCCGGAATGGGGGAGGAGAATCTGGTATGGTTCCGGCAAATGGTTGAAGACAGTGCGGCAAAGATAAAAGAAGTGTATCCAAAGGGACTGATGGAGACGCTGGCGGAACATCTTAGGGCTTGTGATAATATACAAGTCACCAGCGTAACTATGGATATGCCGGAATATGGCCTGCCCCAGGAACTGCTGGAAAATACGGATGTTTTGGTCTGGTGGGCGCACCTGGGGCATGAGGCGGTTCCCGATCGTCTGGTAGAAAGGATCCAGAGAAGAGTATGGATGGGAATGGGATTGATTTCCCTTCACTCGTCACATCCGTCTAAAATTATGTGCAGACTGCTCGGCACATCCGGAACCCTGCGTTGGCGGGACGGGGATTTTTGCAGGATTTGGAACATAAATCCGGCCCACCCAATTGCCCAGGGAATTCCGGAATATATTGACTTGGAGGAAGAAGAAATGTATGGGGAACCTTTTGATATTCCCGCTCCGGAGGAAATTGTGTTTTTAAGCTGGTTCCGGGGAGGAGAGGTGCTTCGCAGCGGTTGCACCTGGCACAGAGGATGTGGAAAAATCTTCTATTTTCAGCCGGGACACGAGACAAATACAGCATATCATAATCCATATGTAAAAAAGATTATTGAAAATGCTGTCCGTTGGGCTGCGCCGGTTGTGTGGCGAAAGCAGATCGAATGCTCTTACATAGAAGTATCGCCGGAAAGCGAACAGAAAAATGCCAGGAGGGATGAAAAATGAAGCTCGCGATAATTGGGGCTGGTGGAATTGCGAATGCAGTACACATGCCCGCATATGAGAAAATGGATCATGTAGAAATCGTAGCAGTATGTGATATTATTCCGGAACGGGCAAGAAGAATGGCAGAACGCCTGGGAGCACCTTTCACATGTATGGATTACAGAGAAGTATTCGAACTGGAGGGCCTGGATGCAATCGATATCTGTACGCCCAATAATCTGCATTCCATTATTGCTGTAGATGCATTGAACCGGGGAATTCATGTATTTTGTGAAAAACCGGATGCCATAAATACAAAAGAGGCTGAGCGGATGAAGCTTGCCGCTGAAAATAGCGGAAAAGTCCTTATGGTAATGAGGAATAACTGGTACAGGGCTTTTGCGGCATATCTGAAGGAGTATATAAAAGACGGTAAAATGGGCGAAATCTATGCGGCCAGATGTGGATGGCAGCGGCGGAGGGGAATTCCAGGCAAGGGCGGATGGTTTACCACGAAGGCCCAGTCC
>CATJBQ010000114.1 GCA_949738465.1 uncultured Lachnospiraceae bacterium
CTTCGGCAGCGCTCCTCCGGCTGCCTCATACCCTTCCTCCTGGCCGCCGACGCAGATCCGCAGGTTTTCTTTATAGAACAATTGTTCGATTATCTGTGAGAGGCGACCTGCCAGCCGCTCCCTTTCTTCCTCATACTGCTCCTCCAAACGGCTCACCAGGCGGTAAAATTCCAGCCCGCCGGTCAGCTCCTGGTACCTGGCCGCCTCGGAAAAACCGGACATGGCCCGCAGGGAGGAGAAGGAATCCCCGCCGGAGCTGATGCTCTCCCGAAGCTCTGCCCTGGTCTGGGAGAGGATCTCATGGATCCGCCGCCCGTCCGTAAGCCGGGTCTTGGTGAGAATCTCGCCCATCAGCCCCACTGCCTCCGGCACCTTCCCGGTAAGGGCCTTGGCCCGAAGCTCAAAGACAGCCGTATAGGCCGAATCCTTCCCATGACGGTAGATGCCAATGGTCCCGCTGATGCCGCCGGTGGAAAGATTCCGCGCCCGGTCAAGCTCCTGGTAGCTGTAATGGGCGGTATCCACCTGCCCCAGCACCGCCTTTAAAATGCCAAGATAGGGAACGTCCTCCTCCGCCACCCGGCCCGCATCGAAGATCAGGCGCAGATACGTGATTCCCTCAGACTCCACCGGACAAAACAGCGCCGGGCATCCCGCCAGGATACGCTCCTCCCACAAAAGGGGCTGGGGCTCCCGCTTCAGATCTGCCCACGACAAAAGGGGAATGGTCCGAAGCTCCTCCTGGGTGGAGGGCTCCTCCTGATACCGCCGCAGGCGGGCGGTCTCTTCCACCAAAAGGGTAAGCTCCTCCTGGCTTAAGGAGGCTTTGCGCGCCGCAAGCTCCACGGCGAGCTTCTGCTCCATCCGGCTGTTATACCCATGCTCCGGCGTAAGGATCACCACCGCCTGGTGGGGATTTTCCAGGAGATATCTGCGGATCAGCCCTTCAAAATATCCGGTATCGATCTGCTCCTTCAGCCACCGGATCACCGGCAGGGCCTCGAAATACTGGAAAGGCCGGCCATCGTCGTAAAGCCAGCTCTCCATACAGTGGATTCCCCACAAAAGCCCCTTGGGGAACCGCCCGAAATCCGCCTCCCGGTAATCAAATTCATAACGGCAGAGCCCGGCCCGGACGGCCTCCCGATCCAGGCCCCCTTCCACCAGGCCAAGGAGCGCTTCCCGGACAATCCGCAAAAAATCCTCCTTTTGGGATACATTGCTGTTTTTTACGATAATGGAAAAATACGGCTGCAGCACGCCGCTGCGGTAAGCGCCGCTTACGTCTTTGCCGATCCCCGCGTCCAGCAGCGCTTTTTTCAAGGGGGCTCCAGGGGCCTTAAGCAGCACGTACTCCAGCACTGCAAAGGCAACCTTGTGCTTCTCATTGAGCGCCGTATCCACCCCGTAGCTTACGGACAGGTAGGTGTGGTCCAAAAGGGGCTCGCCAGCGGAGAGGGAGTATACGTTCTGGACCTCTTCCGGCTTATCAAAAGGCTTCTGCAGGGAGATAGAGGCGTCTACCTTGCGATAGTCGAATCTACTTAAATATTCCCGGTCCATCCACAAAAGCCGCTCCTCCATATCCAGATCCCCATAGAGATAAATATAAGAATTGGAAGGATGGTAAAACCGCCGGTGAAACTCCAGAAAGGCGGAATAAGTAAGCTCCGGAATCTCTGCCGGCTCCCCGGCCGCGCTGTACCCATAGGCGTTATCGGGATATAAAGCCCTGAGGATCTGCCGGCCCAGCAGGCCCTCCGGGGAAGAATAAGCGCCCTTCATCTCATTGTAAACCACGCCGTTGATCTTTAACGGATCCTCCGCCCGCTCCAGCTCATAATGCCAGCCCTCCTGGGAGAAAATATCTTCGTTTTGGTAAATATTGGGAAAAAAGACGGCGTCCAGATACACATGCATGAGATTTTTAAAATCCACCTCGTTGGTGCTGGCTACCGGATACAGCGTCTTGTCCGGATAGGTCATGGCGTTCAGGAAGGTATTGAGGGAGCCCTTCGCCAGCTCCACAAAGGGGTCCTTCACCGGGAATCTCTCTGAGCCGCACAGTACCGTATGCTCCACGATGTGGGCCGCCCCGGTGTTGTCCCCGGGCGGCGTGGCAAATCCGATGTAGAAGACCTTGTTCGCATCGGAATTGGATAGAAGCACCACCCGCGCCCCAGTCTTCCGATGGCGCAGCAGACAGCCCACCGAGCCAAAATCAAGCCCACGCTCCTCCACCAGCTCGTAGGCCTTTAAACGTTCCATATTCATAGGTTTTCTCCTTTACGGAAAGAGGTTGTCCCAAACGGGACAACCTCCGACATTCCATTTCAATTCTTAATACCGCATTCTGTCACATATGTTCAGCCATCCATCAGCCCAGACGAACTACATTGGCGGCCTGGGGTCCCTTTTCGCCTTCTACGACTTCGAACTGTACTGCTTCCCCGTCCTTCAATTCCTTGAATCCGTCCATGTTCAATGCAGAAAAATGTACGAATACATCATTCCCTTCTGCATCGGAAATGAATCCGTAGCCCTTCTTGGCATTAAACCATTTTACTGTACCCTGTTGCATACTACCTTCCTCCTAATACATTTAAGAAAATAAACTGTTGGCACTACTTACCACAATTTTTACACTAGCACAATTTTCCGGTTCTGTCAACCACTGGTCTGCAATTTTCTTCCTATTTTCTTAATATTTCTTAATATTTTCACCTTTTTCCGCCTTAAGACGCGAAAGAAGCTCTGCAGCCGCCCGGATCTTCCCTTCGTCGGCCTGGTAAATCTCATATTCCGAAAGGCCGCAAAGACCCATATGCACCTGGCTGCCCCGGTACGTCATGGAGCTTTCCAAAATCCGTTTTCCGGACATGTGGTAGGCACATATCCCGGTATCTTGGTACAGCGTTTCAATCACAGCCGCCGAAACGCCGCCCCCGGCCATGATCTCCACCCGCCCGGCGCTCCTTACTTCCAACTGCTTCAGGCATTCTGCTCCATCCAAACATGTGTTCTTCTGCCCGGAGGTAAGAATCGTATGGATTCCCAGCTCTGCCGCCTCCTCCAGCGCGGCAAAGGGATCCGCGCACATGTCGAAGGCGCGGTGCAGCGTCACCTTCATCCCTTCCGCTTCCTCCAGCAAAATCCGCATCCGTTCCCTGTCCAGGCTCCCGTCGGGCCGGAGAATCCCGATCACAATCCCATCCGCTCCCAGGCGGGAAAAGACGCGCACCTCTCTGCGGATCACCGCAAATTCCTGCTTTGTGTAACAGAAATCCCCAAACCGCGGGCGGATCAGCACATGGATCCTGTTTTCACAGCTTTCCCGGACCTCCTCATAGAGGGCGGCTGTGGGGGTGGTTCCTCCCACCACAAGGCTCTGGCAAAGCTCCAGCCGGCCGGCCCCGGCCCTGGTGGCAATCACCGCCGATTCCACGCTGTCCACACACCCTTCCAGCAGAAATTCCTTCCTTGCGTCCGCCTGCGCCTCCTTCCGCAAATACTTTCTCATAAAAGCCCCTCCGCCTCCTTCAGAAAATAATACAGAGACAGGGCGCCGGCCCCGGTGGCCCCCTTGCTGTCAAACGCATACAGCGGCGTCTTATTCCAGGCCGTCCCGGCGATATCCAGATGGATCCAGGGCAGCCCTTTGGCAAAATGCCGAAGGAAAAGTCCCGCCGTAATCACGCCGCAACAGTCCTCTCCCACGTTTTTCAGGTCGGCCACATCACTTTTGATCATTTTCTCATGTTCCTCCCCGAAGGGGAAGCGCAGATACCGTTCCCCGCAGGAAGCAAGTCCCCGCTCAAACATCCGGTAAAATGCTTCGTCATCCGACATGCTGCCGCCGATGGTGTAGCCCAGCGCCTGCCAGACGGCCCCGGTCAGGGTGGCGATATCCAGCACATGGGTGATCTTCTCTTTTTCAATCCCATAGGAGATGGCGTCTGCCAGGATCAGCCGCCCCTCCGCGTCGGTATTTACGATCTCCACCGTTTTCCCGCCGCAAAAAATCACATCCCCCGGCAGATGGGAGGAGGGGGAAATCCTGTTTTCACAGAGGGGCAGCACCGCCGTCAGGTTCACCTTAAGGCCCCGGGCCGCCGCCCCGTGGACCGCACCGGCCACCGCGGCCGCACCGGCCATGTCCCCCTTGATACCGGCCATGGATTTGGCCGCTTTGAGACAATAGCCCCCGGTATCACAGGTGACTCCTTTTCCGATCAGGCCAATGTTTTCCTGCGCACCCGGCCTCCCCCGGTAGCGTAGCACCAGCAGGCAGGGCGGAAATTCACTGCTGCCGCCGATCCCGGAGAGCCCCGAAAGCCCCAGGAATTTAAGCTGCTCATACGAAATTACCTCCGCCTCCACCCTGGTATCCTT
Organism: uncultured Lachnospiraceae bacterium; assembly: GCA_949738465.1. GTDB lineage: Bacteria > Bacillota > Clostridia > Lachnospirales > Lachnospiraceae > 14-2. The sequence goes on from CATJBQ010000114.1 coordinate 4,393, forward strand.
AAGATACTGCTGGATGGCGCGGCAAAAATCCATGGGCCGCAGGAGATTTCCCGGCGTATTCACCATATCCCGCACGAACATCAGATCCCGGGCCAGCTCCCGGGCCTCATCCACAAGCTCCCGGCTCTCCCTGCCGGCCCCGGCCCCGTACAGTTGATAGCAGACCTGCTGCTCCTGCCCGGGATTTTTCCATTCCGCCGGATGGATCCGGGAATCCTGCCCGGGCTCCCCGCACCGGGCCTGGTACTCATAGGTTCCCAGCATCAGTCCCAGCACGATCTGGATCAGTGACGCCTCCCCCAGACGCTCTGTCAGGGGCCCAATATCCAGGCAGCACCGGCCGATCCCCAGCTCCTTCAGCGTGCGTGCCGCAAAAGCCGCCAGCTCCCGCACCTTAAGGATCTCCAGGGCGGCCCCGTCCCCACAGCCAACAAGAAGAACTGACTTTCTATCCCCCGGCACGTAAAAGCTTTTCCGGTAGGCGCCGGAGAACGCACGTTCTATCTCCCTTCCCCATGCTGCGATCTTAGGATCCTTCTCAAACACAAATTGTGCCTGGAATTCCCCGCTTTTCTCCTCTGCCAGTTCAATCATTACTGCTCCTTTCCGGTTATCACCCAGCGGCCTGTCTTGCGGCCTCCTTCACGTTTAAGAATTCCATAATCTTTCATATTTTTCATGATCCGCTTAACGGTTCTTTCCGAGCATTCCAGTTTTTCAGCAATTTGGGCTTGTGTCATCTTGGGATCTTCTTTGATTGCATATAAGATTCTTTTTATTAAATCATCATTTAAAGTGCCATTTAAAGTGCCATTTAAAGTGCCATTTTGTCCCATTGGCACTTTAACCGGTTGCAGGGATATAAATTTCACCATAATGTCTTCCGGATGCAAGGTATATTCCGGTTCCGGCACGCCATGACTTTTGCAGGCTTCACAAATTTTTTCAATTCCCCGGCCCCATGTTTCTACATAGCCGGCACGAAAAAAACCATTGGCAATATTCGGATTATATGGCTGAGACCTATGCCGTTTCATCAACGTTTCAACCGTCCAGCCAACAGGAAAAATACAGTCGTTGCTGACATACAGGGCATCCTCATGAATACGTATCTGAATCGGAATTAATGCGGCATAATTTGTATGTATTATGGCATTATATACAGCTTCTCTGACGGCAGCTTTCGGCAGCGGATATGTTTCTACCCTTATCACATTATCATATGAAATCATTGCTTTCATATACTTTAAATAGATTAACTCCACAACACGGTCTGCCTGCATAAACAATGAGCCGTGAATTTCATCCTGATAACGCAAATCGGAACCTTCTCCAAAATATCCAATTTTAATATAAGCCCCAGTTACCCATTTTTCCGGATTGCGATGAAACAGCAAAACCGCCGCGCGCTTTAATCTCCCATTTTCGATAAGTCCCAGGTTATCCAATAACTGCTCATTGCTCATATGCAGATCTTCTTTTGTCATACGTCCGCTCCGTAATGCTTCCCGACGAAATATGTCAAAACTCTCTTTATCCAGTTCCTCAACGGTTACCCCATCTATGGGAACTGCATCCCATCTGTATCCTGTTTTAGACAATAAAAATTCTGTTAATGCCGCACCCTGCAGGAGCTGCTTTGTACTACCACTACGATAATGGTACTCGCCTTTATAATTCACCGGGTAACTGCTGGGATTCACACATATCTCAATATAGTCTTTTTCATCCTGTGTCAACAAATTTACATCTACAAGAATCCCCAATATATCGCGAACTTTATTTGGGATATCTTCCAGCAATTTTTTACTTTCTGCTACACCAACCACCAATCCATCATCGTTAGTTCCAATATATATTTTTCCACCCTGTGCATTGGCAAATCCGCATATCCATTTCAAATATTCATCACGCCAGGACTCTTTCCATTCGATGTTTTGATTTTCTACCATAATGCCCCCTTGTATCCGCTTATATGTTCCATTCCCGTTTCCCAAGAATCTCCAAAATCACCCCCACGCTGCCCACATGGTAGCCGCTGACTCCATAGATGCCCAGCAGCCCCGGCCCCGCCACCACCAGAAGGGGCAGCTTCTCCGGCTCTGTGTACAGCTCCCGGGCCATGGACGCCGCATGCTCAAATCCGGGATCCAGCCACAGCGTAATCCCAGGAAGCGCCTGTAAAACCGCCTGCAGAGTGGGATTGGTAAGATCCTCCTCCTTCTCCAGGAAAAACAGGATCCGCACCTTCGTCGCCAGAAGCGCCTGCGCCTGCGAAAGCATCTCATTGAGCACATGCTCCGTGGGTTCCTGCCCCACCTCCAGGAATGCCAGAAGATGACTGCCCTCCTCAAGGAGCGACGACAGCTTTGCCGACTCCCCGGTTATGCCATTTACCGGAAAATCCTCCAGTTCATTTTCGAACAACAGTTCGTCAACGCCAGGCTTCGCCAGGGCCAGGGAAAACCTCCGGCGCTGCCCCTCTGCCAGAGAAAAATTCCGGATCACAGCCTGCTGGCTGCCGTCCGGCAGGCGGCTTGTGGTAATCAGCCGGTAAGCGCCGGCCGCAAGGGGAAGCTCCAGCCTCCGGCCTGCAAAGGAAAGCTCTTCGCAGGAAAGCTGCCGCTCCTCCAATGTGGCGCTCCCGGAAGCCTTGCCAAGATACGCCAGACCGAAATTCTGGCCGTAAACCCACGCGGTATCGTCCGCCGCCTCCAGGCAGAGCATGCCAGGGCACCACTCCGGCGCCCGGCAGAACCGCCCGTCCTTCCAGTACTCCGCCGCCCCGTCCACCGGGGCAAGCCGCGCCGGAATCCCCAGGCTTCTTAAGATGGCTACAAACAGGATCCTCCTGCCCAGGGCCGTCCCCCGTCCAAGGCGCAGGATCCCAAGAGGCGTGCCGGGCAGGGCCGGATACGTCTCCTCCTCGCACGCCCGGACGCTCCCGCAGACATATTCCCAGACCGCCTCCGGGCAGGGCCGGAAAACCGCCTGCTGCTCCCTGTCAAAACGGGCCCGGATCAAGGGCGGATAAGGCGTCAGCTCCTCCAGGGCAATCCGGGGACAAAGAACATATTTTTCATAAATTTCCCGGTCAAAGGCCCCCGCCTCCTTCGCCCAGACATTTTCCAGAAACGATTCCAGCACGGCCGCCGTCACGTCCCGGCAATCCTTGGGGGACAGATGATGCAGAATGCTGCTGCGCTCCCCCTCCGGTCCGGCCGACAAAAAACCATAGAGCTCCTCAAAATTCCCCTCCGCCAGCTTCAAAAGCTCCTGTTCCTCCGGGAATCGGGCAGCCCTGGCACCGTCATAAAAACCGTCCATTTTTTTCCTGCGCAGCTCCTGGGCCTGCTGCCGCCGGGCCCTCCCCCGGCTTCTCTGCTCCCCGGTAAGGCTGGCCCGGTTCCTTCGCTCCGCCCCAGGCGGCTCCCAGTGAAGCGGAGTACCAGATGCCTGCCCAGGGAGATTTCCTTCCTCGCGTCCGCAAGAACATATGCTCTCATCCACAGGCCACCGCCGGTCCAGCATAAGCTCCGCCTGCTCCTTCGCCCCCTTCAGGCACAAAAGCTCCCCAAACCAGCCGTCCTTTCCGGCCAGAATCCGCAGATCCCCCAGGCCCACCGCCAGGGAGGCCCTGCCCTCCTCATCCGTCACAAGCTGCGCTAGCTCCCGATAGCCTGCCATGTTCAGCACAAAAAGGCCCACCTTCGCCCCCTTCGCCGGCTGCCCTGCCCGGTCCCTCACCGTAACCGTAAGTTGTTTCGTCCTGGCATAGCGGGAGGTTTCGTTCAAATACCAGACGCTGCCCGTTCTTCCGATGCATTCCTCCACCGGTCCCCTTTGCCCCCAATAATCCGAAAAGGTCCTGCTGTGCACCAGAAGGGCACGGGAGGCCGCCCCGGCAAACCAGCCCCGGTCCAGCGCCTCCTCCGGCTCACAGGCCCCCAGGAAATGCCAGCCGCCGTCCACATAAACCTCCACCCATGCATGGTTGTCGTCGCAGTGGGCCCACCAGGGGGCATAGACCTGCCGGGCCGCCAGGCCCACACTGCGCAGGGCCGACACAACAAAGGCCGACTCCTCCCCGCAGCGGCCGCTGCCGGACTTATACACTGCCAGCGGGGATAAGGTCCTCTCGTCGGAAGCCTGATAACCGGCCTGCTCCGCGCACCAGTAATTCACTTCCAGCGCCGCCCGATAAGCGTCAAGCCCCCGGATCCGCTCTGCAAGCCTGCTGTAAAAAAATTCCCGGCAGGGCGAAATCCCCTCCGTATTCACCCGGTAATACAGCACATAATGCAAAAACAGCTCCTCGGGAAGCTCCCGGCACCAGCCCACATGCTTCCTGAGCCACAGCCCGTGGGAGACAAAGGACAAAAACACATCAAAATCGTAATCCCCCGCATCACACAAGGGCATCGTCCCGTACAAAAACCGCAGCAGCAGCGCCTGCCCCTTTTGTTCCTCATCCCCCGCCGCCTCCAGGCCGGCAATTCCCTTGGCAATCCCCTCCGAACGCTCCCCAAAAAGCCCCAGGCGCGCCCGGTATGACGCTTCGGTATATTCCCTGAATTCGTTCGAGAACATACGTTCTATTCCTCCATTTCCACCGCCAGCACATAGTCCACCGGATCCGGCAGAACCGGGTCCGGCCCAAGCTCCGCAAACAACAGCCCCGGATAATCGCTGTGGACCCAGCTTTCGGAAACCGGAATCTCATGCCCGTCCGCCAGCGCCCGGATCTTCTTCACCCTGGATTTTTCAAGCCCCAGAAGTGGTACCGGGCCGATGGTATTTTCATACATATGGAAATAATACGTATTGCCCTTCTTCGTCACCCTTCCGAAATCCGGCTTTGGCACATCTGCCGGGCCGCACCCGTAGATGCTTCCGGAATTCTTCTTCATCCAGGCCCCGATCTCTTTCAAAATCGCCGTAGATTCCGGCGGAAAATTCCCGTAGGCGTCCGGTCCCACATTCAACAGCAGGTTCCCGCCCTTAGAAACGCACTCCACCAGCTTCTTAATCAACATGGACGCCGGCTTGAAAAAGTGGTCCGTGCCGTGGTAGCCCCAGTTGTTGTTCATGGTGACGCAGGCTTCCCAGGCAAGGGGATTGCCCTCCACGTCCCGGATCCCCTCCGGCGGGATCATCTGCTCGGGACTGACAAAATCCCCATGGAAGGGAGAGGGCCTGCATTCGGCCAGGGACCCCCGCCCCTCGCCGCTGACCTCCAGCCGGTTGTCGATAATCACGCCGGGCTGCAGGGTACGGACCGTGTCCACCAGCTTCGTGGCCTCCCACTTCTCCCCCCGCATATCATCGTAGGAAAAATCAAACCACAGCACGTCCAGCTTCCCGTAATTGGTACAGATCTCCCGCACCTGGTTGTGGAGATACTCCACGTATCTTCCAAACTGCCGCTGCTCATTGCCGCACTCCGGATGATTCCGCATGGGATGGTTTTTATCCTCAAAATGCGGATAATCCTCATGATACCAGTCCAGCAGCGTAAAATACAGCCCCACCTTCAGGCCCTCTGAGCGGACCGCCTCCACGAATTCCGCCACCAGGTCCCGGCCGCATCTGGTATTGGTGGATTTAAAATCCGTATACTGGCTGTCAAACAGGCAGAATCCGTCATGATGCTTGGCCGTCAGCACCACATACTTCATCCCGGCCTCCTTTGCCGCCCTGGCCCAGGAAATGGGATCGTAGTCTCTGGCGTCAAACTCCTCAAAATACTTCATGTACGCCTCTTTGCCCATCTCCTCCGTGCTCCGGACCCACTCGCCCCTGGCCGGAATGGAATACAGCCCCCAGTGGATAAACATCCCAAACCTTGCTTCCAGGTACCACTCCATACGCCTGTTGTACTCTTCCCTGTCAAATTGATACATTTTTAGCTCCCCTCCTTTATTGTAACCTCAAGCTGGTTGTAGGGGATCACAATCCCCGCCTCATCCAGCGCAAGCTTCATCCGCTCCGTCAGATCCCATTTCACCTGCCAGTAATCCCCGGTGGCCACCCACAGACGGCACCCAAGCCGCACACAGCTATCCTCCAGGCTGTCCACAAACACCATGCTTTCTTCCTGGCTAAGCCTTCGTTCCTCCCGGTCCAGAAGCTCACAAAGCACCTTCTTGGCCGCCCCCAGATCCGCCTCATAGGAAATCCCCACAAAAAGGTCCAGCCGGCGCTTGTCCTGCTGTGTGACATTTGTCATACTGCTGTTGGACAAGGTTCCGTTGGGAATCACAATCACCCGGTTGTCCGGCGTGACCAGCTTCGTATAAAAAAGCTGGATCTCCGTCACCGTCCCCTCGTTCTTATTGGAGTCCTCGATGATATAATCCCCCACCTTAAAGGGCCTCAGCAGCAAAATCAGCACCCCGCCGGCAAAATTCCCCAAACTTCCCTGCAGCGCCATCCCGATGGCCAGGCCCGCCGAGCCTAAGACCGCCACCACCGAGGCCGTGGAAATTCCCAGCCAGCCCAAAAGAATCATAAACAGGCAGAAATACAGCGCCGCCTTGGCGAAGGAATCCAAAAACTGCTTCACGCCCACATCCACACTGGACCGCTCCAGAAACCGCCGCAGGATTTTCCGGAGCAGCCGGATGATCCTGCCTCCCACAAACCAGATCACCAGGGCCAGAAGAACCTTCACGCCAAAATCCAGAAGCTTTGGCAGCAGCCCTTCAAAATACGCCCGGATCTGGCCGGGCTCCGCGTTCTGCACCTGCTGGGCCACATCGTTTAAAACCTCCAGGTCTGTCTTTACCTGATCCAATACCACCACATTCCCCCCTTTACGCCTTTTTATTAAACACGGACAGCTCCTCGCGGTCCTCCATATTAAAATACCGGTCTCTGTCGTTGTGGGGAAACAGCAGCTCCATATAAAGATTCCCCAGAAGCTCCTTCACCTGCTTCACCGGAACCTCCCCCACCGGCAGATCCTTGCGTTCCATCTGTTTCAGATTAGAGAGTACCGTCTCAATCCACTGCTTATCCGCGGCAGGCTCCTTAACCGCCGGCGGCTTTGGCTGGGGCTTTGGCTTTTTCCCCTCCAGGTCCTGCGTCTTTTTCCCCTCCAGATCCTGCGCCTTTCCCCGCCGCTCCTC
>CATJBQ010000115.1 GCA_949738465.1 uncultured Lachnospiraceae bacterium
GGAATTGAAAAGAGGAGGAGAGACACCATGAATCTACTGCATCCGCAGGAAAATATCATTAAAACCTATAACTACAACGGAATTATTGTTGATTTAATTGAATGGAGCGACACCATCTGGTGCGGAAAAGCTGGTTATGCAGAAAATAATGTTGAAGAACCGGATGTCGAAAAAATTATGGAAGATTTTATGTCTGTCTCCGACTTACCAGACAGCCGTGAAGATAATTGGGATATTTGCATGAGTCTGAATTATCTTTCATGCGAACGCCCCAGCGGCGTGATGTTCGGATTTCTTGTCGGAACTGATGTTCAGCCTAATTCCTATGATATATGCAAAATTCCCGCCGCAAAATTTTTGCGAATAAGAATGTGTGACGAAACCGCAATCGCACTCGGGCACGAACCATGGGTGGGCGGCATTCCACCATATCATTGGATTGGAGAGCAAATTGCCCCTGAACTCGGCTATACTTATGGCAGTGACACACTACCAATCGTTGAATATTATGGGTTTTTCAAACCGGAAGATGGTGCTCATGAGTATTGTTACCTGTATGTCCCGGTGCAGGAAAATGATGCTATCATATAGACATTTTTCCCGCGCCAGGAACGGAGCCGCACCACAGGCCGCCCTCATTCCTCCGCCTTGCATATGAAACAATCATTCTGCGTCAATGTATCAGTGACTTAATATTCGCTGTACCAGTGGGTGCTTTGCCACTATAAAAGAAAAGAAGAATCCCCAAACTGTGCTGCAACACGGTCTGGGGATTCACTTCTTGTACTGACCTCCAGCATATGCCGGTACATATCTTCAATCTGCTCATCCCGATACCCTTTGGCCCAGAGAAATTCTTCAAAATCCAGGGAATACATATTGTAATCCTCTTTAAATCCCACGCTTTACTGTTTTTGATACCATCAGATTATCACATTTTTCCGGCTGTTTCAATCCGTTTTATCACATTTTTTCCTGTTCTGCCTGCAGCATCACCGTCAGCACAAACCGCCCATCCTCCACCCGGATTTCCAGGTCTCCGTAATAGCGCTGGGCAGTCCTACGCATATTGGCCAGTCCAAAGCCGTGCTCCGGGCCCTCCTTGGTGCTCTTGGGCAGCCCGTCCCTTCCCTCCGGCGCCAGTGTCCCGCAAAATGGATTGCTGACCTCCATCAGATAGACATTTTTCCGGCGCCAGGAGCGCAACTGCACCACCGGCCTGCTGGCCGGCGTATTGTCCGATGTATTGTCTGGCGCGCTGGCCGGCGTATTGTCCGATGTATTGTCTGGTGCGTTGCCTGGCGTATTGTCCACCGCATTGTCCAATGCATTGCTCAGCAAAATGCTGATGTCAAAAACGTCAACCCCCATCCCTTCTGGAAACCAGAACTCAGAGACCAGCTCCACCCCAAGCTCTTTTGCCCTCCGCTGCTTCTGTGCCAGTACCACATCCGTCACCGGATTGCCGGTCCGGATGGCCGGAGATACCTGCTCCGTCTGACTGCGCCAGCTCCTTAGATATGCGGCCGCCTCCCCGGGCTGCTGCCGGCTCACCAACTGCTCCATGATCATGAGATGGTTCCCCACATCATGCCGGATCCCCCGGATTTCCCGGTACAGCCCCTCCACCTCGTCGATATGCTTTTTCATATCCGCGATCTGCCCTGCCAGGAGCGCAGCCTCCTTTTCCTTTTTATGGCTGTCTTTTATGCGCTGGTAAAAGGCAAGCTGCACGATCAGCGCCAGATAGGAATGAAGCTGATAGCCGACCTTGATCCAGGAAAAAGCCGGATTTGTCTCCCAGATATACTTTCCAAGATCCGCCAGATACGTCTCCGAAGTAAACACAAAGGTTCCATAGCCTGCACACACCAGAAGGGGCGTGATCAGCATCAGAACCAGCTCCCGGTTGTCCATATCTTCCTTTTTGCAGACGTAGATCCGGTTGATGATCCAGATCAGCAGCGTAGTAGTCAAAAACCGCACCACCGTACACAGGACCTCCACAATACTGTAGGCCCCAAGCGACCGCCAGGGATCTGCCTCCACAAGAGAAGGAATCCGAAGCATCGCCCTAAGAAGCAGCCCCCGGACTTCATTGGTGATCCCGCTGGCAATCCAGTCCAGCAGATACATCAGAAAGCCGAGAAACAGCTTCTGCCGGAGTTTCTCCCGTTCCAGCACGAACAGCAGGACAAACGCCGCCGCAGTTCCCGCCGCATAGACAAACATTCCCGGCAGTTCCCAGGGGACAAGATAAAGCGGCACCATCACAGCCGTATGGGCGCCCCCTGCAAGTGCTGCCGCCCGCCGCGAAGCCCCGTAGGGTCTCACAAACCGATACAGCAGATACCCGGTGCATGCCAGGGTGATCAGGGAGTGGATCCGAAGCACCAGATCCCAGTACCGCCCAATCTGTTCCATCTCATTCATTTTCGCTACGCCTCCCCGTCCAGCCAGCCTTCACAGATACCGCTCCCGGGCTTTTCTCCGGTTATAATTCAGATACTGCTTCACAAATTCCGGATAATTCCGCTTTGCCATCAGAGCTGTCCCCAGCTCCAGTTCAATGACAGCGGCCGTATATTTTACCACGTATTTGAAATGCACCAGGTATGCCCGGTGGGAGCGGTAAAAATCCTCCCCCAGCTCTTTTTCCAGATCCCCCAGCCGCCCGTAATACTCCACGTCTCCCCAAAGGCTATGGATGGTCACCTTGCGGTTAAACACCTCCGCGTACACAATATCCTTCACCAAAACCTTTGTATGGCATCCGCCGGATTTAATGAGAATGCTGCGTTCTTCCGGTTCCCGGGCCGCCTGTTCCAGCGCCTCCCGGCTCCGATACGCCTCCATGGCCCCAAGCAGGACCTCCCCGAGCTTTTCGTCCGAAAAAGGCTTCACCAGGTAATGAAAGGCACCCACATCAAAGGCCTGAAAAACATATTCCTCCAGGGCCGTCACAAAAATAAGGATCGTCTTCTTGTTGTATTTCCGCAAAATCCGGGCTGTTTCCATCCCGTCCTGGCCCGGCATCCGGATATCCAGAAGCAAAAGCTGGGGCCATTCTTCCGCCCCAGACAGCTCCTGCCCGCTGGCATAAAACATAAGCTCCGCCTGGGGAAAGAGTTTTTTCACCTTCTCTCCCAGAAGCTCCCTCATTTCCTGTTGGTCATCACAAATCCCGATTCGCATACTGCCCCTCCCGTCCTGCCTGAGTAAAACACAATTTTTGTATGTATCGGCGTATCCCGGCCACTCCCGCAGCCCCCTGTTGCAAAATCTAATTTTTTCGTTGTAAAAAATTTCACGCCCTTGACATTCTTTTTTCTTTCCGATAAGATTCATTTTAAAAGAAAAAAACGTAAGGAGGATCTATCGCTATGTTTCAGTTTCTCATCTGCTTTATCGCCGGGATCGGCGCCGGCCTTGGGACAGGCTTTGCCGGTATGAGCGCCGCCGCCGTCATCAGCCCCATGCTGATCACCTTCCTGGACCTTCCGGCCTATGAGGCGGTTGGCATCGCGCTGGCCAGCGACGTCCTTGCCAGCGCGGTAAGCGCCTATACCTACGGAAAACATAAAAATCTAGATATCAGAAACGGCCTGGTGATGATGGCGGCCGTACTGGTGTTCACCCTAGTGGGTAGCTTTATCGCCAGCCTGGTGCCCAATACGACCATGGGCAGCTTCTCCGTATTTATGACGCTGCTTTTGGGAATCAAATTCATCGTAAAGCCTGTGATGACCACCAAGGAGGCTATGGCTTCTGTCAGTGCCAGGAAGCGGATCGTCCAATCCGTGATCTGTGGTATTGTGGTGGGCTTTATCTGTGGATTTGTGGGCGCCGGAGGCGGCATGATGATGCTTTTGATATTGACTGGTGTATTGGGCTATGAACTGAAGACCGCCGTAGGTACCAGCGTATTTATTATGACCTTTACGGCGTTTACCGGAGCAGTCAGCCACTTTGCCATCGGCGGCATGCCCAATCTGTGGTGCCTGTTTTTTTGCGTGGCCTCCACGCTGCTGTGGGCGCGGATTGCCGCCAAGTTTGCCAACAAGGCCAGCGCTATCACCTTAAACCGGGCAACCGGCGTGGTACTGGCGGTTTTGGGAGCGGCGATTCTGATGGTGAATCGGATGAAGTAAAGGACACCCAAAAGGGCGCCCTTTCCAGGCGCCCTTCTTTGATGTCTTCTAACTTTTCTTTGTTCCATCTAACCTTCTCACTTCCCAATGGAAGCAATCAACGCATCTGCCAATGCTTCGAACTCCGGCTCATTGGACTCATTGGCCGAGGAATTCACGGAAACCTGGGAATTCAGCACCAGACATTCCTTCAGCTCCTTCTCCACAAACTCCTTCATCAGCGTGCCGGACTTAATGGCCCAGGTGCCGTTCTCGATAATCCCAAAGGTACGCTTCTGGAAGTTCAGCACCTTCAGATGATGAAGAAAATCATACATCACCGGATAAATCTGCAGGTTGTAGGTCACGGAGGCCAGTACGATATGGCTGTACTTAAAGGCCTCGGCCACCAACTGGGATACATGGGTATTGGAAACATCGTAAACCGCCACGTTGGTCATGCCCTTTCTGCAGAGGGTGGATGCCATGGCCTGGGCCGCCGCCTCGGTATTGCCGTACATGGAAGCATAGGCAATCAGAACACCCTTCTCCTCCGGCTCATAACGGCTCCATTTGTCATGCTTATCAATATAATACCCCAGATCCTTACGCCAGACGGGGCCATGGAGCGGGCAGAACATCTGGATCGGCACGGTCTTGGCCTTCTCCAGAAGATACTGCACAAAGGGGCCGTATTTCCCTACGATATTGCAGAAATACCTTCTGGCGTCATCGATCCAGTCACGGTCAAAGTCCACCTCATCGGCAAACAGCCTACCGTCTAAGGAACCGAAGGAACCAAAGGCATCCGCCGAAAACAGAACGCCGTTGGTGGTGTCAAAGGTTACCATCGCCTCCGGCCAGTGAACCATAGGCGCGAAGACAAAGGTCACCGTATGCTTTCCAAAGCATCTGGTATCGCCCTCCTTCACCTCGTCCTTGCGGCCTTCCACATCAAACCCAAACTGGTGCATGAACATGAACGCCTTCTCATTGCTGATCACCTGGCAGTTGGGATAGCGGATCAAAATCTCCTCCACCGAGGCCGCATGATCCGGCTCCATATGGTTCACCACCAGATAATCCAGGTCCGCACCGTTTAAGACCTCCTTGACATTCTTCAAAAATTCCCGGCATCCCGCCCAGTCCACGGTATCAAAAAGCACCGTCTTCTCATCCATCAGAAGATAAGAATTGTAGGATACCCCTCTGGGAATGGGATGGATATTTTCAAACAGGTGCAGACGCTTGTCATTGGCGCCCACCCAATATAAATCTTCCGTTACTTTTCTGACACTACTCATTTTGAAATCCCTCCTTGCTCTGTACGCTTCCAGCCTATATTATGCCGGTATAAAATTCGCTTTTTCCTCGCCGCATTCCGGGCATACCCAGTCTTCGGGAAGATCCTTATAGCTGGTCCCCGGACGGACCTCCGCATCCTCATCCCCGTTTTCCGGAATATACTCATACCCGCAGCCCAGACATACATACCTTCCCACAGGGGCCGGCTGGGGCTCCTCGATAACGGCACGTTTCATCTTCACCATGGGCGGCGCCGGCTCCTTGGGCTTGCCGGTGTCAAGAGCCGCCGTCAACAGCGGAAGGATCTCATTCACATCCCCCACAATGCCGTAGTCCGCATTTTTAAAGATGGGCGCATTGGGGTTGGTGTTGATGGCCACAATGGTAGCCGCCTCTTTAATCCCCTTCAGATGCTGGGTTGCCCCGGAAATCCCGCAGGCAATGTAAAGGTTGCCGCTGAACTTCTGTCCGCTCATCCCCACATAACGGTTCAAAGGTACGTATTGAAGCTGCTCCGCCACCGGCCGGGAAGACCCCACTGCCGCTCCGGCCGCTTTTGCCAGATCTTCGATCAGCTTCATATTTTCCTTGCTGCCGATCCCCTTTCCGGCGCTGACCACACGCTCTGCCGCAATAATGGGCGTATCGATGTCAATCCCCACCGAAAAATCATGACCGTCCTCCTTCAGGCACTGCACAAGCTGCTCAACCCGCTCCTTCGCACTGCCGTCACTCAGGATCATTTTCTTTCTGGGGCCCGTGATAGGGTTTTTCTTCTTCACCCCCGGGGCGGCAGGCGCTGCTTTCGCGGCCTTGCCCAATATATAGGAAGCGATTACCACATTCTGGATCTCGTTGGTTCCTTCGTAAATCGTACAAATCTTGGCATCCCGGTAGGCCCGCTCCACTTCCATGCCCTTCAGGTAGCCGTTTCCGCCAAATACCTGCAGCGCGTCGTTGACAACCTCCAGGCAGATATCCGAAGCGTACTTCTTGGCCATGGCCGCCTCCATACCGTACGGCTCATGATGCTCCTTCAGCTCCGCCGCACTGTATACCATGAATCTGGCCGCCCGGATCTTGGTAGCCATCTCCGCAACCTTGAACTGGATGGCCTGAAGCTGCGCGATGGGCGCACCAAACTGCTCTCTCTCCTTGGCATATTCCACCGCCGCCTCATAAGCTCCCTGGGCAATTCCCAGCGCCTGGGCCGCAATGCCGATCCGTCCGCCGTCTAAGGTGGACATGGCGACCTTAAAGCCCTGCCCTTCCTTGCCCAGCAGGTTCTCCCTGGGCACCTTCACATTGTTGAACAAAAGCTGCGCCGTAGCGGAAGACCGGATCCCCATCTTATCGTAATGGTCGCCGAAGGTAAAGCCCTTCCAGCCCTTCTCCACGATAAAGGCGCTGATTCCTCTGGTTCCAATCCCCGGTGTCGTCACGGCAAACACCACATATGTATCCGCTTCACCGCCATTGGTGATAAAAATCTTCTCACCATTCAATATGTAATAATCGCCCACCAGCTCCGCCGTAGTCTCCGTGCCGCCTGCATCGGATCCCGCGTTGGGCTCCGTCAGACCGAAAGCCCCGATCTTCTCTCCCTTTGCCAGGGGAACCAGGTACTTCTGCTTCTGTTCCTCTGTTCCAAAAGCAAAAATCGGATACGACCCCAGGGATACATGGGCCGACAGGATTACGCCGGTTCCACCGTCCACCCGGGACAGCTCCTCCACCGCAATGGCATAGCTTAAAATGTCCTTCCCCGCTCCGCCATACTCCGTGGGATAGGGCAGGCCCATATATCCTCTCTGGGCAAAATCCCGGATCTGCTCTCCTGGAAATTGATTGTTCTGATCCAGCATAAAAGCAATGGGCTTGATCTCCCGCTCCGCCCATTCCCTGATTGCGGCGCGCAGCGCTTCATGTTCCTGTGATGTTTTGTAGTACATGTTTTGCCTCCTCTCCTTTATCGGCCATCAATTTGTGCAGAATACCTTCTTGTCCAAACAGAATCTACCCTCGCACTGTCTATATTATATAACATCCCTCCAGAATTATCCATTCTTTTTTTGCTTTTTTATGATATTTTTCATGATTGCTTTCTTCTGCGCCGGAGCGGGCTGTGCAAGCGGCATCTTCCTTTCCGCCTCGTGTACATAAGATAAGGCCGGCCTCCCCAGGGAAGCCGGCCTTTGCCGTACCATCCGTCCGCTTAATTTTCACTGTTCCAATCTACATCGTATTTCTTTTCCACAGAAAACTTAACCATCTTCCCGTCCATATCATAAGCCGTAAAATAGCTGTAGTCCGTCATCGATGCCGGCGAAAACCACATAATATCGTCGCCGGTAAAATCCGGAAACATCTCCCCGGCCTTCTCCCTGGTAATCTCCGTTACCGGAACGCCGTTCAGCTCGATCTTCGCCAGGTCTGCCTCGTCCCCACCGGTCAGGGAAAATTCCATATAGGCGATGGCCGCATCCCCCATCCTCACCGCCTTATCCTCCGGCGTTACCATGGAGATATGCATAAAAACCGAATCGGAGAGCCAGACGCTGCCGCCGGAATAATAGCTGTTCCCATCCAGCTTTACCTCCGGGTCGATCTCGTACTCATTGATCTGCTTGTTCCCCACCATCTCGGATACCGTTACCCGAAGCCCCCGATCCAGCAGGGTCTGTACCGTCGTCTCACCGACCCGGACCTCCGCTCCGTCAACGGTAACCGGATACACAACCGACGCCGTCTCATCCGCATCTTCCTTATCCTTGCTGCCGCAGCCTGCGGCCGCCATCACAAGAAGTGCCAGCAAAAGGCCCGCCGCACCCCACCGTTTCCAATTTTTCGTCATTCTCCTTATCCTCCTGTCGCTTTTCTCTTCCTTCTGTCAAAATTCCGGTGCGAAAGATCGCTCCGCACTCACGGTACTATTATATTGGCTTGCGCTCAGAAAGTAAAGTAATTTTGCGTTAAATTTTTAATTCTGCCACCAGATCCGCTCCCCCGTAATCATCGGATAGGCCACCAGCTCCCTCCCCTCCAGATTCTCCCGGTGCATATCCACCGCCGTAATCTGATGGTTATCGTAAGCCGTGTAATAAAAGATTCCCTTATCCCCATTGCAGCAGCAGGTATAAGCCGTCGTCTCATATTTTCCAGGCTCCACCTGGCAGCATCCCCGCTGCTGGTCCACCGCGCCCAGGATATGGAAAAACTGGCTGATGCTCTCGTTTTCCGTATCCCCCGAGACGGAGTTCATCTTCACGAAAACCGCCCGGGCAAACCGGGAGGTGGAGGACAGATCTCCGGGAAGGCCGATGGCCCCCATTCCCCGGCTGTAGCAATGCAGCGGCAGCGATTGGGAAAACCGGTTTTCCGGCTCCATGGTTGACAGGGACATATAGCGGTTGAGTCCGAACATTTGTTCTTCGAAAGGTGGATTATTGGCAAGCACTCCCGCCGGATTTTCATAGACCTTAAGCCCGCTCTCCACAGCCTCCACGGTCACGGCCTCCTCCCGGTCCGCCAGAAGCCAGTGTAGCTGGGCCGGCGGCAGCGCCTGGCTGAAGGCCGTATCCACCAGGTTCAGCTTAGAAAGCAGCGGCCTTGCATCCTCCACCGAAGCGCAATGCCCCAGGATCCAGGGAATCAGCTCAAAGGCCGCCACATTCTCCTTCCCCGCAGCCGGTTTCCCATAATGGGCGTTTCCCACAAAATTCAGCCCCGCCATTCCCAAACCTTTTTCATTGACTGCCTCGTAATACAAGGGGTACTCCTCCGCGATATGGGCCATGCCGATCATGGCAAAATGCTGTTCCATGGCCCCCACATACCGGAAATGGAATCCGTAATTGCGGGGCGTTATGGTAATCTGCTCCCCGTAGCAGCAATCATTATCCAGAGTCCTTCCAAAATAAAAATCCTTTGTCTTATAGGTTATTGCTGTGCACATACAACTGCCTCCTTCTACATCCGGCCCTCTGCCAGAGATTTCATTTTACGTTCCGTAACCTTATCCAGCTCCGTAACCTGGCCGGACAGCAGCGGGGATGCGGGATCATGCTTTTCCCGATTGCAGCGCGCCTGCCCGGCATTCTCATTGGCATAGCAGTACACACACCCGTTGGTGCATGTATCATAGGCCCCGATATCGATGGCGGACACACAGCCGCACTCCGGCCTCTGGTTCTTATCCTTCCCAATCTTCAGCCTGTAATTCCCGATCTGCTCCAAAAGCTTCCCATTGATACAGTGGGCCGGCAAAACACCCACCGCTTCAAAGTCTCCGGCCTCCGCACAGATATCCACTGTAATCCCGTAACGCCCGGCGGTCTCCACAAAATGACCCAAAAGCTCCCTCTGCTGCTCCAGGCCGATCTCTGCAATTGCCAAACCCCTGGCGTTTCGTTTCGTCTTACGGTACCAGTCCAGAAAGCTGACGGTACACCGCTTCGTGCAGCCCTCCAGTTTCCTGGCCAGCACCTCAAAATACCGGTAATGATACGCCGGCGTATACCTCTCATTCAGAAAAACCGGATCATATCTCCAGATCACCCGTTCCACGCCGATCTCCCGGGACAGCTTCTGAAACGCCGGAATAAGAATTTTATTTTTGGAAGGGAGCCCCCTCTCCACCTCGGGCCCGTAGGACGTCAGGGTAAACTGGACATAATAAGGATACCGCGCAAGCTCCGAAAATCTCCCCAGAATCGGGACAGGATTTTTGGTCCAGAGAACTATCCCGTCCACCACCTCAGGCGACAGGCTGACGCGGCTGATCTGGCGGGGATTCATGGGATTCCTCACCAGGACATATTCCTCCCTCAGACGCCGGAAAAACCACTCCCCGTAGCAGGCCGGAATGTCCGTCCTGCGGCTTGCGCTGATAATCATAATGACCGCCTCCTTTATCCTGTCATTATTATACGCCGATTTTCCCCAGCGATTGTAAGTCCCTCAAAAAGCTCTGGTATCATTCTACCACAGCTTTCTTTTCATTAGCAAGATTTGTTTGAGAACGGCACAGTAAACGCATGATTTCCACTTCAATCATATAATACACAAAACTGTGCGCTCTCCCCATAGTACAGCCCCTGCTCCACCCACAGGCAGGCAAAAATTTCCCGCAGCCTGATTGACATCCCGACAAAATAATTGAATTCCTCCTTCACATAAGGATTGCTGTACCGTTCCAGAACCGCCCTGACCTTTTCCAGATACTGTCTCATGGATTCCTTTAAGCATTTATACTCCGGCAGCGCCTGCAAACAGACCCGCAGCGTTTCCTGCTGATCCCGCCGGCCACAAATAGCATTCACCCGGAACCTGTCTCCTTCCTTCACGAGAAAACCATCCCCTGCAAGCTCCTCCAGATATACTCTCTGATCTTCTAACCCCACGTCTCCTGCGGCAACCCTCTTAAGGACCGGCAGCAGATAAGAGCCCGGCACATCCTTTTTATATCTTTTCTTCCAAAATATGCTGTCCTGATCCAACGCCTGAAATCCATCCCAGCTTATTTCTGTATGCTCTCCAAAGCCGCATCCGTTATTACTGAAAAATCCGCTGGACAACTGCATACTGCTTCCCCGCTCAAAACCGATAAAGCCCCAGTTTCCACCGTCCTTGCGTTTATGGCTGCTGTAGATCCCATACGCCTGCACTGACAGCTCTATTTCCTGCTGACACCAGAATGCGAAATACATCACCGCATCATTTTCACTGTAGGCCCCGGTATCATACCCTAGCTCCACCGCCTTTGCTTTGGCCGTTTCCGCCAGTGCCCAGTATTTTTCATAATGCCGCTGCGCATACTGGCAGCTAATCTCATTCACCTCATCCTGGCATTCCCTCGGAGCAATGAAAAAATCCGTTATATATCTGCCGCCTTCGAGCCGTTTCAGCAACTCGCTGTCCACCAGCAGTTGAACCTCTTCCTCCATATAAGGCGCCGCAATACCAAGAGCCAGGGCCAGCTCCTCCGCTTCCTGGCTGCTTCCCGTTTTTTTCAGACAGAAGTAAAATATCTTTTCTATATAGCCGGAAGAAAATTCATGAATCAGGTCATCCTTGATAGAAATATGATCACTCATATTTTCGCCCTCCTTTACCCATATAGTGCGTCAATCTTTTATTTCATTGCAAAAAAAGGTAATTTTTTTAGCAGGATTTGTTTTGGGGAAAGAATCCCTCTTTTTCTTGTATAAAACCCCTGTCCGTGCTATGATAAAACCATCACAAAAAATCATGGCATAACCGGAAAGGAAACAGATATCCATGCACAGAATCG
Organism: uncultured Lachnospiraceae bacterium; assembly: GCA_949738465.1. Taxonomy (GTDB): domain Bacteria; phylum Bacillota; class Clostridia; order Lachnospirales; family Lachnospiraceae; genus 14-2. The sequence continues at coordinate 11,728 of CATJBQ010000115.1, forward strand.
GCATTATCTCCGACACCCACGGAGTTTTACGGGAAGAAGTGAAAGACATACTGCGTACCTGCGACGCTATCCTCCACGGCGGCGACGTGGACCGCCTGAACCTCCTGGCAGAGCTTATGGCCATTGCGCCCACCACAGCCGTTCAGGGCAACAACGACCGCAACTGGGCCGATCCGCTGCCGGTAATCCGCAATTTCACACTGCATGGCCTGCGTTTCTGTATGGTCCACGACAAGAAGCAGCTCCCCAGGGATCTGGGCGATAGGCAGATCATCATCTACGGCCATTCCCATAAATATGAGGAGCTTATGAAGGACGGACGGCTCTGGCTGAATCCCGGAAGCTGCGGCCCCGGACGTTTCCATCTCCCTGTCACCATGGCATTGATGGAGGTCGATGATGGGGGAAGCTACCGGGTGGAGCGGATCGATCTTTCCGCCGGGACGCCCGCCGTTCTGGATCCCATTACCCGGGCGCTGACCCCGGCAGCCCTGGCCGGCCTTTCCCAAAAGGATCTGAAGAAAATGGTGCAGGCCGTTATGAAGGATATCGACAGAGGAATCCCGGCGGAGCGGATTGCTGCACGGCACAGCCTTACGCCGGACTTAGCACAGCATATCTGCCGCCTGTATCTGACCCATCCTGGCATCGACGCGGACGGAATCCTGGGGAAGTTCGGCATATAATCATAGAAATCCCTATCCAAAAACCTCCACGCCCCCCACATACTTTGCGGCAATCCTGCCGCCTTCCTCCGCCAGATACAGATACCGTTCCAGCCGTTCTCTTGTTTCCATCCTTCTTGTGGTGCGGATTCCGGTGTCATCCAGCACCAGCGCATCCAGCTCATACCCTTCCTCGAAGCTTCCCACCCGGCCAAAGAACGCGCCGCCGCCCTTCGTCCCCAGGTAAAACGCCTCCTCCATTGTCAGGGGCTTTTTCTCCTGATCCACCAGCCGCCAATACAGTTTGGAAACACCGATGGCGTCAGCCATAGCGCGGAACATGGACATTGTGGCTCCGCCGGAAAGGTCCGTTCCAAGCCCCACCAAAAGTCCTTCCTCAAGATATCTGCGGATGGGCGCGATTCCGGAGGAAAGGTTCACATTGGACTGGGGGCAGTGGGCCACGTACACGCCCTTACGCCGCATCAGCTCCACCTCGCTGTCCGTTGAATGGACGCAATGGGCCATCACCGTTTTTGCTTCGCCTCCAAACAACCCATAATGCCCATACACCTCCCCGTAGCACTCCGACCATGGAAACAGCTCCTTCACCCAGGCAATCTCCGACAAATTTTCTGATAAATGGGATTGAACGGGAATCCCGTATTCCCGCTGCAGCTCTCCTAAGCCCTCCAGCAAAGGCCCGCTGCAAGTTGGAGCGAAACGCGGCGTCAGAATGGGCGCCACATTCCGGAATTTCCCCAACGTCCCCTCCAGCCAGTCCCTGGTATCCTTCACAGACGCCCCGGCATCCGCCTCCCGCAAGAAATCCGGGCAGTTCTGATCCATATTTACCTTTCCAACGTATGCCTTTACGCCTGCCGCCTCCAGAAGCTCCATTAGAAGAACCGTGGCCGGCGTATGGATCGTACCAAAAATCACACTCCTGGTGGCGCCGCTTTGCCGCAAATCCTCCACAAAAATCTCATAGGCCCTTTTTGCATAATCCAGGTCACTGTAGCGGCTTTCCTCCGGAAAGGTATGGGTATCCAGCCATTCCAGCAGCTCCAGGTCCATTCCCAGTCCACGGAACGGATACTGGGGCGCATGGGTATGAAGATCCACAAGCCCCGGAATAATCAGCCGCTGGCCATAATCCACCACCGGTAGCCCACGATACTGCTCCGGTAAAACCGGATATACGCCCTGTGAAATTCCCTGGACGCATACCAGATATCCGTCCTCCACCCCAACCAGATGCTCCTTTGTTTTTGCATAACAGATGTTTCCCTTCAAAATAAATGCGTTTTGTCTCATGCTCTGCTCCTCCTTTTTCCAAAACATTTCCGGCAACAAAAAAAGAATCAACCACAAACAATGCATGTAGTCAACTCTTACGGTAGTTGGTAGAAACTCCGGGCCAATCCCCAGAATATACATATCGGTTACTTCTTCTTCAATTACTTTTATTGTAAACGGAAAAAGTCAAAGAATCTATGCGCATCTTCCACAAAATACTGTTGTCATTTTTATGGATAATCACGAAAATATTTTCCCCGATTTCCCCAACTCCCTGTATCCTGTATAATGAAGGAAAGGTGAGCCTTTCCGCTACCCAAACGTAGCTTAGCGGAGTTTGGGAAACCCGCAAGTGAGCCAGACATGACGACAGAAAGGAGAAGGTCAAATGTATACAGGGAAAAATATTACCCGCGTGGATGCCTATGACAAGGTGACGGGCCGCACAAGATACACCGATGATCTGTGCGACAAGGGGGCTTACATCGTCCGCATTCTGCACGCTTCGATTGCCCACGGAAGGGTTTTGTCCATGGACACCTCACGGGCGGAACAGCTTCCTGGGATTGTGAAAATTTTCACATGCTTTGATCTGAAAGAAAAGCACTATTTTCCCACCGCAGGCCACCCCTGGTCCACGGATCCTAAGCACCAGGACGTTGCGGACCGTCTCGTATTGACGGAGGAAGTCCGGTTTTACGGGGACGACATCGCGGCCGTGGTGGCTGAGGATGAGGTGGCTGCCGCCAGCGCCCTTTTGGCTATTCAGGTGGAATATGAGGAATACCCCTTCGTCCTGGACGTCCAGGAAGCCATGAAGGAGGGAGCGCCCCAGCTTCATGCATCATATCCCAACAATATTTTAGCCCACACCCCCATCCGCAAGGGAAATTACCAGGAAGCCATGAAGGAACCGGGGCTCATCAAGGTTGAAGGCTGGTATGAGACGCCCACGGTCCAGCACTGCCACCTGGAAAACTTTATCTGCTTCGCCCAGATGGAGGGAAACCGCATCACCATCACCTCCTCCACCCAGATTCCCCACATTGTCCGGCGGGTGGTGGGGCAGGCGCTGGGCATCGACTGGGGACGGATCCGTGTGATCAAGCCCTATATCGGCGGGGGCTTCGGCA
>CATJBQ010000116.1 GCA_949738465.1 uncultured Lachnospiraceae bacterium
ATATAATAAAAACAGATAGGAAACTATCTTTGGAGAGTTCCTGCCAGATAGTGGAAGATTTTAAACTCGTAGGGAGCAGTAATGCTCCCTCATTTTTTTAGAGAGGGTTCATACCCGAAAGTACGTTGGTATAGTGTTACGTTTTATGCGCACATATGAACGTATATGGGTAACGAACACGTAACTGACAAAGTATTACAAAATTACGGGCGCGGGCAGCTCAGAAACGGAGGAAGGATTATGCTTGAAAACACACCATCTCAATCAATCATGACGGAATTGCTGGGACAACCTTTGTATGAGGTCTGGCAGGCGTTATGTTCGGCTATTGATGAAAAATACGATATGGAACGGTTGTGGAATACTGGCGGTAAGAATTGGACTTACGAGTATAAATACCGCAGGGGTGGAAAGACCCTTTGCAGCTTATATGCAAAAAATAGCTGCATTGGTTTCATGATTATTTTCGGGAAAGAGGAAAGAGCAAAATTTGAAGGGATAAGGGATACGCTGTCGAAGGATGTTTGCAGGCAGTATGATGAAGCCCGGACCTATCATGATGGGAAATGGGTAATGTTTGAGCCAGCCAGCACAACGGAATTTGATGACTACATGAAATTGTTGGCCATAAAAAGAAAACCGAATCGGAAATCGTAATCTGGTTTGGATAAGGATACAGTCGTTCTTATGGAGGTGCTGGCGGCTGGCCGCCTTATGTCCCGGTTATGCATTTAACCTTTGCACTCCCCCGGAAATGAAGCTATAATAAGATTGTGAAAATTTTATCAACTAATTTCCGGAAAGGCTTTGGACGGGGAATTTATGAAAACGAGAGAGAACCGGGTGCGCATATCGGATATTGCAGAGGAGCTGGGGTTAAGTACAGCCACGGTTTCCAACGTGATTCATGGAAAAATGAAGAAAATATCGGTGGCGGGCTTTGACGACAGCCTGCTGGCGCGGCAGATCCAGCCGCGCCTCACCACCATCGGCCAGGATTACGCCGGACGGGCAAGGCTCACCATGGAGCTTTTGGAAAAGCTGCACCGCCGGGAGCAGCTACAGCTAACCTATCAGCTTCCCCTCACCCTGGCGGTGCGGGAAAGCACCGGGGAAAATCACTGCAAAAGCGTCTCATACTGAAAACGGTGCAGGGACCGTTTTAAAAGCAGCGCCGCAGCGGCTGCGCACACAAGCCCGAGGGCAAGCAGGAGCCAGCCGCTTAAGAGCAGCACGCCCGTGAACTGCCCCACCAGCAGAAGGAGGATCGGAAGCAGCAGGAAAATGGCGCTCTGCTGGGCGTCCTCGATACTCTGGGCCTTGGCGGAGAAGCGGACAATCAGGGTGACGGCGATTAAGGAGATGGCCGGGGAGACCAGCAGCATAATCAGCAGCCACGTTACCTTTGGGGCAGCCAGAAAGCCCAGCAGCAGGCCGCTTTCTATTTCCAGCACCAGCAGCATGGCGGCGAAGGACAAGACCGAGACTGCCATGCTAAGGAGGAAGGAGGCCATCACCTTGGCGTAGAAAATCTCCTTTAAGGACAGTGGACCGTACAAAAGGGTTTCCAGTGTCCGTTTTTCTTTTTCCCCCACAAAGGAGGACGCAGCCATCACCGAGGCGGCCATCACAGGGATGATCAGGAAAAAGATCGGAAGGAAATAGTTCAGCAGGAGGTTGATCAGGGTCTTAGGCATCTCACGGGGCTGGCTTTCAATGGGCATAAGCTCCAGGAGTTTTTGGAAATCCGCGGTTTCCTCCGGCACAAAATGCAGGATCAGCAGGAAAACGGTGGGAACGATCACCGTCAGCACCAGGGGAACGATCAGCAGGGCGAGAAACATTCTCCGGTTGGAAACGATGGCGGCGATATCTTTTTTGATGATGGCCAGTGCCTGGCCGTTAAAAATGGAACTTCTCATAATGTCTCCTTTGGTCGGTTGGTGAGGGCAAAATAAATGTCCTCCAGGGTGGGAAGCTCTGCCTGAACGTGGAAAATATCCTTGCCGTCGGCTGCGATCTGCCGGACCAGTTCCGGGATCTCGTTTTCCGTACGGATGGGAAGCGCAAAAAGATGTTCGCCCAGACTAACTGCCCGTTTTTCCAGAAATGCCGGAAGGCTGCTGAGGCGCAGCTTCAAAGTGATACCGGATCCCACTCTGGCCTGGAGGGATTCCAGGGTTCCCTGGGCCAGCAGACGCCCCTCCTCCATCAGGCCGTAGCGGGTGCAGATCTCCTGGGCATACCGTAACTGGTGGGTGCAGAGGAACACGGTGCAGCCCTGCTCTGCCGCCAGGCGGCGGATCATAGCGTGGACCTTCTGGGCGCTTTCCGGGTCCAGACCCGAGGTGGGCTCATCCAGAAAAAGGATGGAGGGGCGGTGTAAAAGCGCCCGGGCCAGGGAGAGCCGCTGGCGCATACCTGTGGAGTAGGCGGCCAGCTTGACATTTTCCGCATCGGAAAGCTCCATCTGTGCCAGCAGCTTCTGACCGCGCCTGCGGCTTTCCGGAATGTCCAGCCCGAACAGGGCGCCGTAAAAAATCAGGTTGTCAAGGCCGGTCAGATGATCGTACATCTGGGCATGCTCGGTGACGACGCCGGAGAGAGCGTGAACCTTCTCCGGCGCGGCTGCGGGGTCAAGGCCGAATACCCGTAAGCTTCCCCGGGTAGGCGTCAGCATGCCGTTTAGCAGCTTCACGGTGGTGGTCTTACCGGCGCCGTTGGGCCCCAGGAATCCGAAGACCTCCCCGGGCTCCAGCGTCAGGCTGACGGAATCCACAGCCTGCCTGCCGCCGGGATATGTTTTCGATAAATGATCCAATGTAACAGCGTTCATGTTGATTTCTCCTTCTGGGCTGCTAAGCGTTGCAGCAGCCTTTGAAAATGTTTTTCCGAAGCAAGGCCGGCAAAGGCCGGGCTGCTGCTGAGTTCGGAAAGGATGCTTTTTTGTACGGCGTTATCGTCCCGGGGCAGATCGCCGCCCAGGGGCAGATTTTCTTCCAGCCATTCATCCAGCATGGTAAAATAGGAATCCCCGTGGAGCCGGAGGGGATAGATGCCGGACAGGGCCAGATCCGTGTAGCGTTCCAGCATTTCCAGGGCTTTCCTGGTTTCCCCTTGAAGCGCATAGGCCTGGGCCATGGCAAAATAGGCGCTCAGCAGGATGCCGGGATGCAGCGTCTCCAGATGAAAGGCGTCGGCTAAAGCCTGCAGGCGGCGGCAGGTTTCCGTAAGGGCCGCCGGATCCTCTTGACAGTACTGCAGATAAGGGAGCAGCAGGTTGAAAAGCTCGATCAACGTCTGGTAGATGCCGGCCTGCAGGATCTGTGCGCCCTTTGCGGGTTCTCCCGTAAGCTGGCAGGCGGCGGCTAAAAGCGGCTCCGGCGCCATCCGTAAAGGTGCGGCAGTTTGAAGCAGCGACAGGACCTGCGGTCCGCGCCCCAACTGCAGCAGGCAGAAGGCTTCTAAGTGGAGAGCCTGGCTTTTTAACGCCACGTCGTCACTTTCCTGCCTGGCGCGTTCAAAAAGCGTCTTGGCTTCCGCAAGGACGGCCGCGGTCTGCTCCGGCGTGGGAGCCTGGGCAGCATGGTTCAGGTAGAGGCTTCCGATCTGGAGCAGCAGGGGCGGGCAGGCAAAATAATTTTGCACAATGTCCCGGCAGCGGGCCAGTACCTCCCGGAAGGGTCTGACGGCAAAATCATGGGCCAGTTGACGGTACAGCGTACGGATGTCCGCCCGGGACATCTGGGGCTGGTAGCCCATCAGCTCGTCGATGCTGATATGGAAAAAGGCGGCCAGCCGGGGCAGGAGGGTAATATCGGGATAGGTGGCGGAGGTTTCCCATTTGGAGACGGATGCCTTGGATACCCCCATAAATTCCGCCAGCTCCTCCTGGGTGATGCCGCGCCTGCGCCGATGAGCGGTGAGGATGGGGCCAATGTTTAATTCTTTCATGGGTTTCACCTCTTTCTCTTAGTATAGGTAGTTTCCGTGGCAATTACAAGGGAGCCGGGAGAAACATAAGTTAAAAAAGTTGCTTGTCAGGAAACTTCCGGGAAATCAAATACCCCGCTGCAAGCAACGGGGTATTTGACCCTCGCGGCACTCGTCAAATATCCATGCAAGCATGGCTATTTTCTTCATTGCTCGCGGGAATAAAAATCCCCTCCCTGCCGGAAAACAGCAGAGAGGGGAGGGCTTAATCTTACCGGTTCTGGAACTGGAATAACTGGATCACCCGGCCGAATTCATCGTTCTGCCGCCGCTGCATCTGCAGGCGGTAAGCATCTAAGATCTGGTTCTTCTTCAAATCGGAAACAGCCGCACCGTAATCCAGATCCTCAATCCGGCTGCGGGATGCCGTAGTCTGGAAAGAAGCGTACTGGTTGAAGTTCATCACATGATCTAAGGCGTTGGACTTGGCACCCAGGCTGCTGCGGGAGCCGGAAATCTGATCCAGTGCCTTGTCGATGACGGAGAGGTCAAAATCCTTCGTCACGTCAAAATCGGCGATTCCAAGAGCCTTCAGTGTGGAATCCGGCAGATTCAGGGTAGTGCCGCTTCCATCGGGACCCGAAGCGATATGTAGCCCGCTGGCGGAGCCGTCCAGAAGGTTCCTGCCATTAAACTGGGCGGTGGAGGCCACACTGGAAATATGGTCCTTCAACTGATCAATCTCCTGCTGAATGGAAGAAAGGTCGTCTGCACCGTAGGTGGCAGTATTCCCGGCCTGAACGCCCAGCTCCCGGATCCGCTGGAGAGAATCGGTGATGGATGACAGCGCGCCGTCGGACACCTTGAGCATATCGCTGGCAGTGCCGGCGTTCCTGGTTCCCATGTCGTAGCCGTTCTGCTGGCGCAGAAGCTTCTCGGCAATGGCAAGACCCGCGGCGTTGTCGGCGGCGGAATTGATCTTCTTCCCGGAAGAAAGCCGCTGGTAATAAAGTGAAGTCTGATTCGCAATACCTGCTACTCGCATTAGAAATCCCCCCTTCTTGGTTATATTTGTAGTTACTATTATTATACTATGGATTGGAAAAATAGTACAGATGTTTTTCCGGGAAATTTGAAAACTATTTGCATAATTTTTCGCACTGTGATACAATAAAGTGCGAATGTGAATGCGGCGTCAAAGAAATGAAGGAGAGAGTGTGTATGTTAGGAACCATTGTAAATACAGGAACCATTGCCCTGGGGGCGGTGATCGGAAGCTGTGTGAAGAAGGGAATCAAGCCCAGGTATCAGGATTCCCTGTTCCAGGCCATGGGCTTTGCGGCGACGGCCCTTGGCATCAATGCGGTGGTTTCCCATATGCCGGACAGCAATTATCCGGTGCTTTTTATTGTAAGCCTGGCCGTTGGCAGCCTGCTTGGAGCGATCTTAGATATTGATAGCAGGTTCCAGAAGCTGGTGGGGCGTTTTACCGCTACCGGGCTGGGGCAGGGGCTGTCCAGCGCGGTGCTCCTGTACTGCATCGGGACGCTTTCGATTCTGGGGCCGGTGATGAGCGCCCTGAAAGGAGACAACACCTATCTCTTTACCAATGCCACCTTAGATCTTGTGACCTCCATGGTCTTTGCCTCCACCTACGGGATCGGCATGATTTTTGCGGCTCCCATTTTATTTTGCTGGCAGGGGCTGATTTATGTGGTGGCCTATTACGGGGCGGCGGCCTTTTTCACGGACGATCTGATGTGCGAGCTGTCCATTGTGGGCGGCGTGCTGATCGCGGCATCCGGTATCAGTATTTTGAAGATCAGGGACTGCAAGACCTTAAACATGCTGCCGGCGCTTCTGGTGCCTATTCTGTTTTTTGTGGCGAAGACAGTGATCGTATTTTAAAAATTATAACAGGATTTAATTATAGAAAGCGAGGAATCGAAGGATGAAAGAGTTATCAAAGCTGATGGATTTCCGCCCGGACATTAAGGTTCTGGACGCGACGCTCCGTGACGGAGGACTGGTGAATGATTTTCATTTTACCGATGAATTTGTAAAAAAATTATACCGGATCAATGTGAAGGCCGGAGTGGATTATATGGAATTTGGCTATAAGGCATCCAAGGAGCTGTTTGACGTGAAGGAATACGGCAAGTGGAAGTTCTGTGATGATGAGGATATCCGGACCATCGTGGGAGACAACGATACGGATCTTAAGATCTCGGTGATGGCGGATGTGGGGCGCTGCGATTACAAGACGGATATCCGGCCCCGGTCGGAGAGCCCCGTGGACCTGGTGCGTGTGGCTACCTATATCCATACGATTCCGGCGGCGGCAGATATGATAATGGACGCGGCGGGCAAGGGCTATGAAGTGGCCTGCAATATTATGGGCATTTCCCAGGCCAAGGAGAGCAGTATCCAGGCGGCGCTGGAGATTTTAGGCCAGACACCGGTGGACGTATTTTACATTGTGGACAGCTATGGCTCCATCTATCCGGAGGAAATGGCCCGGATGGCGGATCTTTTCTTGGAGACGGCGGCCAAGTACGGGAAAAAGGTGGGAATCCACGCCCACAACAATCTGCAGATGGCCTTTGCCAATACGGCGGAGGCGGTGGGCGACGGCGTGGACTGGCTGGACGCCACCTACGCGGGCATGGGCCGGGGGGCCGGCAACTGCGCCATGGAGATGCTGCTGGGATTTTTGAAAAATCCCAAGTACAGGGTATATCACGCCTTCCAGTTTGTGGAGAGCGAGATGCAAAGGCTTAGGGACGAGGGAATTGTGTGGGGCTATGACCTGCAGTACATGATGACGGGCCTTTTGAACCAGCATCCCAGGGAGGCCATCGCCTTTACCAAGGACGGCAGGAAGGACTACGCCAGATTTTACCAGGAGCTGACAAGACTTGATTAGAGAAAAAAGCGCCCTTTCATTGACATGATTCGACAGAAATGATACTATTTACGTATATTTTAACAAAAGGAGGAGACTGAAGATGAAAAAAGTGCCAGCAGAATTACAGCGGGCAATGAATGCTTTGAATCAGGTGGAGGAGGAGCTTCGGCAGCAGATTTTCCGGCTGGGCCAGATCTGTTACGGGCAGATGAAGGATTCCGACAGCGTGCCGGAACCGTACGTGGAGGCCGTAGGTATGATGCGGCAGTTAGAAGCAAAGCGTAAGGATGCTTTTAAGAATAAGCTTCGTCTGGAAGGCAAGGTGATGTGTGAGAACTGTGGAGCGGAGCTGCCCGTTGGCAGCGTTTTCTGCAGTCTTTGCGGAAAGCGGCTGGAAGAACAGGCGCAGCCTGCCCCGGCGGCCCCCAGGAATGTCTGCCCCAATTGCGGACAGGCGGTGTCCGGCGATTCCAAGTTCTGCGTCAACTGCGGGCAGAAGCTGCAGTAGGCGGGAAGAAACCGTGGGACAGCCTCAATAACAGAGGACGGAATCTGGCAGGCAGGAGGGAGTACGCAGCATGAGTTCGAATCAAAATGCAAAATGGGACGTGTCAAATCTCAGCTATACGCCCCAGACCCCGGGAGGAAGCAAGGGAACGCCCGGGGGGAACAGGCAGGGCGCGGGAGGATCTTCCAAAAAGCTGATCCTGATTGGCGCGGCTGCGCTGGCAGTTGTGGTGATTATCGCTGTGGCGGTGGTCGTCGTGTTAAAAATGGGTGGCAGGAGACCGGAGAAGGCGGTGGACCATTTCACGGAAATGATCCAGGGAAAGGCCGATACAAAGGAAAAGATCCTAAAAGGCTTCCGGGAGATGTACCCGGGCTTCGTCATGCAGGTGATCGAAGAAAATCTGGCGCAAGAGGATGACAGCGATTTTGAGGAAGGGGCGAAAAGCACCTGGGAGCGCATGAAAGGGCTTCAATGGGAGATCGTAGGGAAAGAGAAGCTTAAGAAGGATGCGCTGGACAAATGGGAGTCTGAGATCAGAGTGGTCTATCAGGAGAACGTTAGGGTGACGGAGGGCTGGAGGCTGGAGGTTCTGCTGACGCTGGAGGGAGACAGGCAGACTACGGAATATACCGTTTTGCGTGTGGATGGAAAGACCGGGGTATGGCAGACGGAAGGCATGCCGATCTGGTATAGCATAGCCGAGCCATAGAGAGGCTGGGATAGGAAAGCTGAGACCGGACGAAGATAAAAGTCAGAAAGCAGACGTGTACGATTGCGCCTGCTTTTTTCCTGTGCTATACTAAGAGGCGGGATCAAATAAGAAGGAGGACATATGAGAGCAGCTTATTTTTCGGATTTTATGGCGGACGGTTCACAAGAGACGGCGCGCAGGAAACGGATTGAGGCGTATCTGCGGGAAACGGAAGGTGCAGAAGTGCCGCTGATAGCATTGATGAGCGGAGAATTTCTGCAAAATGGAAGCCTGGCGCCGGAGAAGAAATCCCTGCGGATCCAAAAAGGGCTTGCGGCAGGGGCGGAGGCGGTCCTTGAGATGTCCTGTTTTGCTTCCCTGTCCAGCGTTGGGATTTTTGCTTTCAGCGCCGCCCGGCTGTTGGACAAGCTGGGAGGTGTAGATCTGCTGGTGTTGGAGACGCAGGATGCTTCCCTGGAGCAGTTGACGGAGATTTCCTATCTATTGATTGCCAATGACAGGAGGTTCCAGCAGCAGGTTTCCTTTTATAAGGAGCAGGGACGGGATTTCTACCAGGCCCAGGCGAAGGCGGTGGGAGAGCGGATTCCGGGAGGAGAGCAGATCCTGGGCAACTGGGACAATCTGTTTGCGGTGGAATGCATCAAATCCCTGAAGCTGATGTATTCCAGTATCCGCTGCATTTGCATCCCCTTTGCAAAAGAGCCGGGATTATTTACGGAATGGGAGCTTGCGGAGGAGCAGAAGGGGCGGCTGGATGCGCTGATCCGCTATCAGCTTGTTTTCTCCGAAATGCAGCTTACGGATATATACGGCGGCTACGAGCAGTTGACCAACCGTATTCTGGAAGAACGGGACAGCTACGATGGATTTTCCGGCTTTGCCGGGCGGCTCGCCCAGGGCCATGCATTGTATGACGTCCGCAAATATCTGCTGCGGCTTTTGTGCGGAATCAGTAAATCCACCGTCGGGATCTGGCGGATGTATGATTTTGCCCCCTATCTTTGCCTGCATGGGAAGGAGGAACAGACAATCCGGGAGCTTGCGGCCCATAGCAAGGTGTCTCTTTTGACAGACGGCCTCTTTGGAACCGCGTCCAAACGCCTGGAGCGTTCCAAAGAGGAATTGCTGCGGCTGGAACGGCGGGCAGAACAGATCTGCGGGCTGGTGGCCGGGGCTGGGAGCCTGTAAGGAACTGGCAGAAATAATTGTTTTTTCCATTCTTTTGCGCCGGTTGCAGATACCGCCACTTTTATGATATAATGAAGGGAAGCGTAGCCGGCAGGCGGAGCTTCCCGCTACCCGGACGAAGCAAAGCGGAGTTCGGGTTTCCCGTAGGCAGTAGCCGGCAGGCGGAGCTTCCCGCTACCCGGACGAAGCAAAGCGGAGTTCGGGTTTCCCGAATTGACAGTCTGAAGAAGGAGGCATTTCTGATGGGGGATTCGTCAAATAATCCGTCAAAGGGTCATATCAACGTGGGGCTTGTGGCCCATGTGGACGCAGGCAAGACCACCCTGGCAGAGAGCCTTCTGTATCTTGGCGGGGCGATCCGTAAGGCAGGCCGTGTAGACGACGGGGATACCTTTCTGGATACCTACGCCCTGGAGCGGCAGCGGGGCATTACGATTTTTTCCAAGCAGGCCAGAATGGAGCTGGCAGGTTTTCATGTTACGCTGCTGGATACGCCGGGGCATGTGGATTTTTCGGCAGAGATGGAGCGCACCCTTCAGGTGCTGGATTATGCCCTACTGGTTGTCAGCGGGGCCGACGGCGTACAGAGCCATGTGGAGACGCTATGGGAGCTGCTTAGACGCTATGAGATCCCGGTGATTCTTTTTGTCAATAAGATGGATCAGGCAGGGACGGATGTCGGAAGGCTGATGCAGGAGCTTCGCAGCCGTCTGTCGGAAAACTGCGTTTTTTTTGAAGGCTGGGGCAGAGAAGAACTGCCGGCTTCCTTTTTGGAGGAGCGTCTGGAAAATATCGCCATGTGCGAGGAAGCGGCCATGGAGGAGTATCTGGAGACAGGGACAATTCCGGCGGAGCACATTGCCCACATGATCTGGGAGCGGAAGGTGTTTCCCTGCTATTTTGGTTCCGCCCTTTTGCGGAAGGGCGTGGAGGAGCTGATGCAGGGGCTGGCGGAATATTGGAGGACGCCGGCGTATTCCGCGGAATTTGGCGCCAGGGTCTATAAGATCTCACGGGACAAGCAGGGGAACCGGCTGACCCATATGAAGCTTACCGGAGGTACGCTAAAGCCCAAGGAAGTGCTGCGGGGCCGGGAAGGCGCCTGGGAGGAAAAGGTGGACCAGCTCCGGCGGTATTCCGGGGAGAGCTATGATCCGATTCCGGAGGCTGCGGCCGGGGAGATCTGCGTGGCTACGGGCCTTACGGCTACCTTTGCCGGGGAGGGCCTGGGAGCGGAGGCGGGAAATCATCTGCCCATCCTGGAGTCGGTGCTGAATTTTCAATTGATTGCGCCGGAGGGAACCAACCTGCACGGGCTGCTTACGGGGCTTCGCCAGCTCGAGGAGGAGGAGCCGCTCTTGCGTGTGGTCTGGCAGGAGGAAACGGCCAGTATCCAGGTGCAGATGATGGGCGAGGTGCAGACGGAGGTTCTTGCTGAACTGATCCGGGAACGTTTCCAGGTGCCGGTTTCCTTTGGCGCGGGCAGCATTGTATACAAGGAGACGCTTGAGGAGCCAGTGGAGGGCGTGGGCCATTTCGAACCGCTGCGCCATTATGCGGAGGTTCATCTGCTGATGGAACCGGGAGAACCGGGAAGCGGACTGCAGTTTGACACGGACTGCAGTGAGGACCTTCTGGACCGGAACTGGCAGCGCCTGATTCTGACCCATCTTAAGGAAAAAAAGCACCGCGGCGTACTTTTGGGGGCCGAGATTACCGACATGAAGATTACCCTGATTGCCGGACGGGCCCATCAGAAGCACACGGAGGGCGGGGATTTCCGCCAGGCCACCTACCGGGCGGTACGTCAGGGACTGAAAATGGGGCGCTGTACCCTGCTGGAGCCGGTCTATGAATTCCGGCTGGAATTGCCGGCCTCCCAGGTGGGGCGGGGCATGTCGGATCTGCAGCGGATGTCCGCAGTTTTTGAAGGACCCTTTTTGGAGGGGGAGACGGCGGTTCTGAAAGGAACGGCCCCGGTGGCCTGTATGCAGGGCTATCAGACCCAGGTGCTGTCTTACACCGGCGGGCGGGGGCGTATAAGCTGTACCCCCCGGGGGTATGCTCCCTGCCATAACCAGGAGGAAGTGATTGCCAGGTCTTCCTACGACTGGGCCCAGGATCTGGAAAATCCCGCCGGGTCGGTTTTCTGCGCCCATGGAGCCGGTTTTGTGGTAAGCTGGGACCAGGTCTACGACTACATGCACCTGGAAGGACGGCTTTGCGGCGGCGGAGGCCGTGCCGGCATGGCCGGATCCGGGCTGGGCGATCCCGCCCCGGAGGATTTTTGGGAGGATGGACCGGGAAGTAATCCGGAGGGCCTCCGGGCCGGATCCGTCCGGGAGAAGGACGACGCCGGGGCCTCTTATGATGCCGGATACCGGGAGACAAAGGAGCTGGAAGAGATTTTCCGCCGCACCTACGGGGGAGCCGGACAGGAACGCCGGGGCTGGAAGCGGCCGGGCGGAGAGAAGGAAGCGAGGACACGTACCTATTCCGGCGGCGGTGATCCCAAATATGCGAAGCTTCCAAAGGAAGCGAAGGAGTATCTGCTTGTGGACGGCTACAATATTATATTTGGCTGGCCACATCTGGCCCAGTTGGCCCAGAGTAATCTGGGAGCGGCCCGGGATCAGTTGATGGATGTTTTGTGCAATTACCAGGGGTATCGGAAAAATGTCCTGATCCTGGTCTTTGATGCCTACAAGGTGGCGGGAAATCCCGGGAGTACCCAGAAATACCATAACATCCATGTGGTGTATACAAAGGAAGCGGAGACGGCGGACCAGTATATCGAGAAGGTGACCCATGAGATCGGGCGGAAAGCGAAGGTGACGGTGGCCACCTCCGACGGGCTGGAGCAGGTGATCATTCTGGGCCAGGGAGCGGTGCGCATGTCGGCCCAGGGCCTCTGGGAGGAGGTACAGGCTGCCAACCGGCAGATACAGCAGGATTTAGAAGAAAAAAAGGCAGACAGGATGCACAATTATCTGCAGGACTATCTGCCAAAGGAGATGAAAGAAGATGATGAAACAGACCATATATCTGGTGGACAGTGAGAATGTGAACGATGCCTGGGTGCCGCTGCTGCCCAAGCTGGGGCGGCGGGATCAGGTCATCGTGTTCCATACCAAAAACAGTCCCCATTTTACCACGGAGAGCGCTTCCCTGATGGCGGATTTTCAGAATAACCTCACTTGGGAAAAATGCTTTACCGGCACCAACGGGCTGGATTTTCAACTGGTGTCCCGTCTGGGCTTTCTGATTTGTAAAAAGCCCCGGGCGACTTTTGTAATCGTGTCCAACGATACCGGTTTTGATGCGGCCATCAAGTACTGGGTGCAGGA
Organism: uncultured Lachnospiraceae bacterium; assembly: GCA_949738465.1. Classification (GTDB taxonomy): domain Bacteria; phylum Bacillota; class Clostridia; order Lachnospirales; family Lachnospiraceae; genus 14-2. The sequence continues at coordinate 12,600 of CATJBQ010000116.1, forward strand.
GGGCAAGCAGGTCAGCCGGATCAAGGGCGCCTCCTGCAGCGAGGAAGCGCCTTTGACGGAGGTGCAGGAGAAAATCGTGCTGGAGGATGCGCCGGACAGGCAGCGCAGACGGCCCAGGAAGAAGAAAAAGAAGAGCCAGGGCCAGAATGCGGCGCAGGGCCAGCCGGGAAATGGGAAGAATCCGAACGGCGGCCAGAGCGTTTCGGGAAATGGAAGGAACCAGAACGGCGTGCAAGGTCAGCCGGGGAATGGGAAGAACCAGAACGGCGTGCAGAGCGGACCGGGGAATGGAAAGTCCCAGAACGCTGGCCAGAGCGGTTCGGGAAGCGACAAGCTCCAGAATGGCATCCAGAACGGGGCAGGGAATGGAAAGCCCCAGGATGCTGGCCAGAGCCGGCCGGAAGGCGGTAAGAGACATGAGCAGGGCGATCCGGGAAGCGGAAAAGCCCAGGGCCAGGCAGAGGGTGGAAAAGCCCAGGCAGAAAAACAGGAAAAGAGCATTCCGGTATCCAGTGTTCTGGGGATCTGCCGTTCCATATCCATGAGCAGGCATGAGCTGGTTCACGAGTCTCTGGTAGCTCTGCTGGGCGCCGAGGACGGCCGGGAGGTGTACCATTTCCTAAAGGAAAACCAGGAGTTCCAGCTACAGCTCCGGAAGATTTATCTGGCGGACCGGAATGCCCGGGTGGAAAATTACCTAAAGGTTATTTTCGAATACCATAAGGAAGAACTGACAGATCCGGACCGGATCCGGGGTATTATCAATAAATACACCGCCGGCGACCGCAACGGGATCTTCCAGGCGCTGGCAGAAGCCTTCGGACACAAAAAGGGCGCCCGGTATTATGGGATCCTAAAATCCCATGTCCGCGTGCTAAAAAAAATATAATCAATAAAAATTTATTGAATTACAATAAAAATATATTGACATTCCGTGAAAAGGGATGTAAAATACCTCCATAAGAGATCATATGATTATGGAGGTATTTTTTATGAAGCAAAGTACGATTGCAAGGGCATTGAAGATTTTTACGGTGTGTGTGGCGGCTGTGGGATCCTTCTTTTTCTTTTTTTACGTTCCGGTCCTGATCTGGCAGATGTCTCTGGCAGAGAGGGAGACTTCCTGGCTGCGGTGGCCGGGAACCGTGGGCATGTGGGTGATCGCCCTGCTGTGCTATCTGGCGCTATGGGAGTTCTGGCGGATCTGTACCCGGATTGGCCGTGACGACAGCTTCTGCCGGGAAAACGCCAGATCCATGCGGCATATCGGCATTCTGGCATTTGTGGCGGCGGCACTGATCCTGGGAGGAACGATTTTTCTGATGGTTCTCCACTATCTCAATGCCGCCGGATTTCTGGTGATTTTCTTTATCCTGTGCGTGGCGGTGGGGATCGGCGTTCTGTGCAGCGCCCTATCTAAGCTGATTGAGAACGCGGCCAGCTTAAAGGAAGAAAACGATCTGACGATTTAAGGAGGAGATGTGTGATGATTGTTGTGAATATCGACGTGATGCTGGCGAAGCGCAAGATGCGGGTCAGCGAGCTGTCCCAGAGGGTGGGCATCACCATGGCGAATATTTCGATTTTAAAAAACGGCAAGGCAAAGGCCATTAAGCTGGAGACATTGAACCGGATCTGCGAGGCTCTTTCCTGTCAGCCCGGCGATCTTCTGGAATGGAGGCAGGATGGGGAGGAGGAAGCATGATGGAGGGAATTTCAAGACTGTTGGGATACGGGATCACTTTTTTTATGCTTGGAATCTTTCTGGTGCTGCCGTTGCTTTTGACCATCGGGAATGCGCTCTGGTGTTTTTTATCGTTTCCAAAGGGGAAGATGCGGGTGCTGCGGATTGTGGCGGAGATCCTGACACTGGTGCTGGGCCCAATCTACACCGCTCTCTACAGCATGTTCTGCAATATCAGCTTTGACGCGGACTGGTGGGAGCAGCTATACAACCAGCAGCGGCATACGCCCCTTGCCACCTGGGCCCAGCCTACGATATGGGCCTTATTTGCCGTGGCGGCCCTGGGGTATCTGGTCCTTAGGCTGGTACCCCTTCGCAGGATGCCGCCCCTGGTGGCGGTTGTGGGCATCGGGGCCATGTATATTGGAATTCTTCTGGCGGTTGTCTGGTGCATCCAGCTTACCGGAAAGGATTTCGGGCTTGCCATCGACGATCTGGTTTTGGGATTGTATCCCTTTAACTGTATCCTGCTGGCGGCAGAACGCATCCATGTGCTGGTGGTGCAGTGGAGACAGCTTGAGCAGAAGGAACAGAGGGTTTTTAAAAACCGTTTTCTGGGGGCCTGCAATGACTGGCTGATGAATTCTGCCAACTGGCCGGTGGCGGGACTGATTGCGATGGCGCCGCTTCTGGGAATCCTGCTTCTGCTTCTGATGCTGTTTGGCCAAAGCCCCGATGCGGCCATTGCCGCCTTTACCCAGACCAGCGACTGGCGTCTGTCCATGCAGGAGGCGCCGCCCAACCTTTTTTACGATGAGCATTATCTGTGTACGGTGGCAGCCGGTGGCCACCGCAGGCTTGTAAAGCCCCTGCGCCGCGGGCTGCGTCATGGCCATCCGGTGATCGTCAACCGGCAGCTTTGTATTGCCAATGCCTTTGAGCAGATTTTAGAGGAACACACGCCCCGCATCCATCGGGCATTGCGCCATTTTTACGATACCTATGGATTTCCTGTTGCGAAGCTGATCCGTTCCCCTTTTGCGGCGGACGTGGTATATATTTTGATGAAGCCTCTGGAATGGATTTTTTTAATCGTGATTTATTTTTGTGATGTAAAGCCGGAAAACCGTATTGCAGTACAATATTTAAAATAGAATCGTATAATTTTTCCCAGCCTGCGCAACCTATGTGTGAACGAATATACAAGAAAGGATGTGCAGGCATGGGACATAAGATTTATCGGATCTGCCTTCTTTCCGTGGTGATTATCGCCATTGTGGGAGGCATTTTTTATTATCTCAATTATGTGCAGAAAGAAACAGAGATTCACGAGGGTACACTGGTGAAACGGTATGAAAACGCACAGGCCATGGTGGGCGCCGCCGCTGTGGGAAGCAGCTTCGTGGGAGAGGTGCAGGCTTAAAATGAGCGACATTCTTTATCTCAAAATCGATCGGAACATTGTGGTGAAAACGCCGCAGGTGGCGCTTAAGGATATCGCCAGTATGACCTGCGCAAACCAGCCGGTGGTCAACCGCCTGAAAACGCTGCGGGTGCATACCTTCCATGAGTCCTCCGGCAGGAAGAAGAAGGCGCAGCAGGAGGTTTTTTCTATTTTAAAAATTCTGGAGCTGATTGGAAAGGAGTATCCCAGTCTTCAGATCCAGAACGAGGGAGAAACGGATTTTGTGGTGGAATATATTCCCAACCAGGAATCGAAATGGCTGGAAATTGCCAAGGCGGTGATCGTCTGTATCCTTATTTTTTTCGGGTCGGCCTTTACCATTATGACCTTCAACAACGATGTGGGCGTATCGGATGTGTTTGCAAAATTTTATTTTCAGGTGATGGGCCGGGAAAGCTCCGGTTTTACCCAGTTGGAAATCTGCTACTCCATCGGGATCGCCCTTGGCATTCTGGTATTTTTTAACCATATCGGACGGAAAAAAGTCACCCACGATCCCACGCCGATGCAGGTACAGATGCGTCTCTACGAGCAGGATGTAGACTCTACCTTCATCGAAAACAGCAGCAGAAAGGGCACAAATATCGATGTGGATTAAGGAGATTTTTCTGGGGTTTATCGGCCTGACTAGCGGCCTTGCGGTGTCGGCGGCGGTATTTGCATTTATGATTACCATAGGCATCGTACCGCGCCTGGCCGGAAAGACCCATACCTCAAAATATGTGCTGGTCTATGAGCATGCTATTTTGCTGGGCGGCGTTTTCGGCGTCCTGGTGTCGGTGTTTTCCTTAAAGGTCCCGCTGGGAGGGATCCTCCTGTGTGCGTTCGGCTTAGCGTCCGGCATCTACACCGGCGCCCTGGCGGTTGCCCTGGCGGAGATCTTAAACGCCTTTCCCATCCTGTTTCGGCGGGCGAAGCTCAAGCTTGGCCTGGAGTGGACGCTGGTGGCCATGGCTCTGGGAAAGCTGGCGGGAGCGCTTTATTTTTACGCAAACCATATGCCCAAAACCGGCGGCTGAGTGCATAGTACGAAAAAAGGAGAATTATCATGGAAAATGAAAAACAGATACAGGAAAAACGGAACCAGAAGTACAATGAATATGTGAAAGAGGTTACCCCCACCCACAGTCTGTGGGCCAACATGGCAAAGGCCTTCCTGGTGGGCGGCATCATCTGCTGCCTGGGACAGATGATCTTAAATGTAGCCGGAAATATGGGGCTTGACAAGGAAGCGGCGGGTTCCTGGTGTAGCATGCTCCTGGTTCTGGCAAGCGTTCTCCTGACGGGACTTAACATTTACCCCTCCATTGCAAAATGGGGCGGGGCCGGCGCTTTGGTACCGATTACCGGATTCGCCAATTCCGTGGCTGCTCCGGCGGTGGAGTTTCAGAAGGAGGGGCAGGTCTTCGGGATTGGGTGTAAGATTTTTACGATCGCAGGGCCGGTGATCTTGTATGGGATCTTTACGAGCTGGGTGTTGGGGCTGGTTTATTGGGGTGGTAAGATGTTGGGATTTTTCTGATGAGAGTAGAAAAAAGTATATGGGATAAATGTTTGAGCAGGGTAATGGACTAGGATTTTCAAGGAGTCCACTGCCCTGCTTTTATGCATGGCAAGAAGCTTATGGTGCTGGTTTTCATAGTTGTACTTTTGATTTCTTTCGATTATAATATTGATATGTTAAAGCAGATTGTATTTACAGAGGAATGAAACAGCAAAGGCCAGGGACATCGTAGAATGATTCCCCCTCCACAAAGAAAAAGGAGGCCCTCCCATTGGAAGCAAAACTATTCTGGAAATCAGTCATAAGAAGAAAAACCGGCCTGCTGCTCCTGCTGGCGCTGCTCACTGCGTCCGCCTTCGGGTTCCTGTTGCGTACCGTGGAATACCTGGCGGTGAGCCGCGGGATTGACCAGGTGGAGGCAGGCTATCAGATGATCGGAAGCTTATCCTCCCAGGACGGCGATGTCACGGAGGGCGTTTCCCTGGTGGAAGAAAGTCCTTACGTGGGCTATGTGGATATCAACCGTTGTGCGGGGGCCGTGCTTTCGGGGCTTTATAACGCGGATATAGACGGTATCTCAAGCATCAGGGGGCCTGAGCTGGGATTTCAGCTTGAAATCAGCGATATCCTGGTGTGGGCGGAGGTGACGGAGAAAAAGGAAACGGTCCGGAACAGGATACCGACGTACCAATACGACCTTGTGCTGAAAGAAGCGGTATACGGATATCCCGAATATACGGAGCCGGGAAAGCAGATCCATATTTTCTGGCGTCCCAGGGCGGGGGAGGGCCAGAACGCGGCCGACATGGAGGTGGGCAGAACTTATCTCATAAAATGCTATTATGACGGATATTCTGGCGGCTGGAGCGGGAATAGCATGTATTTCAAGCTGAAAAAGCTGGAAGAAGGCATATGGTTTCGGGAAGGGGAGCCGGACGAAAGGGTGGCGGCAGAGTACATCGATGAAAATGCCATGACCCAGGAGCGGAACCGTCATGCGATGCTGGCGACCACCGCTGTCGATATGAGCGCCTGGCCCGCCGTGCAGGAGAACGCCAGGGACTTCTACCTGGAGGAAGGCCGGTGGCTGGATCGGCAGGACCAGGAGGAGGGACGCAGGGTCTGCGTTGTGGAAAAGGAATTTGCGCGGATCCGGGGACTTCATGTGGGCGACACGCTGACCTTGACGCTGCGGGACGCAGAGCTTTTCCGTTGGGGATATGTGACAAGCCCGGAGGAGGAAACCTGGGAGACACGGGAAAAGGTGACGGAGGATTTTGAGATTGTAGGAACTTACGGGAGGCTTTATGGGGAACCCGCCAGAAGCTACTGGCCCAGCTTCGGGGGCAATTATCTCTATCTTCCGGATAGCTGCCTGCCCGAGGAGTATGTGAATCCCAAGGAAGTCATGGCATATGCGTTCAGCTTCGTGCTTACCTCTCCAAAGGATAAGGAAGCATTTATACAGGAGCTGGAGGAGCCGCTTAAGGAAAAGGGGATCACGATCTCCTTTGTGGAAAATAACTGGGACAGCTTTTATGAGGCTGCAAAAGAGATCCGCCAGGGAGCGTTTTACAGTCTTCTGATCTTTGGGGCGGTACTGGCGGTGGCCCTGGGAGCGGCTGCCTTCCTATATCTCTGGCAGAGGAAAAAGGAGATCGCCATTGCCCGTGCTCTGGGTGTGCCGGTAGGAAGGGCTGCCTTTGGCGCATGTCTGCCGATGCTGCTTCTGGGCGGGGTTTGGTGTTAGAATATAAATAGTACAAGTTAAACATGGCAGATTTCAAAAATAGCTGTATAATAGAAACGGATACAGGAGGAGATTTCCCATGAGTAAACGATTTGATAAGCAGTTTAAGGAAAATGCAGTACAGTATTACCTTGCGCATAAGGATCTTGGATGGAATAAATGTGCAGAGAACCTCGGGATAAGCCGCAATGCCATCCGCAGCTGGGTAAAGGCGGCAGAAGAAAACGCCGGGGAAGTACCCACGCGTGGCTCCGGGAATTACGCAAGCGATGAGGAGAAAGAAAACGCCCGGCTGAGAAAAGAACTCAGGGACACAAAGGATGCGCTTGAAATACTAAAAAAAGCCATCGGCATCCTGGGAAACTGACACGGGCTATCTTCCAAGCAACCGAGAGGGAAGAAGAACGGTTGAAGGAAGAAGGGAAACGCCGTCTGAATGTCAGCGGGGTGTTGAGGATCTTAGGCGTTTCAAGGAGCGGCTATAACGCTTTCAGGAAGCACACGCCATCTGCCAGCCAGCTAAAAAAAGAGCAGCGGATGGAAGAGATCAGGACGATCTATGAGGGTTCGCATGAGATCTATGGGGCTCCCAAGATAGCTGCAAAGATGCGGCAGAAGGGCGACAGAGTAAGCGGGAGGACTGTGGGGAAGTATATGAAGGAGATCGGGCTCCGGGCATGTTACAGGAAACACATAACCCGGACAACAAGGGATCCTGATCTCAGCAGCAGGTTAAAAAACATACTGGACCGGGATTTCCAGCCGGAAAGGCCGGATGCGGCATGGTGTACGGACATCACCTACATATGGACCTACGGGGGCTTTGTGTACCTGGTCAGCATTATGGATCTGTATTCAAGGAAGATCATTTCCTGGACACTGGGGGAGACGCTGGAAACAAAATGGGTATTGGAGGCGTTGGAAAAGGCAAAAGAGGAACGGCATGTGTTACAGCCGCTGGTCATCCACAGCGACCGTGGAGTGCAGTATACCTGCGGGGACTATGAAGAAGCGACCAAAGGCATGGAACGCAGTTATTCGGCGAAAGCCTGCCCATGGGACAACGCCTGCATAGAAAGTTTCCACGCACTGATCAAGAGGGAATGGATCAGCCGGTTCCGCATCATAGATTACAACCATGCATACAGACTTGTATTTGAATATATAGAGGCGTTCTACAATACAGTAAGGATCCACAGCCATTGTGGATACCGCTCTCCCAGCGAATATGAAAAACAGTATCTGGCCAGGATGGAAGCGAAGATACAGGGAACCGGTTAAGCGCTGTTGTGAAAAGCGGAGCAAGGGAGTGAAATAGAAAAAATGAGAGGAGGTACTGCAGGATGAAGTCAAAAAACGTGGAGACACTGATCCAGGAAAGAGAAGATCTGCGTGATCTGCTGGAAGAGATCATGGAACGGATCCAGGAGTTCCGCGAAGAGATGCTGACCGGATTGGATGATCTGGAAGACATGATTTCGGAAAATGTTGGAATAGGATTCCATTAATCCGACAAAAAGTCCACGTTTAACTTGTACTTTTTCTTGACATAGTACCAATCTTCCAGAATTGGAAAAAGAAAGCAGACGGATTTTAGAGAAACTTATAGGCATGTTTTGCATGGTCGTAAGTTTTTGCAAGAAGTTCCACCTTCTTGGAGCGGTTTCTTTCAAACATGGAATCATCAATGCAGAGAACATTTTCCCTGTCTGCATGATTCAGTGGGACAACGGCATCCTTGATAATTCTTGATGCAAGTATCGTTGTGAACCGGATC